>NZ_JAAKTL010000003.1:0-325590 GCF_049174415.1 Aeromonas sp. 601039
CACCACAATAATGGGATACCGCCAGCAAAAGCCGAAGATCGGCCTAACCAAGTGTCCGGATTTAGTTGACCACTACAGGGCTTTTTGTTTCTGCTTTTCGCCCTCCTTGCATTCCCTAATTACAGCAATATTTTGACACACTTTATTTCCTGTGCCGGACAAAATTAACGTTTTGTTCAGGGGATGGGTGCTATAACCCCTGCCTCGTTCATGATGAACCGTGTAGTAGGGAGAGTGACATGCTGGATATGCTGATGGCCATTTGGCATCAGGATTTTGACGCCCTGGTTCAGATGCAGGCGGTCCCCCTGTTGATCAGTTGCCTGATGCTGGTACTGCTGCTGGAGTCCGCATTCGTCTTCCTGCCCCTGCCGGGGGACAGCCTGGTACTGCTGGCCGGTGGGTTGGTGGGCATGGGGGTGTTTGGCCCCGAAGTGACTCTTGTCTATCTGCCGTTGGCTGCGGGCATAGGTTCCGTGCTCGCCTACTGGCAGGGACGGGCACTGCAGCGCACCCGCTTTATGGATCATATCGAGCGGATATTGCCTCCCGACAGCCTGCCCAAGGCGACCCGGCTGCTGAAAAAGTACGGTTTTCTGGCGATGTTCTCCTCCCGTTTTATCCCGTTTGTGCGGGTGCTGACCCCCATGCTGATGGGGATTGGCCGCCTGAGCGTGATGCGGATGTGCGTGGCCAGCTTTGCCAGTGCCTTTATGTGGGCGCTCTGCCTCAGTTTGGTGGGCAAGCTGGCGATGAATACCCCCTTCTTCCTCCATCACAGCGAACTGTTGACCCGAGCCCTGCTGATTACCTCGCTGGTGCTGTTTCTGGCGGCCGTCATGGCCATCCTGTTTCGCTGGTTCAAAGGCGGAGCAAAAAACGAGACCAGCCACGACTAGATGACAACCCTTGCCGCACTGGATCAGTGGGCAAGGGGGGTCTTGTGCAGCAGGGGCACGGAATTGTGCCCATTCGGGTAATGAGCTTTGTGTCGGGTGAGCAGGATGCCTTATCCTGTTTCCAGCCACGCTGCGTTTGCAGCGCTCCAACTCGGGATGGAACCTATGCGCCTCTTCGACTCTCTCTCTGCTTCTCACCGCTCTACCGCTGGAACCGGCGCTTTGCGCCGCCGCTGGTCAACCCTGCTGCTTTGCGGGGTGGTCGGTTTGCTGTCTGGCTGCGGCCCTGACAAGCCCGCCAGCCAAGTACCGACCACTGAATCCACTGCGCAGCAGGAGGCCGGGGCGCCAACTTCTGTAGTGCAGGCCAATGCCCGCCAATATCGCGATGCGCCGGCACTGGCGCTGGTCTTCTCCGGCCCCCTGGCGCCCAAGGCGAACTGGCAGAGCTGGCTCGGGGTCAGTGAGGGGGGCAAGCAGGTGCAGGGGGAGTGGATCCTGGCCGACGATGGCCGCACCCTCTATTTCCCGAACGTTCAGCCCGATAAAAGCTATGAAGTGAGCCTCAAGGCGGGGCTGGGCCCATCCCCCCAGAGCTGGACCCTCAAAACCCGGCCGCTGGAGGCGGGAGCCTCCTTTACCGCCAGTGGCATGGTATTGCCGCTGCGTCAGGAACTTCGCCTGCCCATCAGCGCGGTCAATGTGGATGAGGTCAATATCGATTTCTTTCGGGTCGATGCGGAATATCTGCCCCGTTTTCTGGCGGAATATCGCCCTGGTGCCGGCATGGGCAACTGGGAGCTTGAACAGATCACCAAGCGGGCCAAGCGGGTGTTCAGCGGCCGCTACGCGCTGGAGCTCGATGCCAACCGGCGCGAGACCCGCCTCATCAATGTGAAGGAGCCGCAACTGGCGGAGTCCGGCGTCTACTTTGCGGTGATGTCGCCCCTTGGCAACTACGACTGGCGCAAGGAGACCACCTACTTTGCGGTGAGCGACATGGGGCTCAGTGCCCGCCGTTACCGCGATCAGCTGGAGGTGTTCGTGAGCTCCCTGGCCAGCGCCGACCCCCTCAAGGATGTGCAGCTCTCCCTGCTCGACGAGAAGGGCAACCGGCTGCAGGTGCAACAGACCGACCCCCAAGGTCATCGCCGCTTCGATCAGGTGCAGGGGGCTCGCCTGCTGCTGGCCGAACAGGGCAACCATCTGGCGGTGCTGCGCCTCGATGGCGCGGCCCTCGATCTCTCCACCTTCGATCTCGGCACCCAGCCCTGGCAGGCCCAGCAGTTGTATCTCTTTAGCGGGCGCGACCTTTATCGCCCCGGCGAGCGGCTCGACAGCGAGATCCTGCTCAAGGGGCAGGATGGCCAGCTGCTGCCCGGCATGGCGGTGGAGCTGGAGGTGAAGCAGCCGGACGGTCAATTGCTCGAACAGAAACGGCTGCTACCTGATAGCCTTGGCGCCGCCCACTACGGCCTGCGTCTGCCGGACGATGCGCCGCTCGGGCGCTGGACCATCAACCTCAAGACCGCCGCCGGCAGCCGCTTCGAGTGGCCTTTCCTGGTGGAGGAGTTTTTGCCGGAACGGCTCAAGCTGCAGCTTGGCAAGGGGCCGGATGGGGAAGTGACGGATTTGGACGCCGCTCTCACCCTGCAGCTGCAAGGGGACTATCTCTACGGCGCGCCAGCGAGCGCCACCAAGGCGAAGGCGGAGGTAAAGATCAGCCGCGCCACCATGCCCTTTACCCAGTGGCAGGAGTTCACGCTGGGTGACGTGTTGCTCGCCGAGCAGGCCAAGGATCTCGAGGCGCGCAGTCTCACCCTCGATGCGCAGGGGCAGGGGACTTTTTCGCTTGCTGATGAGCTAGATGGGGGGCGCGCCCTCGGGCCGCTGGAGGTGGCCTATCGGGTCTCCCTTTCCGAGCCCGGTGGCCGCGCCGTCAATCGCAGCCGCACCCAGTATGGCTGGCCTGCGGGCAGCCAGTGGCCGGCGCTCAAGGCCGACTTCGTGGCCGATCGTGTGGAAGGGGGCAAGCCGCTCCCCTTCCAGATCCTCAACCTCGATGAGCAAGGCCAGCCGGTGGCGGGGGCGGTGAAGGTGCGTCTTATCAACGAGTACCGCGACTACTACTGGCACTACGCCGATGGCGAGGGGTGGAAGTACGAGTTCAACAGCCAGCCCTATCTGGAACAGGAGCAGACCCTGCAGCTGGATGGCAAGGGGCCGACCCCGCTCACGCTGCAACTGGCGGCGGGCTGGTATCGATTGGAAGTGGAGAACAGTCAGGGCCATCAATCCAGCCTGCGGGTGGAAATAGGCAGTTACGCCTGGGGTGGCGGTGGCGAGCAGGCGCGGCCTGACAAGATTGCCATCACCCTCGACAAACGCGCCTATCAGGCGGGTGACAAGGCCAAAGTGACGCTGGTGGCGCCGCGCCCCGGTAAGGGGTTGCTGCTGGTGGAAGATGGCGACGGCCTGCGCTGGTGGCTGCGCATCGAGCTCAAGGGGGCCGGTGGCGATGCCAAGGATGCCCGCGGCGAGTTCGAGATCCCGGTCAGCCCCGAGTGGCAGCGCCACGATCTGCACATTTCGGCCCAGATCGCCGCGCTAGACAGTGCCTCCAAACCGGTCAGCAGCCAGCAGGGACAGAGCCTGCGCTCGGTCGGGCTGGTGCCGCTCACCCTGGATCGGGAAGAGCGCCGTCTTCCGCTCACCCTGAGCGCGCCGGATAAAGCGGTGCCCCTTACCCGGCTGGAAGTGACCGCCACCTCCACCCCCAACAGTCAGGGACGGGTGGTGCTGGCTGCGGTGGATCGGGGCGTGCTCAATATCAGCGACTACCAGCCGCTCGACCCGTTCGAGATCTTCTTTGGTCGCAAGCGCTTCGCCCAAGATTTGTTCGACAACTACGGCCAGGTGATCCCGCCGCAGGATGGCAAGCTGGCCCGCCTCAATTATGGGGGTGACCGGGCGCCGCTGAAAAAGGGTGGCGCGCTGGAGAGCCGGGTCGAGATCGCCGGACTGTGGAGCGGCGAGGTGAGTTTTGATGAGAGCGGCAAGGCGGTGATCCCGCTCGATCTGCCCAACTTCAACGGCGAGTTGGCACTGATGGCGCTGGCCTGGAACGAACAGCAAGTCGGCGAGGCCGAGCGCGCCGTCAAGGTAGTAGCGCCCTTGGTGGCCGAAATTGGCTGGCCACGCTTTGGCGCCAGAGGGGATGAGACCCGAGCGCTGGTGCAACTGCGCAACATGAGCGGCGAGGATCAGACCCTCTCCCTTGCCTGGACCCTCAATGGCGGGCTGAAAGCAAACGGTGAGCTGCCCGGCACCCTTTCCCTTAAAAATGGCGAGGAGCAGTGGCTGACCCTGCCGCTCACCGTGACCGGGGCGAGCGGCGTGGCGAGCCTGCAGTTGGCGGCCAGCGGCAAGGATTTTGCGATAAGTCGCGACTGGACTTTGCCGCTGCGCTCCCCCTGGCCGGCCGAGACTCGCCAGCGCTACCAGATGCTGGCCCCCGGCCAGCAGATGAGCTTTGCGCAAAGTGAGCTGGCCGGGCTGGATCGCGCCAATCTGCAGGGGTTGCTCAGCCTCTCCGGCACTCCCCCCTGGGATCCGGCAGCCCAGTGGCAGGCGCTGGCTGACTACCCCTACGCCTGTCTGGAGCAGACCCTGTCCCGAGCCTGGCCTTACTTGCTGACCACGGCGGATGAGCGGGCCGCCTGGCGCAAACCCGCAGAGGGCAAGAAAGCGGCGAGCGAGGCGGATGTACAACGCGCCCTGCTGCAACGGTTGCAGCGGTTGCAACTGCCCAGCGGCGGCTTTGGCCTGTGGGATGGTCGCTCCGACGAGGAGCAGTGGCTCACCGCCTATGCCGCTGACTATCTGCTGGCGCGCAAGGAGGCAGGCGATGCAGTGCCGGAGGCGATGCTCAATCAGGCGCTGAACCGGCTGCAAAACTATCTCACCGACAGTCAGTATGGTGAGCGCTGGAGCAGTGCCCCCGAGCACAGCCGGTTGGCCTATCAGGCTTACAGTGCCTATGTGTTGGCCCGGGTGGGCAAGGCGCCGCTCGCTACCCTGCGCCTTATCTGGGAACAGCAGGCCGATCACGCCCGCTCAGGTTTGCCGCTTTTGCACCTCTCGCTGGCCCTCTCGGCCATGGGGGATGAGCAGAACGCCGCCAAGGCCCTCAGCCGGGCATTGGCGACCGAGCGCGGTGATGACTATCTGGGGGATTACGGCTCGCCGCTGCGCGATCAGGCCCTTGAGCTCTCCTTGCTGCGCCAGCACAAGCTGGCTGCGGAGCGCTGGCCTGATCTCAGCGCCAAGGTAGCCGATACCCTGGCTCACCGTCAGTGGCTCAGCACCCAGGAGCGGCTCGCCCTGCTGCGACTCGCCCGCTTCGATCCGGCCGCCGACTGGCAGGCCAGGGTGACTTCCTCTCTTGGCAGTGGATCCCTGAGCGGTTCGGCTCCGTTGCAGCAGGGCGCCCCCGAGGCGCTGGCGGCGAGCACCGTCACCAACGAGGGCAAGGGCTCGCTCTATGTGCAGCGCACTCTGGTCGGTTACCCCGAGCAGGCACCGGCACGGATCAGCAAGGGGATGAGCGTGACCCGTAGCTGGTTCAATAGCGACGGTCAGCCGTTTGATCCCGCCAAGGTGAAGGTGGGCGATCTGGTGGTGGTGCGGCTCAACGTCAGCAGTGAGTCGGCGGTGCCCGATGCCCTGCTGGTAGAAATGGTGCCCGCCGGCTTCGAGCTGGAGAACCCAGCCCTTGGCAACAGCATCAAGCTGGAAGAGCTCTCCATTGAGGGGAAACCGGCGTGGCAGAGCGAGTGGAACGACTATCTCAAGCATCAGGAGTTTCGCGATGACCGCTACACGGCGGCGCTGGATCTGAGCGAGGGGAGCAACCAGCAACTGGTCTACCTGATGCGGGCGGTGACGCCGGGTCGCTATCAGGTGCCGCCGACCCAGATGGAGGATATGTACCGCCCCGAGCTGCGGACTGTGGGTGAGGATATCCATGAGGTGATCATCTCTGAGTAACATTCCCTCCCTTGAGCGGGTTCGCCCGCTCACTTTCTGGCAGCGTGGCTGGCTGAAATTAGGTCGCACTGGCCACGCTGGCTGGCGCTGGCTTGGTCGCCTGCCACGCTGGCTGCGTTGCTCGGTGCTGGGCGTTGTAGCACTGCTCCTGTCATTGCTGGCACTGGATCGACTCTTCCCGCCGCCACCGCTCGACCCTGCCTACGCACGGGTGGTGCTCGACATGAAGGGGCGACCGCTGCGCGCCTTTGCCGATACCAGCGGCGTGTGGCGCTACCCCGTGACCCTGGAGCAGGTCTCCCCCCGCTATATCGAGGCGCTGCTGGGCTACGAGGATCGCTACTTCTGGCGTCATCCGGGGGTCAATCCGGTGGCCATGGTGCGCGGGGTCTGGCAGTGGCTGCGCTATGGGCGGGCTGTATCGGGCGGCTCGACCCTTACCATGCAGGTGGCGCGTCTTATCGAGCCCTACCACCGGAGCGTGCCCGGCAAGCTGCGCCAGATGGTGCGTGCGCTGCAACTGGAGTGGCACTATGACAAGCGCACCCTGCTCACCGTCTACCTCAATCGGGCGCCGTTTGGCGGCAACCTGGAGGGGGTGCAGGCGGCAAGTTTTGCCTATCTCGGCAAGAGCGCCGCCAAGCTGACCTATGCCGAGGCGGCGCTGTTGGCGGTGCTGCCGCAGGCTCCCAGCCGCAACCGGCCAGACCGTCATCCCGAGCGGGCCCGCGCCGCCCGTGACAAGGTAATGCAGCGGCTGGTGGCTCAGGGTGTCTGGCCCGAACAGGTGTGGTTGGAGGGACGTATCGAGCCGGTGCTGGCCCGCGGTCACTTCACGCCGATGGAGGCGCCGCTCTTTGCCCGCCTCGCCGCCGACCATCAGGCCGGTGCGCTGGTGCACACCACCATCGATGGCGAGCTGCAGCGCTGGCTGGAGGGACGGGTGGCGAGCTATATCCGTCGTTTCCCCGAGCAGACCTCAGCGGCGTTGCTCTTGGTAGACAACAAAACCATGGCGGTGCGCGCCTATGTGGGCAGCGCCGAGTATGGCAATTTGCGCCGCCACGGTTACCTTGACATGGTGCAGGCGATCCGCTCTCCCGGCTCCACCCTCAAGCCCTTTATCTACGGTCTGGCCATGGATGAAGGGTTGGTGCACTCGGCCTCCCTGCTCTCCGATGCGCCAAGGCTGGGCTCTGATTATCGCCCCGCCAACTTTTCTGGCGCCTTTCAGGGGCCGGTGACGCTAGCCCAAGCGCTGCAGCAATCCCTCAACGTGCCGGCGGTGCAGGTGCTGGAGGCGCTCGGGCCCGACAAGCTGGTCAGCCGCCTCGACAACGCCGGGGTGCGGCTGGCCCTTTCCGACAAGCCAAATCCGGCCATCGCGCTGGGGGCGGCAGGCATTCGACTCGAGCAGTTGGTGGCGCTCTACAGCGCACTGACCCGGCAGGGGCAGGTGGCGATGCCGGTCTGGCTGGCGGGGCAGCAGGCGGTGTCACGCCCCTTGCTGAGCCCGGGAGCGGCCTGGATCATCTGGCAGATATTGAGTGCCCAGGGGCGCGCGGATCAGCCCTTTGCCAGTGAGGCGACCGGCCGGGTCAACAGGCTGGCCTGGAAGACCGGCACCAGCTACGGCTATCGCGACAGCTGGGCGATGGGAGTCTCCGGTCGCTGGACCATCGGCGTCTGGCTTGGGCGCCCCGACGGCACCCCCATGCCCGGTTTTTACGGCCAGAGCGCAGCGGTGCCGCTGCTGCTCTCGGTCTACTCGCGATTGGCTGACAACAGCCCCTTGCCGGCACAACCCAACACGGTGAGTGAGGCCGAGATCTGCTGGCCGCTGGGGCGCAAGGCGAGCGCGACCCTGCCTGAGGCCTGTTTGCAGCGCCAGAGCGCCTGGTTGCTGGAAGGGCGCGATCCTCCCACCTTGCCGGATCCCATGGATTGGCCCTCGCCGCTGCGCCAGGTTGCACTCACTGCCGAAGGCAAGCCGACGCTGATCCGTTGCCACGATGCGGCACAATCCGGTTTTCGGGCGCTCTGGCCATTGTCGCTGGAGCCGTGGCGAACGCCCGGCGAGCGACGTCAGGCGCTGCTTGCAGGTGGTTGTGCAGGGGAGGGGCAGAGTGCCGAGCAGCAGGCCCCCATCCGCATCGTGACGCTGGGGGAGGGCAACCTTATCCGCAGCCTGCGCTACCGGTTGCAGCCCAAGGTGCTGGGCGGTGTCGGCAAGCCGGCCTGGTTTCTCAATGGTCAGCGGCTGCGCTGGGACGGGGATCAGGTGCTGAGCGTGGCGGGGCGCTACCAGTTGGTGGTGGTGGATGAAGCGGGCAACAGCGATCGTATCGAGTTTCGCGTGGTGCATCCTGACGGTGATGCCGGCACCATCACCCGTTGAGCGTTTTGCCGACAGCCATTGAGGTGAATGTAATTAACCATTTGAAATGCATCAATATTTGATTGGGTGAATTAATTTGTGAATAATTACGAATTCATTCAAATCCAATCGGGAGTTCTCTTTTGCTGCGTGTTCTGTGTCCCTTGCTGGTGCTGATGAGTTCGGGTTGTGCCACAACCAATCATGGTGATCACCATGTTTCTCCTGAACGTACCGGGTTCTATTCACCTTTCGAACCTGCTTCCGCGGGTTTTGCGCGTTGCTATCAGAAACAGTTTGCCTGTACCCCTGCCAATATCCGCCGTGACAGGGCGATGGAGGCGCGCAGGCAGGCGCAAGAGCGGGCCAATCACCGGGGTGATGATTGGTAGGCCGCAGATAACGAGAGGGGTTGGCAGATGCCAACCCCTTTTTCATTCCGCCAATTCAGCCCGGTTGGCGCAGATGGCCGAGCCGGGTGAAGAAGTGCTGGCTCTTGCGTTGGTGAAAGTGGCTCTTCTTGATGGGATGGAAGATGAGGTTGCTTTCGGGATGGCTCGCTTTTAACTGGTGGAGCATGGCTACGGCGGGCAGGCTGGTGCTGACCAGGGTGGTGAGTGGCATGCTGAGGGTCTCGGGCCCCAGCAGTTGATTGAGCCCTTGCTGAGCCTGCTCAAAGCGGGTCAGGGCCGCCGGGTCGGCATAGCCGCTACCCAGCATGGCGAGCAGGTTGTCGATGGCCAGATGAAATTCGGCCAGCTGTTGGCGAAAGCCGCTGCGCCCGCGCAGGGCAATCAGCTCTGCAAACGAAATGTCGGCCAGGTGAGTGGGCACTTGCAAAGGGATCTCGAGGTGGAAGCAATCCTGACCACCGCGATTGTGGTAGCGGGATTCGAGCAGGTGGAGCAGGCGGTCGAGATAGTCGTGATCGGTAATAAGCGCCCCGTCATTGGCGAGTGCCCACTCACGGGCGAGACGCATGGAGAGCAGATTGGCAAAGCGCCGCGCCATTCTGATCCCCCCCTCATCCCGGGTCGCAAAGCCGTGAGTCAGGCAAAAGCCGTGCAGTCGCTCCAGTCCCGCCTGATCCGGGCAAAAGCAGTCGTGGTTGGCCTCCTGACGCCAGCGACCAATCAGCTCCTTGTTGCCAAATACCTTGTGGCGGACGAAATCGGGGGCCACCAGGCCGCTTATCTGGCTCTCCAATTGCGGGGTAATGGCGGCAAAAAAGGCTGCATCGGGCCGCTCGGCCAGCAGATCGGTCTGCTGTTGAAGGGTATCGAGCAGGGCGGTGAGACCGCTCTTTTCGCTGACGGTGAAGACAAAGGCAAGCCGCTCCAGATAGAGCAGGGCAAATTTGAGCCAGAGCTCGTCGCGTACCTCCATGCCGGGGTAGTAGATATAGGTCTTCATCGGATCAGTCTGTTGTCAAAAATCTGGCGAGGCGCAGGGTCGGGAATATACGCAAGATTGCGGTCGCGCGGCAAACACTGCGTGGGGTAATGTGAGCAAACGCTCATCCAGTAGGCGCTGGCCACAAAGTTCTGATATAATTCGCGCCCTTAAATCAAGGTCACCCGAGTCATTACCATGAAGTTCATTATCAAGCTGTTCCCGGAAATCACCATCAAGAGCAAGTCGGTTCGCCAGCGCTTTATCAAGATCCTGCAGGGCAATATCCGCAATGTCCTGCGCCGCTTCGACGACGATGCCCGCGTACGGATGGATTGGGACAAGCTGATCGTGAGCTCCCGCAATGACCAGTTCCGCGAGCAGGCAATCGAAGCCCTGGCCTGCATTCCCGGCATTCAGGCCTTCCTCGAGGTACAAGCCAGCAAGTTTACCGATCTGCACGACATCTTCGAGCAGGTGAAAGCCGTGTGGGGCGACCAGCTCAAGGGCAAAACCTTCTGCGTGCGCGCCAAGCGCCACGGCAAGCACGAGTTTTCCTCTCTCGAGATTGAGCGTTACGTGGGCGGTGGTTTGAACCAGCAATGCGAAAGCAACGGCGTGCGCCTCAAGAACCCGGATGTGAAGATCAACCTCGAGATCGACGGCGAAGAGCTCTTCATCGTCAGCGCCATCCATCAGGGCCTGAGCGGCATGCCCATCGCGACTCAGGAAGATGTGCTGAGCCTCATCTCCGGCGGTTTTGACTCCGGCGTGGCGTCGTTCCAGTTCATCAAGCGCGGCTGCCGGGTGCACTACTGCTTCTTCAATCTGGGCGGTGCTGCCCACGAAATCGGCGTCAAGCAGGTGGCCTACCACCTGTGGAACCGTTTCGGCTCCTCCCACCGGGTACGTTTCACCGCTGTGGACTTCGAGCCGGTGGTTGCCGAGATCCTCGATAAGATCGACAACGGTCAAATGGGCGTGGTGCTCAAGCGGATGATGATGCGTGCGGCTGCCAAAGTGGCTGACGAGTTCCAGATCCCGGCGCTGGTGACCGGCGAGTGTGTGGGCCAGGTTTCCAGCCAGACCCTCACCAACCTGAACGTGATCGACCGGGTCACCGACAAGGTGATCCTGCGCCCGCTTATCACCTGGGACAAGCCGGACATCATCAGTGAAGCCCGCCGCATCGGCACTCTGGAGTTTGCCGAGACCATGCCGGAGTATTGTGGCGTCATCTCCAAAAAGCCGACCGTGAAGGCCGAGCTCTCCCGCATTGAAGAGGAAGAGGCCAATTTTGACTTCTCCATTCTGGACAAGGTGGTCTCCGAGGCCCGTTACCTCGATATCCGTCGTATCGGTGAAGAGACTGCCGCTGAAGTGCAAGAGGTGGAAACCACCCAGGTGCTGGGCGCTGACGAGGTGATCCTGGATATCCGCTCTGCCGATGAACACGATGAGAAGCCGCTGGTGGTGGAAGGTCGTGAAGTACTGCATATCCCCTTCTTCAAGCTGGCCACCGCCTTTGGCGATCTGCCCAAGGAGAAGACCTATCTGCTCTACTGCGATCGCGGCGTGATGAGCAAGTTGCAGGCGCTCTATCTGAAAGAGAAGGGCTTTGATAACGTCAAAGTTTACCGTCCGTAATTTGGCACTCAATCTCCCATAAAAAATCCGGCCAATGTGCCGGATTTTTGTTTTATAGCTCGGAGCTTGGATTTATGGACAGGGAACGGGAGTGAAGGAGTGCTCCCCCAGGCAACGCCAACCCATTTCCGCTCCCCTCATTTGCCAAAGGTTATCGCTGCGATAGAGAGTCAGGATATAGAGCATGTCGTTCTTGCTGCCATCGAGGGCAACCGAGAGTACCAGATCATTATCCAGTTGCTGTGCATGGATGCGACTGGGGATGTCGCTATGACCGACAAAACGAAGTGCTACCTCACGGTAGTCATTGACCCATTTCTGATGTAGCTCGTTCGCCTGACGTATCTGCTGGTTGAACTGCTGCACTGGCGCCGATGCCAGTCGTCCAAAAACGGCTTGTGCTTCGGCATGTGCTGCTGTCACGTTCGCAAGGAGGAGAGTGGTAAGCATACCGATTTTGTGCATGAGAATATCCGGCTAACAACGACTGCTTCTATGACAACAGAAAAGCCCATTTGGTTCAACGCACAACCCACAGAGCCATATTCCACTGCGGGTGTGCTTTCAGTTGCGTTGCAGCGAGAAGGTTGGTAGCGACAGGTGCCAGTAGATAGCAGCTACCCGCAAACCGAACACGGCTGTCATACAGATGAGCATGGCGGTTACTCTGTCCATGTTCGCCTCCAGTGCCAGGGTGTAGAGGATTCCGCCCAAAATGCAGGCTGTTGCATAGATCTCTTTTTGCAACACCATAGGCACTTCCCTAGCCAGTACATCACGGATCATACCGCCTGCTACCCCGGTCATGGTCCCCATCAGCACGGCGATCAGTCCCGGGGTACCGAAGTTGAGGGCTTTTTGCGCCCCAATCACCGTAAAGAGGGCCAACCCGAAGGCATCCGCGACGGGCAGTACATACCAGGGCATTCTGCGGGGCAGTTTGACCATCCACATACCGATCAGCGCCGTTGCAATGACCACCCAGATATAGAGAGGATCGCGAACCCAGAACACCGGGGTTGCTCCCAGGATCATGTCGCGGATGGTACCACCGCCGATGGCGGTGACTGCCGCCAAAACCATGACGCCAAATCCGTCCATTCTGAGCCGGCCCGCCACCAGAACCCCTGAAAACGCGAATACCGCAGTACCAAACATATCGCTGATGTAAACAATCTGCTCAACCAGTGTCTGCATGGAAAACAACTCACGCCAAATTGTTGATGGGGCCGCGATTTTAGGGGCTGGAGAGCCCAATCGCCAACTGTGCTCGACAAAATTGAGAGTCGACACCGCTTTTTTCTCGCATCATGGACAAGGAGGGGCTCGAGTGTGCCTGTTTACCTCCTTGTTGGAGGAGGGGCGCGATGAGTTTCTGCCACGTTTTAGTGGGCGTTTTTTTCCTTAAGTTTATCCCCGACCTGTCGATATATAGGGTAAGCGGCGTTAACGTGATGAAGCGTTGAAAAAAATGCTAAAGACATCGAAAAACGGGCCGTTAAATAAGACGCATCGGGCACAGAAAATAATAAAGCCAGAGCAAATAGAAGAGTAAATTTAATAGCTTAGGAGAATAGTCATGGGCCTTTATATCAACACTAACGTTTCATCACTCAACGCTCAGCGTAACCTGATGAACACGACCAAATCACTGGATACATCCTACACTCGACTGGCATCCGGTCTGCGTATCAACAGCGCCAAAGACGATGCCGCCGGCCTGCAAATTGCCAACCGTTTGACCTCCCAGATCAACGGTCTGGATCAAGGTAATCGTAATGCCAATGACGGTATCTCTGTTGCCCAAACTGCCGAAGGGGCAATGGATGAAATTACTTCCATGCTGCAACGGATGCGTACGCTGGCTCAACAGTCAGCCAACGGCTCCAACAACACAGATGACCGTACCGCGCTGCAGCAAGAGTACACTCAGCTGATGACTGAGATCGACCGGGTAGCCAAAGATACCACCTTCGGTGGCCAGAACCTGCTCAATGGCGGCTATGTGGGCACCTTCCAGGTGGGGGCAGACGCAGGGCAGACCATCACCTTCCGGATGACGACCGCCTTTACTATCTCGGGCATGGCCTCTGCCACCAGTGGTAGTGCGACAGTGGCAACCACGACCTCGGGCGAGCCGTATAACATCACGAAGACAGCAGGAACGCCGGTCACATCTACCAGTATGTCGACCATTACAGCTGCAAGCTCGGCCCAGTCGGCTATGGCCAACCTGGATTACATGATAAAGGTGGTGGACAGCAAGCGTGCTGAACTGGGGGCGGTACAAAACCGGTTTGACTCGACCATTCGCAACCAGGCGAACGTCTCCGAAAACGTTAGTGCTGCACGCTCACGTATCCGTGATGCAGACTTCGCCACCGAGACTGCAAACCTGACCAAGCAGAATATCTTGCAACAGGCCGCATCAACCATACTGGCCCAGGCGAACCAGCGCCCCCAGTCAGCTCTTTCGCTGCTGCAAGGCTAACAAAAGAAAACAGGGCGGTTGTTCAGGCCGCCCTGGTCAAGAGATGGAACAAAGGGGTGTTCGGTTCGCACTCTGTTCTATCGGGAGAGATATAATTCTCTACTAGTAATGCCAAGTGTTGTCCAGCTGTTCAGTTCTGTCACGCTTGGTCATATTCTCCTGAGCATATGCTCATCTTTAGGCCGGTTTACCGGCCTCTTTTTATTGTGTCGTCAAATCGACGTCACTCTACCCAACCTAAGCACAAACCGTGCCACAAAAATAATCCTGTCACACCATCTTGCAACCCCTCTATTTACGTCTTGCACTATGTTTGCCATCTGGCTTTCCTTGCCATGTACCGGAGAAAAATTGCCGCGTTAGGCAACAATTTTCCTAAAGCTTGCCTCTGCACTGCCGTTAAACAAGGTGAAGCAATCGAGGGGTGTTCGGAATCCAACGTTTGCACTACTGCGGGTGACCTGTCCGTTCAAACAGACACCCGCCAGAAGACTCAGGCTCGTTCAACCTGTTCTTCTAACGGTGGGACGCCGCTTTGACGGCGCAACCCGCAGTCGCATGTTCTTCGGGAGAATATTTTATGGCCATGTATATCAACACGAATACTTCATCACTGAACGCCCAGCGTAACCTGATGAATACCAACAAGTCTCTGGATACCTCTTACACCAGACTGGCATCGGGACTTCGTATCAACACTGCCAAAGATGATGCTGCCGGTTTGCAGATCTCCAACCGTTTGACTTCCCAGATCAACGGTTTGGATCAAGGTAACCGCAACGCCAACGATGGTATCTCGGTTGCTCAAACGGCTGAAGGGGCCATGGATGAAGTGACCAGTATGCTGCAGCGTATGCGCACGCTGGCACAGCAATCTGCTAACGGTTCCAACAACACCGATGACCGTACTGCATTGCAGCAAGAGTTTGACCAACTGACTACAGAGATCAACCGTATCTCCAACGACACCACTTTCGGTGGCCAGAAGCTGCTGGATGGCAACTACAAGGGGTCGTTCCAGGTGGGGGCGGATGCTGGTCAGACTATTACCTTCAAGATGACTTCCGCCTTTACCATCAGTGGGATTGCGGCATCAACCAAGGGAAGCGCGACCGTTGCTACCAGTGCCTCTGGCGAGCCCTATACCGTGACCAAGGGAACATCTGCAGTAACCTCTACCAGCGTCAGCAGCATCAGCTCTGCCAGCGCCGCCCAGCTGGCCATGGCCAACCTTGATTTCATGATCAAGGCGGTAGACAGCAAGCGGGCAGAGCTGGGTGCGGTGCAGAACCGGTTTGACTCCACCATTCGCAACCAGTCCAACGTCTCTGAAAACCTGAGCGCAGCACGTTCTCGTATCCGTGACGCAGACTTTGCAACCGAGACCGCTAATCTGACCAAGCAGAACATTCTGCAACAGGCTGCTTCCAGCATCCTGGCTCAAGCCAACCAAAGACCGCAATCAGCCCTGTCCCTGCTGGGTTAACAGGCTGTGATGAGATAAAAAAGGAGCGACGATATGGCCAATGAAATTGGAATTCCGTCATCGGTCACTCCTTCTTCTCTTCAGTCAAGTAGCAAGAGCGGCCAGTCGGCCGCTCAAGTGCTATCTGGCACATCAGAAGAGCAGCGGGGGACGGCAAAGGACATGGAAAAGCAACAGGGGCTGCCTGAGCAGGAGAGGGCTGGCAAGCCGAAGATTTCAGACAAGGAAATTGAGAAAGGGGTACAAAACTTGCAAGAGTTCAGTCAGTTGCAAGGATGGACCGTCAATTTCAGTGTTGAAAAGGAACTGGAGCAGGTTGTTATCAAGGTAATGGATGCCGATACCAAATCAATGATCCGTCAGATACCAAGTGAAGAGTTGCTGGCTATCAGCAAACGAATCCAGGCTCTGCGCGAAGGTGATGTGATTGGCGGTGGCTCTCGAGTCGGGTTATTGCTTGATAAAGAGATTTAATAGTTACGTTTGCGAGGAGAGTGAGTATGGCCACAATTACGTCTGCTGGTGCGGGCTCTGGACTGGACTTGGAGTCTGTCATTGCTGCAAGTGTTGATGCCAAGAAGGCGCAGCTGTTGCAGCCAATTACCACCAAAAAGACCAATGCCCAGATCACTCTCTCAGGGGTAGGCCAGCTGAAGTCAGCGATCGCGACTTTTGTCACCACTCTGCAGGCTATGTCAAAGGATGACGCGTTTAACAAACGTGCGATAAACATCACCCAGGATAAAGATAATCCGGTTCTCAAGGTGGAGAGCAAGAGTGGCGCTTCCAACGGGCAATATGACATCAGTGTCGAAAAATTGGCGAAGACCAGCAAATTTGAAGGTAGTTTCGCCTCTTCTACCACGCCCATGATCACTCAAGATGGCACCCTGACATTCAAAGCAGGTGACAAGACCTTTGATGTGGATGTTAAAGCAGGGGATTCACTCCAGTCCATTCGCAAGCGGATCAACAATGATAGTGACAACTTTGGTCTTAGCGTCAATATCATGAATACCTCCGATGGCAAGGCGGCCCTTGTGATTGACTCCGGTGTCAGTGGAACAGGTAAAGATCTGCAGATAACCGGCAGTACACCTGAATTGACTGACAATTTCATCTCCAAGCTGACCCAGAAGCAACAAGCCCGTGATGCCGAGATAAGCGTGGATGGCAATAAATTGACCAGTGCGACCAACACCTTTGATGGCACCATTGTGGGTCTAAAGATTACGGTGTTGAAAGAGTCGGAGAGCACCACTACCACGAACCCGAGTGATGGTACCGTGACGACCACTTACAAGCCAAACAGAGTGGATGTGACGACAGACAAGGCTGGCATCAAAACCATGGTGCAGAGCTTCATCGATGGCTATAACGCTCTGGTGAAGAAGAGCACCGATCTGGGCAAACGCAGCTCTATCGTGGCCGGTGTCAGCCAGAATGATGGTGGAGCCCTGGCGGGGGATGCGACGACCAAGGCTGTGACCAACCTGATGAGTGGCACCGTCACCGAGCCTTCTAACAACTCTTCGACCTTCTCTACCATCTTTCAGTTGGGGGTCAAGATGGACAACAAGGGAGTGCTCTCACTTGATTCGACGAAATTCGATGAAGCGGTCGAGAAGAACTTCGACCAGGTAGTGGCTGTATTTGGTGGCAAGGACGGTGTTGCTGGCAAGTTGGCCAGCCAGCTTGAGACCTACTCCAAGACAGGGGGACTGCTTGCCAAGCGGGAAGAGACACTCAATTCTGATCTGCGTGATGTCAACCGCAAACAAGCAGATGTCGCGGCGCAGCTCACCAAGTATGAAGAGACGTTGAGGGCACGCTACGGCAGTCTGGATACCTTGCTGGCCAAGATGAACAAATCTGCCTCCTATCTCAACCTGCTCAATACCAACAACAAAACCAGTTAATTTGTAGTCAGGAGCTGAGTCTCGTATGTATCGAAAAACGATCAAGGCCTATACAACCCAGAGTTTGCAGTCTGAGCTGGCAGTGGCGGATCCCTATCGCGTGATCCAGTTATTGATGCAAGGGTGTCTCGAACGTCTCGCTCAGGCTCGCGGTGCAGTCGAGCGTCGCGATTTCGAGGGTAAGTCCCAATCTATCTCCAAGACGCTGGCCATTATCAATGGTCTGCAAGATTCACTTGATCTCTCTTATGGCAAGGTCCCCGAAGACCTGTTCGCACTTTATGACTATATGAAAGTGCGCATGATGGATGCCAGCCGTGACATGGATGTAGGCGCCATTGATGAAGTGATGAACCTGATGCTGACGGTCAAGAGCGGTTGGGATGCCATCCCTGTCGATGAGCGAGACAAGGCGCTGGCACAGCAAAAGGTAGGCAGACCGGCATGAATGAGGTCAATAGTACTTCTGTGTCTGCCTTGATGAGACAGGGCGAGCAGTTGCAGTCTCTACTGGTGCAAGGTGAGCTGGTTGCAGCAGAACAGCTGGCTGAACTTTATCTGCATGCTCTTGAAGAGGTATTCGGGTCACTGCCTTGGGGAGAGACTCTCAATGTGGAACAGCGGCAGGCACTGATGCAGTTCCAGCTTATTTATGATTGGGTGGGTCAGGAAAAGCAGCAGGCTGAAGCACAATTACGACAATTCTCCCAGGCCGGACGTGCATCCGGTCTTTACAAGCTGAATGCAGGTTAGTCTGACATGGATATCCATCACAAGATTCATGATGTAGAAAGTGAACTGGCACGCCTGGCTCTGCAAAAGCAGCAGGAGGCCGCCATGCTGGAAGTACTCCCCGTTCGTTATGAACTCAATATGGCTGCGTTTGCCAAATACATGCCCGCCATTCATGACTTTTTCAAGGAGTACCAGCCTGCCAGGCCTTTTCGTTTCTTCTGTAATGAAAACGGCGTTCCCAATATTCTGTGGCTCGATGAGGGTATCTCGCTTTATGGGGATGATCCATTTAGCGAGGTTCAGTCGCAGATTGCCGAGGTCATTGAACACAGTGTCTTGCAGTGCATCGATTTTGTGCCCCAGTGGTATATCGATGGCCAAATCCATATCAAATACAACAATGAAATCTCCAAATTAAAAGAGAACTCAGCTCTGGAAGGGTTGCGTCTAAAGGCAGCATTACATACCGATATTCCTCTGGCACTGATGTATGGCATTGGTTTGGGCTACCAGCTCGGTTGCTTGTATGAACAGTGCAAGATCAAGAATCTGTTTGCTTTCGAGCCTGATCTTGACATGTTTTACGCCTCGCTCTTCTGTTTTGATTGGCATCAGCTGCTCGCCTACATGGAGGAGGAGTCGATCAGTCTGCACCTCTTTATCGGTGTTGACGAGCGATTGCTGGTCGCTGACATGATGGAGGCGCTGCATCGCAAGGGGGCATTCTGGTCGGCAAGCTATTTCTCGTTCTGTCATTACCATTCCCCCAAGCTGCACGCCTTGATAACACAGGTGGAAAGGGAGTTCTATCTGCTCAAAACGGGGTGGGGGTTCTTTGATGACAACATCTATGCACTTGCCCATAGCCACACCCATCTGCAAGACGGCACCCCCTTTCTGAAACGGTGGCGCGATAGCCGTGCCTTCGAGCAGATCCCTGTCTTTGTGGTTGGCAATGGCCCCTCGCTGGATCAGAGCATCGAGTTCATCCGGCAGCATCAGCAGCAGGCAATCATTATCGCCTGCGGTACTGCGGTCAGTGCACTCTACAAAGTTGGCGTAAAACCGGATATCTACGTTGCAGTGGAGCGCACCAAGAGCTCAGCCGATTTTCTGAGCATTCTCAATGCCGATGACTTTATAAAGGACACCGTGTTTCTGAGCGTTGATGTCATTCACCCTGAATGCAAGCGCTTCTTTCGTAAAACAGGGTTGGCGTTCAAGCCCAACGAGCCGATGTTCTCCATGCTGATTAGCGCGTTTGGTCAGGCATTTGAGTACGATACCATTGAATTTTCCAACCCGTTCGTCGGCAATACCGGCCTCAATTATGCGGCCTTGCTTGGTTTCAAGCAGGTGTATTTGTTTGGTATCGACAATGGCTATAAAACAGCCGGACAGCATCACTCCAGCCTGAGTCTCTATTACAACGACAAGCAAGAGGCGAAATACGAGGAAAATTTAAAGGATACTTTCCCGGCTCCGGGTAACTTTGGCGACGAAGTGCGTATCAATCATCTGTTTGGGCTAGCCATTCACAATATGGCCAGTGTATTGCGTGATTATCCCGAGATGCAGTGCGTCAACAGTAGTGACGGCGCTTATATAGAAGGGGCAATCCCTCGTCGTGTTGAATCGTTGCAACCTGAATGGCCGGTACTCGACAAAATCCCGCTCATGGATGAAGTGATGGCCACTTGTTTCCAGTCCTTTGACATGAGCAGCGTTGATTTCGCTGCTGCATTGCAGGTGCCGCTGTTCGTTGAGCTGGTAGACAAGTTGCGCGATGACTGGCGCCAGGTAGCCTGTGAACACAATGCGGTATTGGCCATGATGCAACGCCATCACGACTATCTGCTTTATCTGTTGATGAGCCGCGAATCCCATCTCTATCGGGTCTTGATCGGTTCAATGAACTATTTCTACGCCAATATCATCAGCCTGATGATGTCGCAGGTGACAGCAGAACCCGAGGTACTGGCGGTCAAGATAAAAGAGGCGCAGGCAATCCTGGAGTTATTTTTCGAGGACAGCAAAGTGATGTATGCCGATGCGTTCGATGGCCATGATACCACCTATTTTACCGGCCTGGATGTGTTCAAGCGCTAGTCCTTGAATCGGATGGGGATGACTCTGTTCATCTCCATTCCCTAACAGTATGATATAGAAGTATTTAATCATTTCAGGTGCATATATGGCCACCCTTTCCCTGGCATCCACCGCATTTCTCATGCCCGGTAATGTGGCATGGGCTCCTTTGGCCCGACATGCACAGTTGCAATTTTGCCCTCAAGGTCAATGGCAGCCGATGGCCGCTTGTGACGGACATCTGGTGCTCTGGTTTTGGGAGCAACTGCTGACCGACAGCGAATGCAAGCATTGGTACACCTTGGCTGAACCCGCATTGTCCGAGACCATCGACACCTGGTTGGAAGCATTGCTCTCGCCACTGCGGGGGCTCCCTCATCTTTATCTTGGTGCCTGTTCACTGCAAGGCGGTGGTGTGAGTAGCGCTCTTCATCCCTGGATGATGCAGCTGGATGTCTGCTTTACCCGAGCGCTTGCACGTCACCACATTAGGGATTTGGGGCTGGGTCGCTGGCTCTCTGAGCAGGGGCGAGCCCATTGTGTGGACGAGCGTAATCGTTACCTTCTTTCTTGTCCTCTCTCGATGCACGGCTTGACCAGCCTTGCCGACTGGATTGCCGCGCGTTGGATGCTTGATCAGGCGCCAATACGCAAGGTGCTGGTGCTCGATTGTGACAATACCCTGTGGGGGGGGGTAGTGGGTGAAGAGGGGTTGACTGGCCTTTACCTTGGTCAGGACGGTCTCGGCAAACTCTATCAGTCGTTTCAGGATGCGGCGCTTTACTGGTATCAGCGCGGCGTGTTGTTGGCATTGTGCTCTAAAAACGAGCCTGCAGATGTTTGGCTGGTGTTTGAGCAGCATGGCGCCATGAGACTCAAAAGGCGAAATATTGCAGCATCTGCCATTGGTTGGGGCTCGAAATCTCAAGGTTTGCGACATATTGCCGCCAGCCTCAATCTGGGGCTTGAGGCCTTGGTCTTCTGGGATGATTCCCCCCTGGAAAGGGCTGAAGTTCGCCATGCCCTGCCACAAGTCGATGTCATTGAACCACCAGCAGATATTTGGGCATGGCCTACAACCTTGCTCACTTATGGGGGGTTCTCCCGCATCTTCAGTGGTGATGACGCTCTTCGTCAGGCCTCCTATCTGGCATTGGCAGATGCCGCCCGGTTACGTAGCGAGGTTGGCAGTGAACAACATTTTCTCGCCTCTTTGTCGTTGCGTGCGGCGATACAGCCGTTGGCGGTGGATAACCTTGCTCGTGCCGAGCAGATCATCCATAAAACCAACCAGTTTAATCTCTCCTGTCAGCGATATGAGGCGAGCGAGCTCAAACGGCTGGCGCAGTCTGGCTGGTGCTGGCTAGTGTCGTTGCAGGATCGCTTTGCCGATCATGGTTTGGTTGGCTTGGTGCTGATCATAAACCTCACGCCCAAACTGGCATTGCTCGATACGCTGGCTCTGAGTTGCAGAGTGTTGTCCAGAGGACTCGAATATTGGTTACTGGATAGCGTCTCGGCTGCATTGCGCGAGGCGGGGGTCGAGCGTCTGGTTATTGGCTCGAACCGTTGTGCACGTAATGAACCTGCGCTGACATGGTTGGCATCCCTGTCGTTGACCCCCTGTGATAATCCGGATCCCGCCCGTTTTTCCCATGAGCATTACCATAGTCTGGCGCTCGAACAGCTGAATTTGCCTTTTTTGGAGTTTTATCACCATGACTGATCTCTTCACTTTGTTGGAACAGCAGTTTCCTTTTGCAACCGTCACGCGAGGCGACTATCAGTTGGGACTTGGGGCCTTTCCGGAATGGGATTCGCTCGGTCATTTCAATTTTCTGTTACTGGTTGAACAGACGTTCTCGGTACGCTTCGAGCCTGAAGAGCTGGCGACGATGAAGCAACTTCGGGATATTCGTGATGCGCTGTTGCGTCGTGGTCTTGCCCTGTGATTGAGGCTCTCTCTCATGCGTTGAGCACTCTCGGGATCGCGCGCGGAAGCGCCTTGATGGTTCACTCTGACGCCATGGCGGTAGCCCAGTTTCCAGGACGGGGCAATGAAGCCGGCATGCATGCTTTTTGGTTGGGGATGCAGGAGTGGCTTGGAAACGAGGGCACTCTGCTGGTGCCAACATTCACGTATAGCCTGACTCGCCAGAGCTGTTTCGACAGGGCGACATCCCCCAGTGAAGTCGGGTTGATGACGGAGCAGTTTCGCACTCTGCCAGGGGTTGCGCGGACCCGCGATCCCATCTTCAGCGTTGCGGTATGGGGAGCGGGGCGTGACCAGGTGGTTGCAGCAGGGGGCCATGACTGCTTTGGTGAAGAGAGCCCCTTCGCCTGGTTGGCGGCTCACGATGGCTGGATTGCCGGTTTTGCCTGTCATCCAGATCGCATTACCTTCACCCACTATGTCGAGCAGCAACTAGGTGTCGATTATCGCTTTATGAAACGCTTTGAGGGTGATGTCCGCGAGCAGGGAATGGTGTGCCCCTGGCATTGTGACTACTTTGTGCGAAGACTCGATCTGGCCAGCGAGATAGATCTTTCCCGTCTGGTTGAAGCCCTTAAAAATCAGGACAAATGGCACCAGGGGTTATTTGGCCGTTTACCAGTCTGGGCCGTTCGCTGCGCCGACTTTGCCGCGGTGGCAAAAGAGCTGATCGCTGTCCATCCCCATGCGCTTATCAGGGAGGGGAGATGAAACTGCACCATATTGGACTGGTGGTGGCCGAACTGGATCTTGGCGTACGTTATTGTTGCGAGACCCTCGGGCTTTCCCGCTTTAGCGAGCCGGTGCTCGATCCGTTGCAGCGGGTGCATATCTGTTTTGCCTATGATGATGCGGGGATTTGCTATGAACTGATTGCACCTGCCAGTGATGATAGCCCCGTCAGTCAGGCGCTACGAACCCGTCATAACCTGCTTAATCATCTGGCCTATGAGGTGGCAGACCTGGCAATGGCTGCCGAAAAACTGCGGGCCCAGCGTCATCTTCCCCTCGGGCCCAGCCAGCCAGCCATCGCGTTTGGCGGCGCCCACGTCCAGTTTTTCCTGAGCCCCCTTGGCCACATTGTCGAATTGATCGAGGCACCCACCCCATGAGTTTTTCACCCAAGAGCGGCTATCTGCCCACCGACTGGGACGACCAGGCACAAGTCGGTGAACAGCTGCATCGGCTGCTCACCCTTCTGTTTCCGCTCAATCGCAGCCTGACCGGGGACGGGGTTCGGCAGTCGCTGGCCCTGTGGCGCGAGCACTGCCTGCCCGAGCTGCGGATCCATGAAGTGGCCAGCGGCACCGAGTGTTTCGACTGGACAGTGCCTGACGAATGGAACGTGCGGGAAGCCTACATAGTGGGGCCGGATGGACGCAGAGTGGTGGACTTCCAGGATCACAACCTGCATCTGGTCGGTTACTCGGAGCCGGTGCGCTGCACCCTCTCGCTTGCCGAGCTGCAGCCCCATCTCCACTCTCTGCCCGAGCAGCCGGATGCCATTCCCTATGTGACCTCCTACTACAAGCGCCGCTGGGGCTTCTGTCTGCCCCATCGGCTGCGTGAAGCGCTGCCGGAGGGAGAATATCAGGTGGTGATCGATGCCACCCTGGCCCCGGGCTCGCTCACCTATGGTGACTGGGTGCTGCCGGGGGAGAGCGAGCAGGAGATCTTGCTGTCGAGCTACACCTGTCACCCCTCCATGGCCAACAACGAGCTTTCCGGCCCCTGTGTCGGTGTATTCCTGATGGCCTGGCTTGCGTCACTGCCCACACGTCGCTACAGCTACCGGCTGATGCTGGTGCCTGAAACCCTGGGGGCCATCGTCTATCTCTCCCGCCATCTGGACCAGCTCAAGCAGCGCACCCTGGCCGGCTTCAACCTGACCTGTCTTGGCGATGACCGCAGCTACTCCTTCCTGCCCTCACGCCAAGGCAACACGTTGGCGGATCGCATCGGTCGCCATGTGCTGGGTCATCTTGCGCCGGGCTACAAAGCCTACAGCTTCCTGGAGCGGGGCTCCAACGAGCGGCAGCTGTGCGCGCCCGGCATCGATCTGCCGGTCACCTCGGTGATGCGCAGCCGATACGGCTGTTATGCCGAGTACCACACCTCGCTCGATGACCTCTCGCTGGTGACACCGGCCGGTCTGGCGGGCGGCTTCATGGCGCTGCGCCGTGCCATCGAGTGTCTGGAGCTGGACGAGCGCTGCGAGGTTACTGTGCTGGGCGAACCCCAGCTCGGCAAGCGGGGGCTCTACCCGGATTTGTCGACCCGCTATTCGGGCTGGCAGGTGCGGGAGATGATGAATCTGCTGGCCTACAGCGACGGCAAGCTGACTCTATTCGAGATTGCCGAGACCATAGGGACGCCGTTCTGGCGGGTGGAGCCGCTGGCGCGGATGCTGCTGGATGCCGGGCTGCTGCGTCGCATCAGCCCGCAACCGGACTACTCGATCACCAGATAGGCTGGCCCTGGGTTGTGCGGAGTGCGGCGGATGGCGTAGCGATCCAGCCCCAACACCTCCTTGAGGGCCAGGGTCTCCCCCGGAAAGGCGGGCCAGTTGAGCTCATCGAATGCCAGCACGGATCCCTTGGTCAGGTGCGGCTTGATGAGCTCGAGGCAGCGGCGGGTCGGCTCGTAAAGATCAAAGTCAAAATAGGCCAGCGCAACCATGGTCTCCGGCTGGCGAGCCAGATAAGCTGGCAGCGTCTCGGTCACATCCCCCTTCACTAACTCATGCTTGACGATATGCTCCAGCGGGCTTTCCGCCTCATGGGCGGCGAGCAGTTGGGCCAGATGCTGCTCATAGCCCGGCGTCACCCCGTAGGCACCCGGCTGGATGGCGGCGTCGCTGCCATCCTGCGGAGCGTGGGAAGGGAAGCCGCTGAAGGTATCGAATCCCACCAGCTTGCGGTTGTAGTTGTAGGGTTCATACATGCCGCGAAACGAGGAGAAAAGCGCTAGGTTTTGACCCCAGCGGGTACCGAAATCCATGATGACGCCGTGGACCGGCACGATCTTCTGATACAGCTCGTGCATGAACAGGATGCGGGAGAGCGACTGGCGCTTGAGGTAGAGGCCCAGGTTGTTCTGCAGCTCGGCTGCGGGCAGCGGGCTGGCGTGCAGCAACTCGCTGAAGGCCTGGCGACGTGACAGCTCTTTCTCGGAGGCGTTGGAAATGGCCTTGATCATCAGTAGTCTCCTGTGTTTGTGTCGCCGGCCGGGGTCGACAGGCAGTGCACCACTTCATATTCGAGGTAATCGGCCAGCCCTAGCCAGTCCTGCCGTTCCTGGCACTGCAGCAGGGCGGCTACCAACCCGGGCGGCAGGTTGCCCTGCTCGGTGAGCACCTCTTGCAGCAGTTCCGGCAATGCCTGACTCGCAGCAACCGACTGCCCCAGTCGAAACTGGTGCGCCAGGGCGGTTAGGCGGGTGATCTGGTCGTTTTTCATTGCACGTACTCCGGGTGATAGCGGCAGCCGGCGATCTCCGCGCCTTCCCGGCTGCAGTTCCAGAACTGTACCTCGGGGTGGCGCGCTATGTAGCGCTCGAGCTCGGTGCGGTAGGCGGAAAAGTTCGGATTGGTCTTGACCCGCCGGCCATGGCCGTCGAGGGCCCAGCTGAGTGCCTGCGCGGCGCTGGGGCCGAGCGCACCATCGGCCCAGCCCGAGTGGGTGAGTTCGCCGGGAAAGGCGAAGTCGGTGCCCAGCAGGATGACCTGGTGGCAACCCATCTGTACGGCGAGATCCACCGCGGGATGAATGACGCTGCCGCCCGAGTGCAGCACGCCCTTGGGGTGCGTCTGCCGCAGCTGCTGATACATGGGGCTGCGGGAGTAGGCTGTCTTGCGCGGCCCCTGCCAGGCCAGCAGGGCTGCCGTGGGAACCGTGGGGTAATAGACCAGGGTGGTCTGGGCCGACTGGGCGGCGGGCAGCCGGTTGCCGTGGATGGCGTCATCTATGGTGACGACGATGTCGGGCCGGATGCCGTGGCTGAGCAAAAACGCCAGTGCGGTATCGACGCTAATCAGAAGATAGTCCTGACGCCGTGTCTGCAACTGGGCCTGCAGGGTGGCCAGGTTGTGCTGCAGGGTCGGACCGCTCGCCACGATCAGCGCCTGCTTGCCCTGAGCCAGACCGAACAGGGAGGCCACATCGCCGTCGCCAGCCAGCAGATCGCGGTTTTCCGCCAGCCGCCGGGTGATGTCGGGGTGTTCGGCGTCGAACCTGGCCCGGGCGAACGGCAAGTCTATTTCACTCACCAGCCGGTCGCGGATGCGGGCGGCGGCATCTTCCACCAGCAGCAGCTCGGGCGGCAGGGCGAAGAAGGGCAGGCGCACCTCCCCCTCGTCGCCGGCCATCATCAGCTCGACCCTGGGGTCCGTCAGCCAGTCCTGCTGATCCAGCAGCCGCAGCACCAGGGCAAACAGGGCGCCATTCATGATCTTCACTTCCAGCCGCTTGAGGCCACTGCGCCCCAGCAGGGCGCGCGGCAGATCGCCGAGTCCGGTACCGTAGAGGTGCAGCACTGGCTGCTCTGGCAGGCTGGCGGCCTGCAGCTCGGCCTCTTTCACCCGATCGTGTCGGCTGGTGAGCTGGATGCCGTGGAGGCTGAGGGTGGAGCCGAGCCCCTCGGTCAGCTCGGCCGGCAGGCTTTCCACGTCTTGTGCCAGCAGGCGGGGCCAGAGGGCGGGCCAGCGCTGGCTGATGAGCCTGCCGTGCTGGTTGAAGAGATCATCACTCATCGTTGTCTATCCACTCCCAGCTCAGTGGTTGGTTAGCGCTCAGGCTGCGGTTGACCCGCTTGCCGATGAGCCGATCGTAATCGGCCGGGGGCAGGCCGAGGGCGGGGCGCACCGACTTGATATGCGCTGCGGTGAGCACCTCACCGGCGGCCATCTCCTTGACCAGATAGAGGGAGCGGCGAAAAGCGCGGTTGCCCTGTTCACTGGCGGTGAGCTGGTAATCGGCCACCCCGAGGGCGGCATGAGCGGTATTGACCGAGGCTACCAGCTCGGTGAGTTCGGCCGGTTCCATGGAGAAGGCGCAATCCGGCCCGCCGTCGGCGCGAGCCAGGGTAAAGTGTTTCTCGATGAGGGTCGCCCCGAGCGCAGTGGCGGCGATGGCCGTGGCCGATCCCAGGGTGTGATCGGAGAGCCCCACCTCGACCCCGAAGCGCTGACGCAACATAGGGATGGTGCGCAGGTTGTATTCGGCGGCGGGGGCCGGGTAACCGCTGACACAGTGCAGCAGGGCCAGCTGGCCGTTGCCGTGTTTGAGTGCCATCTCGACCGCGGCGGCGATCTCGGCCTCGTTCGCCATGCCGGTGGACATGATGAGCGGCTTGCCGGTCTGGGCGGCGTAGCGAATGAGGGGCAGATCCACCAGCTCGAAGGAGGCGATCTTGTAGGCCGGGCAGTCCAGTGATTCAAGCAAGTCCACCGCACTGAAATCGAACGGACTGCTAAAGACCGTTAGCCCCAGCTCGCGCCCTTTGGCAAACAGCGCCTGGTGCCACTCCCAGGGGGTGTGCGCCCACTCATAAAGGTCATAGAGGCTATGGCCATCCCACAAACCGCCGTGGATCTGAAATTCCGGTCGATCACTTTTGAGGGTGATGGTATCCGGGCGGTAGGTTTGCAGCTTGACGGCGCTGGCACCCGCTGCTTTGGCGGCGGTCATGATGGCCAGGGCGCGGTCCAGATTGCCATTGTGGTTGGCCGACAGTTCGGCAATCACATAGGGGGCCTGTTCCTGGTTGATGGGGCGATGATCGATCTGCATCTGTGTTCAGATTCCTGTGCCAAGTTGCCAGCCTTGCGGCGCCGGCTGCCAAGGGGCAGGGGGCGCTATCTGCGGTGGCTCGGCAAGATAGAGGGGAAATTGGGAGAAAATTGTTTGCAAGCGATGTGCCAGCTCTTGCCACTCCGATAGTTGAAGTGGCCGGGTGGCCTGCCATGTCAGCCGCTGGCCGTTCAGCGTCAGGGTGAGCAGCAGTTTGCCATCATGGCGTAGTTGCCACTGTTGGCCATCTGGCAACAGTTGATAATCGGATTGTGGTAGCAGCCAGGCGGTGAGCCGATCCAGCCCCAGCCCATCCACCTGTTGCTGGCCGTGGCAGCGATAGTCATCTGCTTGCAATTCAAGTCGTTGCAGGGCCTGCATCAGCCGCTCAGGTTCATCCAGTTCGCTCAGGGTCAGCCGCTCTGCCAACTGGAAGCGGGCGATCACCTCATCGTTAAACTGTTGGTTGTCGACGATGGGCACCGCCAGGGTCGGCAGGCCGAGACAGGCCCGCTCCCAGGTCATGCCGCCCGCAGCGCCAATGGCGAAGTCGTGTCGGCTCATCAGGTCGGCCATCTGGTCGCTCTGACGCAGCAAGGTGAGCGGCAGATCGGGCAGTTCGGCAACCCTTTGTTGCAGCTCGGGCCAGAAAGGATTGGCCCCACCGGCTACCAGAGTCCAGCTGACGGTTTTAGCCCATGGCAGTCGAGCCAGCGTATTGAGGGTGATGAGGCAGGCTCCGGCCGGATCGGCACCACCAAAGCAGATGAGGCCATGTCGCCACCGGCTGGCCTTTTGGCGTGCTAGCTGGCGATAGGCAGGGCGCAGCAGGGCATAGTCGGTGCCCAGCAGCAGCCGACAGTCGGCAGGGACGAGTGACTGGTAATCGGCTGTGCTGCGCTGTGGCCCCTGATCCAGCAGCAACTGACCATGATGAGGGCGATCGGCCAGATCGTCGATCACCAGCAACTGACCACAGTGACTTGCCAGTGTCTGCTCGATTTGCCGATCAATCTGGTAGTGATCACACACCAGCCACTCCGGGCGCAAGGTGGGCAAGGGGCCTGCATCGTCCAGATCACAGAGAGCGTGATGCTGGTGGGAGTGCAGCAGTGGCAACAGGTGCATAGGTAGCTGATGGCAGAGGAAGTGGCACTCGGCGCCAGCCGTTTTCAGCCGATCGGCGATGGCCAGACAGCGCATCAGATGACCCAGCCCAATCTCGGTGCCGGCGTCGAGCCGGAAGGCAACCTTAAACGTCATCTTGGGCCAGCACTTGATAGAGCAGTTCGGCCAGGTGCCAATCTTCCGGCGTGTCGATGTCGACCACCCTGTGTCTTGGCAGAATATGGCCAATCCCTTCTCCCCCTACCGGGCTGATCCCTCCCAGCCAGGCCGCACGGCTGCCCCAGTAGAACTGGCCGGCATCCTGATAGGCAGGCTCCAGATCCTGAGAGCGTTTCGCCATCTGCTCCGGCCAGAAGGGGGTGACCCGGCCCTGCTCGTCCATGCGCACGGCGCGCTGAATAGGAAAGCCAAACTCGGCCACGGTATAGACAAAGGGAGCATTACTTGCGATCAGTCGCTGATGGGCGGCCTTCAAGTCATCGGCTTGAATAAGCGGGACCGTGGCATAGATGCAGCAGTAGTGCTCTGCCTGGATGCCGAGCTGGTCGAGCCGCTGGATGGTGTCGATCACCACAGGGGTGGTACCAGTGTGATCATCGGCGAGGTTGGCTGGTCGCAGAAATGGTACTTCCGCGCCCAGTTGACGAGCAACTTCGGCAATCTCCTCATCATCGGTGGAGACCACCACCTTGTTGAAACAGCCTGATTGTTGCGCTGCTTGGATGGCATAGGCGAGCATGGGCTGGCCACAAAAGGGGCGGATATTCTTGCGTGGAATGCGTTTGCTGCCACCCCGGGCCGGGATAATGGCGATGGCCATGATGGGTTCTCTCTGCTGGATTAATGACTGGCCAAAGCCAGGATAATCGATGACAACTCTTTGATTATTTTTGATATTATACTGGTTTTTCTGCTTGTATTATCGATTTTTGCTACGGAATGGCGGCCGTGTGGTCGATAAGAGAGACAGGTCATGGAAGTCATGGAAACTGTATGGCGTTGAAGATGAGTTATGGCGTTGAGCTACGCCCGATAGCGCCGTGGGATCTTCCCGCTTTGCGGCGTTGGCGCAATCAGGATGAGGTGCGAATGCAGATGGTATCCCAGACGCGTATTTCGCCACGGCAACAGCGCCAATGGTTCACTGCTACCCGTGAGCGGCGGGATCAGCAGCACTGGGTGCTCTGGTGCAAAGACGTGCGAGCGGGCTACGTCAATCTTAAAGGTGAGTCTCAGGGCGAGCTGCTGGGTCAGGCGATCGCCGATGCGGGACTCTATCTGGGCAACTCACCCGTGCGGCATCCCATGCTGGCTGTCGCTGCTGCCTTATCTCAGCTTGATCAGGGTTTTGATGAGTTGCACATCGGTTGTATCCGCACCCTGGTTCGGGAGAACAATCGCTCTGCCCTGCGCTTGAATGAACAACTGGGTTATAGCCAGATAGGACAAGAGAACGGATTTTTTGCATTGGAACTGCTGCCGGCGAATTACTATGCCGCCCGTGAGCGGCTACGGAGATTTTTCAGATGACAATCGCATTGGAACAGGTTTTTGCCGAGGCGCTGGGTCTCGATATCGGCAGCGTCAGCGATGAGCTGGCCTACAACAGTATCCCGCAGTGGGATTCTGTCGCCCACATGGGGCTGATTGCCCAGTTGGAGGATAACTACGGCGTGCTGCTCGACACCGATGACATTATCGACATGAGTTCGGTCGGCAAGGCGCGCGAGCTCCTGGCCAAGTACGGGGTCGCTTTCTGATGCTGGGGCTGTTGCAGGGCAAGCGGGTGTTGATCACCGGTGCCGGGCGTGGCATCGGTCTTGCCATCGCCCGCCAGTTTGCCTCTCAGGGGGCTGAACTGTGGCTGGGAGGCCGTGATGAGGTGACCATGAGCCAGCTGGTGACCGCGATTGGTACCGAGTTTGGGGTGCCTTGCCAGCCTCTCTGTTTTGATGTGGCTGATCCGTCGGCGGTCAAGCAGGCTTTTCAGCAGCTGTTTGCTCAGACTCGTCAGCTGGACGTGTTGGTCAACAATGCCGGCATGCTGGAAGAGGCGTTATTGGGAATGGCGAACCAGACCCATCTGCAAAAGACATTCAGCAACAATACCTTTAGCGTGATCTACTGCAGCCAGTATGCCGCCCGCATGATGCAGCGCAGTGGTGGCGGTAGCATCATCAATCTCGCCTCCCTGATGGGGCTGGTGGGGGCAGCCGGGCTCAGTTGCTATGCCGGCAGCAAGGCGGCGGTGATCGGTATTACCCAGTCACTGGCCAAGGAGCTGGCTGCCAGCCAGATCCGTGTCAATGCCATTGCTCCCGGTTTTATTGATACCGATATGGCGCATGCCATCCCGCAAGAGAAGTTTGCCGAGCGGGTGGCCAGCATCGCGATGGGACGGATTGGCACGCCAGATGAAGTGGCCAAGGTGGCCCTGTTTCTTGCATCCGACTTGTCGAGCTATGTGACCGGGCAGGTGATTGGAGTCGATGGGGGGATGGTGATTTGAACCGGCCTGATTTGCTGACCCATCTGGTTGAGGGTAACAGCGAGCCCGCCTGGCGAGACCCGCAAGAGGGGTGGCTCAGTTATGGTGAGCTGGCTCGGCGTGTGGCGCAGTTGGCCACCACCTATCCCGTCGGTCGTCATTTGGTCTACCTGCCATTTGTGACGTCCACCCTGCATCTGCTTCACTACTTGCTGGCCCTGCGTGATGGCCACGCCATCATGCTGGCCGATCCTGCACAGGATGCCCAGTTGCACCATGAGCAGTGCCAGCGCTTTGGTGTTAGTCTGCGGGTATTGGAGGATGGGGCAGTTGCGCATCTTGGCGATGCGCCCTCGCTTCACCCTGAGCTGGCCATGTTGCTGCCGACATCGGGCAGTACCGGCTCCTGCAAATGGGTGCGATTGTCGCGAACCAATCTTGATGCCAATGCCGCGGCCATCGCCGAATATCTGGCGCTGAACGGGCGTGAGCGAGCCATCACCTCGTTGCCACTTTTTTACTCCTTTGGTATGTCGGTACTTAACAGCCATCTTTTGGTTGGCGCCTCGCTGGTTTCATGCACTGCCAGTCCCCTTGAGCGCCAATTCTGGGATGAGGTCAATCGCCATCAGGTCACCAGTGTGGCGGGGGTACCCTTTACCTTTCAGATGCTAAACCGCTTGCGTTTTGACTGGGCGCGTTATCCCAGTCTGATGACACTGACCCAGGCTGGAGGACGACTTGAGCCGGCACTGGCAAAACAGTTTGCTGAGCAGGCCGCTGCACTGGGACGCCGTTTTTTCGTGATGTATGGCCAGACCGAAGCGGCACCGCGCATCGCCTGGTTGGCGCACGATGAAGTGATGATTGTCCCGGATGCCATCGGCCGTGCCGTACCGGGCGGGTGCCTCTCTCTGCGTCATGAGCCCGGCTTTCCTGACGGGGAGGGGGAGCTGGTCTACGAAGGGCCAAACGTGATGCTTGGCTATGCCGAGCGCCCTGAAGATCTGGCGCGTGGGCGTGATATGGATGCGCTCTTTACCGGAGATCTGGCTCGTTGTGATGAGGCGGGCCGCTTCTATCTGACCGGGCGACTCAACCGTTTCCTGAAGCTGTTTGGCAAACGGGTGAGCTTGGCTGAAGTGGAAACCTGGTTGCAGGGGAGGGGCTATTCCTGCGCCGCGACCGGCTGCGATGATCGCCTGCTGGTAGCCATCGAGGCAGACGCGTGCCCCTGTGACGCACTACAGCTGGAGGTGGCCCGCTGGCTGATGGTGCCACCATCAAGCGTGCGTATCTACCAACATCATTTGCCACGACGCAGCAATATGAAGATTGATTATCCGGCCCTGTTAACAGAGCTGGAGCAGCTATGAACAGGCTGTTTGATGCGCCGGTTTTCGGGCTGTCCCAACAGGAAAAAAGTGGGCTGCTCCTTGCTCGTCTGAATAAATTGACGCAGTGCCATGGGCAGGGGTGCCCAGCCTTTGCCAATATTCTGACGGCGTTTGGCTGGGGTCAGGCCTCGACCTATCAAGAGCTTCCCTATCTGGCCGCTCGCCTGTTCAAATTGGCCCAATGGCAGAGTGTGCCGCAAGAAGAAGTGTTCAAGGTGCTCACCTCCTCTGGCACTACCGGAACGCCGTCACGGATCGTGCTGGACAGGGAGACCGCCGCGTTGCAGAGCAAGGTGCTGGTGAAGATCCTGCAAGAGTTCGTCGGCAAGCAACGGCTGCCTATGCTGCTGGTGGAGCAACCCGCCCTGATTCAAAACCGCAGCGGTTTTTCCGCTCGGGGAGCCGGTGCGCTGGGGCTCTCCTTCCTTGGCCGTGACCATACCTATGCCCTCGATGAGCAGATGCGGCCCAACTGGCCTGTCATCGAGGCGTTTTGTGACAAATATGCGGGCCAGCCGGTCCTGCTGTTCGGCTTCACCTTCATGGTCTGGCAATGTTTGCTGGAGCCGCTGCGTGAGCGAGGTCTGCAACTGCCGTTGACGCACGGCACGCTTTTTCACAGCGGTGGCTGGAAAAAACTGCAACACCTCGCGGTGGATAATCCGGCTTTCAAGCAACGTTGCCATGAACAGCTGGGGCTGAGTCGGGTGCACAACTTCTATGGCATGGTGGAGCAGGTGGGGTCGGTATTTGTCGAGTGTGAGCATGGCCATCTTCATGCTCCCCTCTTTGCCGATCTGCTGGTGCGGGATCCGCTGACTCATCGACCGCTCGGGGTCGGCCAACCCGGCTTGCTGCAGGTGATCTCTGCCATTCCCCAAAGTTATCCTGGCCACAGCCTGCTGACCGAGGATCTCGGCGTGCTGCTGGGGGAGGATGATTGCCCCTGCGGCCGTCGTGGCCGTTATTTCCATGTATCAGGACGTCAGCAAGGCGCCGAGGTGAGGGGATGCAGCGACACTTTCCAGTGAGCCGATCAGATGTAGAAGATGCCATCTGGCAAGCGGGGCCAGAAGTCGCTTTCGTAGCTCCCGTCAGCGGTTGGCAAGGTTTTGTCATTCGCCCGTTGCCAAGCTTTGCGCCCGTCATCTGCGACTTTGTGGCTGCGCTCTCTGCACGTCTGCTGAAGGAGGGGCGAGAGAACCCTGATCTGGCCGCCTTTGGCTTTTTGTTGCGGCCGCGCCAGATTGAGGTACAGCGCAAACGCATGGCAGGGCGTGCACCCTTGGGGATGGTTTTTCATCTGGTCCCCTCCAACGTGCCGACCGTCGCGTTCTACTCCTGGATCATGGCGCTGCTGATGGGCAATGGGTCCGTGGTACGTCTCTCATCGCGCATCGACCCGGTGCAAGAGGCCATGCTGGCCATCCTGAACGAGCTCTTCTCCCTGCCCGAGTGGCAAGAGATTGCCTCCCGTACCCGTTTTATCCGCTATGACCACGACGAGGGCATCACCGCCTGGCTGTCGGCCCGGTGTCGGCTTCGCATTATCTGGGGAGGTGATGAAACCATCAGCCGGGTACGGGCTATTCCGCTCTCACCCCGCGCTCAGGAAATCGTGTTTCCGGATCGCCGCTCCATGGCGGTGTTGGATAGCCAATGGCTCGCCAACCTGGATGCTGCTGCGTGGCGGCAAGTGGTCGCGGCTTTGCAACAAGACTTTACCCGTTTCAATCAACAAGCCTGCGCCTCACCCACTACGATTTGCTGGTTGGGCACTCCCGCCAGCACGTTGCGCCGTCGTCTGCTCGAAGGGATCTTCGCCCCATTTGCAGATAATCCCTCCCTGATGATGGAACGCCTTATCAATAGTCAACAAAATGCCGCCCATGATGGCCAGATGCAGCTGGACACCTTTTCTGGCGTCACCTTATTGACTCCCACCGCCTCTTTGCGGCTTGCACACATCGGAGGAGGTACAGTCGCCGAATTTGTTGCCGATAACCTTGATGAGTTGCTGCTACAGCCTTGGGATATGCAGACCTGTGTCTGGGCTGGCCCGGATAAAACGCAGCTTGAGCATGCGCTCCTGGTATCGCCAGGTTGTCGTATCGATAGGGTGGCAAGTCCGGGACAGGCGCTGGCATTCGAATGGCTCTGGGACGGCATCGACATGCTAGCCGCCTGTAGCCGTCGGCTTGCCCGCATTGAATAGTGGATGCCAGGTCACATAAATCAAGTCATATCAATCAATTAGCTTGGTCAGGCACAGCTCTTGCAGTAATTATTGTGATGAAGGGCAGGAAAGGTTGACAGAGACCGTGCGGTAGCCTTGTCCATTTTCTTTGTTTTGCTTCTTTTTTACTCAAACCCTGGGTTTCCTTATGAAAATCAGCATACTGGTGCCGGTATACAACCTCGGGCGCTTCATTGAACCTTGCCTGCTTAGCCTGCTGGAACAAAAAACGGATTTCGAATTCGAGGTGATCGCCATTGATGACGGCTCGAGCGATGACTCCTGGGCCATTATGCAGCGGTTGGCGTCACAGTGGCCTCGGCTACGGGCACTACAGAACGCGCAAAATATGGGGTTGGCTAAAACCCAGAAACGCTTGTTGAGAGAGGCGAACGGCGAATATATCGCCTATGTCGACGGGGATGATCTGGCCCTGCCGGGCAAGCTGCAGCGTCAGGCCGATTATCTGGACGCGCATTCCGGTTGCACCCTTTGCTACCACGAAGCGGAGATGTTTGATGATGAGACCGATGCACGGATCAAGCTCTTCACCCGCGATTATTACAATGCTCGCTATCTCGAACTAGTGATGACGCGGGAGGCATTAATCCGCTTCGGGGTGTTCGTCAATGCCAGTTCCATTATGTTTCGCCGTTATGAAGGGATGGAGAACGCCATCGATGAGGGGTGCAAGATCATCCTCGATTATCCCTGGCATATCTTGAACCTCTCCCACAATCCGGGGACGCTGGATTTTATCCCCGAATTATTGGGCCGCTATCGCTTCCATACCCAGAGCTTTGGCGGGCAAACCCGCAAATCGGCTGAACGTCGTGAACAGTCGCTGCGCGATTTGCTGCGTGCCTGTGACAATGCGGCGGCATTCGGTGCTGATCCCGTGATCATTGCTCAGGGGCGTGCCCATCACTACTACTCTGCCGCGCTCTACTTTTTGCGGCAGGATGATGTCGTGCGCTTCACTCAGCTTATCGAGCAGTCGGTCGATGCTGTGGCAAGGTTAGCCCCGGGTTGGTTCTTCGACGAACGACATCAGTTGGCATGGGCAGAGCGGGCCCATCCCGCGCGTGTCATGCAGCAACTGTTTGGAGATAGAGCGTGAGCTATCAGGCGATCGTCATCGGCGCTGGGCTTTCGGGTGCCGTCATGGCTGAACGAATGGCCAGCCAGCTTGGCTGGAAGGTGCTGGTGCTGGAACAGCGCGATCATATCGGTGGCAACTGCTTCGACGCGTATGACGAGCACGGCGTGCTGATCCATCGTTATGGGCCACACCTGTTCCATACCGACAAGCAGGAAGTCTGGGATTACCTGTCGCAGTTCACCGAGTGGTTGTCTTATGAGCATCGCGTGCTGTCACGGATAGATGGTCAGTTGGTGCCCATCCCGTTCAACCTGACCAGCATTGAACGCTGCTTTCCGGCGGAGAAGGCAGCGGCCATGATTGAGGCCCTTCAGGCCAGATTTGGTGAGGGGGCCAGAGTGCCCATCATGGCACTGCGGCAGGAAGCTGAGCCTCTGCTGGCTGAGCTGGCCCAGTTCATCTATGAGCGAGCCTTCGTCAACTACACCAGCAAGCAGTGGGGTGTATCGCCAGAGCAGGTCTCGCCCGAGGTCACTGCGCGCGTGCCGGTTGTCGTCAATCGTGATGACCGTTACTTTATTGATCCCTGGCAGGCGGTGCCCGCGCAGGGTTATACCGCCATGTTCGAGCGCATCTTGGCGAACCCCTTGATTGAGGTGAGGCTATCCATTCCCATGGGGTCCCGCGTCTGTCTGGATTGGCAACAGAAACGGATACTGCTGGATGGCGTGCCCTTTGCCGGGCCCTTGGTCTATACGGGGATGCTGGATCAGCTGATGCCGGCGGGGCACGACGGCTTGCCGTACCGTTCACTGCGCTTTGAGCACTGTCATCTGCCGCAAGCTCAATTTCAGCCGGTGACCACGGTCAATTATCCGAATGAAGAGGCCTATACCCGCATCACTGAATTCAAGCATCTGACGGGGCAGCAACATCCCGGCACCAGCATCGTTTATGAATACCCCTGCACCTATGTGGCCGGGCAGGGGCTGGAGCCTTACTACCCGCTGTTTACCGATGCAGCCAAACAGCATTATCAGACTTGCCGCGATGAATTGGCCGAGTTCCCGCAACTGATTGCTTTGGGCCGCCTTGCCGAGTATCGCTATTTCGATATGGATGATGCAGTGGATAACGCGCTGAACAATTTCTCTCGATTGGTTTCCGATGCCTGTTTTGCCGTTTTAAATAAGTAATGAATATAATCTATTGCAGAGATAGATATTTTCATTCCGCAAAAGTATTCGAGTTTTTGAGTGTGAATGTTTTTTATGTGATTTCTTTTATTTTGATGCATGTGTAGGTATATATGAGTCATTATGCGGTGATGTCTCCCGAGTTGCGTGATTTACTAGAAAATAGCCAGTTTCTAACTGCTCTTGATCAGTATCTTTGCATTGATAAAATAACACATATTTCATTGGATGTTTTTGATACATTATTGCGTCGTGCATGTGATGAACCCTCGTGGGTTTTTGAGGAAGCAGCGAGACGGTTGCTAAATAGAGGTCTTAATCTGCCAATAGAGGCAGAAGATTATAGATTTTGCCGCCTCGAGGCTGAAGCTCGTGCTCGCAAACTAATTTCAGGTGAAGAAATTAGTTTTGACGATATTTTTGAACAGCTGCCTTTTAGTGATGAAATTAAGGCGGTGCTTAAAGTTGAAGAGCTGAAAGTAGAACGAGAAGTTCTTTATCCAGACCCGATTATTCAAGAAGTTTTGGTACGTGCACAACGTAAAAATAAACTGATTGTTTTTATTTCCGACATGTATTTGCCAGAAGTTTTTTTGCGCGACTGTATTTCAGAAAAATGCCCTGAAATTTCTTATAATTATCTGTTTGTTTCATCAAGTGTTGGGTTGACCAAGCAGAGTGGCGCTCTCTTTAGCCATGTAATTACTCAGATAAAGCTGAAACCAGAGCAAGTTTTGCATATCGGTGACAATCCCAGGGCTGATGTGCAGTCGGCACGGCAACATGGTTTGGCTTCATTGCATTTTGATATCCCAGAGAATCTGTCTGAGGTGTTGGAAAACGAGAAAGTTTATCGGGTAAATGTGCCATCGACCATGCAACATGCCAGGAAGCTGGCCGTCCTGTCGATGCCACAACAGCTTTCCGAGGAGGAGCAATTTTTCTACACATATGGCGCCTTCATCCTTGGACCCGTCCTGACGGCATTTGCCAAGTGGGTTCTGCAGTCAGCCAAACGACTGCAGGTAAAAAACATTTTGTCGCTGATGCGAGAGGGCGGGATCTTTGCTGCCTGTATCAACCGCCAGGTCGATTTTCAATCACAGCAGTACCCAGATATACGCTGTCAGACCTGTTATGCCTCACGCAAGGCAACCTATTTGCCCGCGATAGATGATAGCCAAGTGGAAGAGGCTGTTTCCCAGACCTTGATGCGCCGCAATTACACCGTTCGTGACTTTTTCAATGAATTTGGTGTTCAGGATGTCAGGTTGGCATCCTTTCTTGACACGCCACTGGCGCTTTTGGATCAAATTGCCATCGATGGGCAAGATGGTCTGCAACTGATGGCTGAAGTGTTTGAGCAAAATATCGAGCAGATCAAGAGCAGTATTCAGCAAAGCAGGCTGGACATGCGAGATTATTTTGTTGGCTTGACGGGAGATGCTCCCTATCTGCTAGTCGACTTGGGTGGCGGTGGGACGATTCCCTCTCAAATTAGCAAGGCCATGTTGCAACAGCCAATGAGCAGTCTGTTGCTCTACTGTAACCATAGAGGCAGCAAAAACTCCGTTATCACGCCGATCAGTGCCTTTATTCCGGTGCGTAACGATACCATAAAGGGGATCAAGAAGATTGCCCGTTCACCAGAGATTTTTGAAATTGTTCTCGTTGGTTTGGAAGGGAGCACACTGGGGTATCGGCGCACAGCGGAAGGGAAAGTTGTGCCGCGACAGGCAGAGGTTCGCTACAGTGTCCAGCATCAGCAAAATATCCGGAGTTTTGAGGCTGGAGTTAATGCCTATCAGTTATGGGACCAGTCGCTGGGCATCGCCGAATCCGATTTGAGTGAGCGCATCTCTTTTTTACGCATGATGGAGCGTCTGGTCGAGTGTCCGGTATCGAGCGAGGTGCACTATCTTGGTAATCTGGTTCATGAAGACAACTTTGGCTCGGAGCGTAGTTACAAGGTTATTAATTCCTCCGGGTTGGCGCGGATCCACTCAGAAGGAATAGAAACCTTCTATCGCAAGTTCAGTAAAAACATGTCTTATGGTGAGCGTTGGTTGGCTTGGCCACAAGGTTCCCTGAGTCGGCTGGATCCTGATTTGATGATGGATTTTGTCGGCTTACGCGATGCACGTTATAAGCATGCCCAAGCAATCGATAGACTTCTGGAATTGATGCAAAGTCAACATGCCACCGAAGTCATAGTGTATGGGGCGGGAGAATTCTTTGAGTGTCTGGCACCTGAACTGATTAAAAAAAGCATCCGTATCCGTACCGTGATCGATAAAAAAGCCAACTTTGGACACTACCAAGTGATGGGATATGACGTTATATCATTATCCGAGTGCTCAATTCCATCTGGTTCTGTACTGATTGTCGCGTCCGCCTCCTTTGTGGACGAAATAAAACGAGACATCTTTGCGAATATATCCAGCCAAGATGTGACCATATTGTCATTGAATTGAATTCCAAGGAAACCGACACATGCTGGATCTGTCGATGAAACATGCCCTGCCTTTTGATGCGTTATTGCATCAGGAACTGCTGTCCGGGAAACGCAAGGCGATTGCCTGGGGGGTGGCGGGAAATCTTTATTATCATGTGCTCCAATCCCCTTATCCATTCGTCGCCATCATCGATGGTCTTAACGGTCCTCAAGTCGGTCAGTTCGCCTGTGGCATTCCGATTGTAGGGCCAGAACTGCTTAATAATTACCCAGCAGAGGAGGTGGTCATTGTCATCTTTTCAGATTTACAGCAATTCGGTGGGCAGATTATCGAGCAACTAGGTCATTATGGCGACTATCCCTATATCACTCCCTATGTTGAGGCAACCTGCCAGCCATCGGCGATGTTGCAGCAAAAGCTTGAGCGGTTGATCCGCGAGCGTCGAGCACATCGGCTGCCCCAAGTAGTGCAGCGTGTCGTGCTATATATCCACTCCTTGGTCAAAGGCGGTGCTGAGCGGCAGATGGTATTGCTGGCCATCGGATTGCGCCAGCAGGGATGGGAAGTGCATTTGATCTCGGTGAAGAATAAGGGGTTGGAGGTTAATAACTGGGAGGCGCTTTTGCGTACTCATGGTGTAGAGCTCTACTTCGTGCCTTCTGCCCGTGAGTGCTGGCCGAACTTGGAGCAGGAGGAAAATAGCTACCAGTTGGCTAATCAATTGGCACCCTTCTTTGAGCCCGGACTGCTTCACGGCATTCTCACTGCCTATGACTATATGCAACGTGTTCAGCCCAAACTGGTTATCGCCTATCTAGAAGACGGTAATGTCATTGCTTCTATGGCCGCAATTTTCGCGGGAGTAGAACAGATCATTATCTCTGGAAGGAGTGTTGCACCCTCAGAGTTTCCTGAATACCTGGCCGTTTATGATGAGTCGAGGTTGGCAGCTTACTATCGTCTGATGACCGAGTTGCCAGGAATCGTTTTGAGTGTTAACTCCATGGCAGGGGCGCAGTCGTATGCTCGCTGGCTAAATTTGCCTGAATCGAGCATCCCCGTAGTGAAAAATGCGGTCATGGCCAAGCGGGTTGAGGGACAAGAGCCTTTACAGCAGTTAGATATTCATTTATCGGCCCCAATATTGATGGGGATAATGCGACTGTCTCCGGAAAAGTCCCCATGTCGCTTTATAGAGGTTGTCGCTTCTGTCATTGCCAAACTTCCTCAAACCCATGCAATTTTAATCGGTGATGGACCATTGCGCTCAGAGGTCCTTGCTTGCATTGCGCAGCAGCCGTGCCGCGATAACATTCATGTCGTGGGTGTGAAAGATAATATTTTTGAATGGTTAAGTTGTGCCAGCCTGCTCATTTCCACCTCCAGTCATGAGGGAATGTCTAATGTTATTTTGGAAGCACAGGCACTTGGTTGTCCTGTTGTAGCGACAGATATTCCAGGAAATAGAGAAACTGTACTGACAGAGTTTTCTTGTGACTTGATTCCCTATGGGGAATGGGGTTTGATGGTTGAAAAGATAGTGTCATTATTAATGGGGAGTGGAGAGAAAACATCAGTTGGTTTGGTGGAAAAGATGAGTGAGCATTATTCACCACGTATACTTGCTGAAAAAACACTGGCACTGAATAATAAAAAATAAATCGGAGACGGAATATGGATGTTATCTTGTTCGGTGCTGGTGAAGTTTGTGATTCATTTATAAAAAGACTTCCTAAACGATTTTCAATATTGGCTATTGCTGATAATAACGAAAATTTACATGGTCAGTTTAAGGGTGAGCTTCCTATTATCTCTCCTGATGAAATTCATCTATATAAACCAAATTTTATTATTCTCTCTTGTCTTCAGAGGCATGTCTCAGATATCTGTGCTCAACTCGTCAAATTGGGGCTGGATGATTTATATTTACCCTTTCCTTATGATGAGGAAAGTGAAATAAAAGATCGAGAGAAGCAGGAACTGAAAGGGCTAATCGGACGTGAGCTCGTGGATGAGATAATAGGAAGTAAAAACACTAGCGGTAGTGTATTTTATCATATATCACTTGGTAATCATTTCGAGAAATGCCGTAAACAATATATTTCAAAGCCGGTAAATCGATTTTTACATATAGGTTCTGGTCATTCCCTTGGGGTGGAGATATATAGTCTATTACGATGGGGCGGGGAGTGGACCGCGATCGAACCATTCCCGGGACTAAGCGGGAAATATCCTTTCAATGAACATGTTTCAATGATTAAAGATTTAATGGGGCTTTTCAATGTCCCATGTAAGGTAAATGATGGTATTGTATTTAATGATGATGTTGAATCATTCCATCTTCATGATCATCATGGCACTAGACTAAATTACTTCCCTGAGATAAAGCTTGAAGATTTCAATGATGATGAAAAATATGATGTATGCTATTCGTGTGCCGTAATGGAGCATGTTGTAGATATTCATTCATTCGTAGCCAAGACATTTGAGCTATTAGCATCAGGTGGTTTTGCTTTTCACTGGATTGACCTCCGAGACCACCGGGATTTTTCACGACCACTTGATTTCCTGACAATAGGCAAGTCAGAGTGGCGTGACCATTATGGTGATGCTGGCCACTTTTTACATGGTAATCAGCTGCGTTATAGTGATTATCGACAGATATTTTTACAATGTGGCTTCAGGATTGTTGCTGAAGATAAATATATGAAGAATGATAGAGAGCATATTCAGGAAGTCTCTGTCGATTTCGCAGATGAGTATGCATCACTGGGATGGGAGGATTTGGAAGTCGCTGGTGTGCTATTCGTTCTGGAAAAGCCATCGCATGATAGTTGATTATTCTATGATGTCTCATGCGTGACATCATGTGTTGGCTTACCTTTAGGGAGTTATAAAATGTGCGGTATAGCCGGAATAATGAGTATTCATGGTCAACATGATCCTGCGTGGTTGAAACAGCAGGCTAATAGAATGGCGGAGGCGATGACCTATCGAGGGCCTGACGACCGGGGTCTTTGGGAGTCGGATGACGGACGCTGTGTTCTGGCACATTGTCGATTGAGTATTCTGGATGTATCGCCTGCCGGGCATCAACCAATGCATGATGCACAGCAACGAGCCTGTATCGTATTTAATGGGGAGATCTACAACCATCTTCAGTTGGGGGGGCGTCTTAAAGACGCCGGCATATCATTTACTGGCCATTCTGATACCGAGGTATTGGTCAATGGCCTGGTACGGGAAGGTGCTGACTTTCTGACCCGGCTCGAGGGGATGTTTGCACTTGCCTACTATGATCGTGAGCGCAGGGAGTTGCTGCTGGCGCGTGATCCGTTTGGCGAGAAGCCACTCTATTATGCCGAGTTTGACGGTTTGTTGGTCTTTGCCTCCGAGCTGGCGGCTTTGACCCTGGTGCCAGGATTCCCTGCCCGCATTACGGTTGATACAGTCGCCCATTATCTGGCTTTCCAGCACCCCGTCGGGGAACGCACCCTGTATCAACACGCCAGAAAGTTGCTGCCGGGGCACTTGATGCGTGCCGTGACAGGGGCGGTCTCACAGGCAGAGCGTTACTTCCACTTTATCTGTGCCGGTGACCATATGCCGTCACGCCCGCTGGAGGAGCAGGTTGACCAGCTTGAGGATCTGTTGCTGCGTTCGTTATCGCGCCGCTTGGTCGCCGATGTGCCGGTGGGGGCTTTTCTCTCCGGTGGTGTCGACTCCTCGACGGCGGTGGCCCTGATCACCCGTTGTTTGCAACGGCCGATCCGCACCTTCTCCATCGGTTTTGAACAGGCGCCGGAGAGCGAACATGAGGAGGCTCGGGCTTTTGCCGACTTTCTCGGAACCGAACACACTGAGCAACTGCTGCGTCCCGAGGCTTTTGTTGAACAGGTTGGTGATCTGGCGCGGCGCATGGATGAGCCCAATGCCGACACCTCCTGTGTACCGACCTATATGGTCTCGCAGCTTGCTCGTCAGCAGGTCACCGTCGCGATTACGGGTGACGGTGGGGATGAGCTGTTTGGCGGTTATGGCCGTTACCTGCAGACACTGGTCGCCGCCGAGGGCAGAGAGCAACAGATGCAGGCGCGTAGCTGGCATCTTGGGCGGGAGTACTACTCTGGTCGCATCTTGCTGTATGCCGATCGCCAGTTGGAACAGTTGTTCGGTCGCATTCCGTCCGGTACTGGTGATCACTTGATGGCGCTGCGCAGGCGTATCGATATGGATAGCCGCCCGTATCTTAATCGCCTTCGTGAGGCCGATATTGCCAATTATCTGCCGTTGGTATTGGCCAAGGTAGATCGAATGAGCATGCTGCACAGCCTTGAGTGCCGCACGCCCTACCTGTCGACCGAAGTAGCTCAGTTTGCCGCAGGTTTGGCACAGTCAGAGCTGATTGCACAAGGACAGGGTAAGTTCCTGTTGCGCCAGTTGGCCAAACGCTACTTGCCGGCGGAATGGATCGACAGGCCGAAAAAGGGTTTCAGCATAGATCCGTTCAATCAACAGGCCAAACAGAGTGCGATTACGCAACTGCGTCAGCAGGCCTCTTCAGGCCAGCTCTGTCTGCATCAGTTTATCGCTCCCGACCGGTTGCGGATGTTGCTGGATAACCAGTTTGACGGTATGACCTTCTATCATGTTTGGGGTTTATTGGTGCTTGAGATCTGGTTGCAGTCCCATGAGTTCAATTTGTGAGATAATGCTTTGGGCTAAAAGTTATTAAATAATAATAATTATAATGACCGAGCCCACTATTATGAATATATTTTATGGCTATATAATAAAGGCGAGGAATTTTTGAAGTTTATAACTGTGGTTGAAATTATAGCCTTGTTTACATTGTTTGTGAAATATAACTCATTCGTGAATTGATAAGTCTTTCTTATAACTTCATATTATATGTTACGGGAGTTCTGTGATGGGTATGACGCCAGCTATGTTTAATAAAATGAAGAATCACTTTCCTGAAAATTTTAATTCGATAATTGAGTTAGGGTGCCAGCAGTTTTATTCATTAAACTCGGCAGAGATAATTGATGAAGAATTAAAGAATTATCAGGATGGTGATTTTACAAAATCTATGTATGAAAACCTAGGTTTAAAATATGATTCTGTGGATGTTTATGATGGGACAATATTTTGCGATTTTAATAATCAGATGCTCGAGTTATCTCATCAGTATGATGTGGTAACTAATCTTGGAACTAGTGAACATGTTTTTAATCAATATAATGTTTTTGCGTCAATACATAACATTACAAAGAAAAATGGATTAATGATTCATTGTTTGCCTTTGAAGCATTCCCCACATGGACTTTTTACATATAATGTTGATTTTTTCATTTCACTTTGTTTTTCAAACAACTATGAAGTCGTTGAGTTAGTATTTGGTTGGAGAGGTACTGATGGTGAGTATACATTTGGCTCATTGTCAGACGTCGTTGAGCATCAGACAACTGAACAATATGCTTTCCTAGTGGCTAGAAAATGTCTGGAAGATAAATTTGTTTCTCCGCAGCAGATAATATATAACCCTTTGATTTCTATTGATAAAGTAATAACGTTGTGCTCTGGTGACATCTATTTGTTGAGCCAAGTTGTTCAATATCCTTTCACGGATAATGTTCTAAATCATACGCTTATCTTCGATGAGGTAAGCAATAGTCATTCTGAAGTGCTTCTATATGGTGCTGGTCATATCGGACAGGCCATTTTAAAATTTTCCAAGCACAGGAAAAAAATTAATATTATTGTTGATGAACACTCACATGCTATGAATGACTTCAAGGTTAACACGTTGGGGGATTTAGATGCTATTAATTCACCAGTCTATATAGCATCGGATTTCTATCGAGAGGAAATTAGACGTGCTTTATTGATGAAATTTGATGGGAGAGTTGTTTTTTTAAACTGATAAATAGCTATAGATATTATAAGTTATTTTATTACTTTCCTTTTGTTTTTAGTCTCTAATTTTTTATGAATTACTCTTTGAATTTATCCTTTGATTCTTCCTTGACGAACCAGTTCGAGCTAGTGTATTGATTTTTAGAGATTCCTATATGTTATAGATTGTTCATTTTTTGAAAAAATGGTATTAATTGCATCAATTATTATTTTAGGCTTGTAATTTTATTCGGCGTGTTATTAACACAGGATTGTGGGGGCGGCGTGAACATTGTTGTTTTTGATTTCAATAAGAGTGTCGGTGGTGCGGAGACATTTAACTGTAGATTTATTGACTATCTTGTTGGATTAGGTGATTCCGTTGCCGTAGTTGGATACGAGGACTCTGCACTTTTTGGGCTATTGGATAACAAGAGTGTAAAGATAAAAAAGTATATCATTCCAGAAATGGATGATTTCTTTGTTTCTATTTCAAATCAATCGTATCTGGGGGCACTTGGACAGAAAATTATTGATGATTTTTTTGGGGAAGATATATATGTTCTCGCTTCATATTTTGAAGTTTTGCATAGGGCTATGCATGTCTTCAATGGAAATAAAAGAGTTCATATATTGACTGGGATGTTGCATCCAGAAGCTTGGAGTATCTGGGAGCCAGGGATTGGATTTAACGCATCTCGTGCATTCAAACCAAAGTTAATTAATGAAACTTGGCACTACCAGCGCCAATTATTATTAAAGTTGGATCGAGCACATGCAATCTGGTATCCCAATGACATATATCGTAAATATAATTCTGAGTATTTTTCTGTTCCACTTAATCATCACTCATCTGCCACTGTTCCTGTTGAGCCCGTAACACAAAAGATACGGTACAATATTTCTGCTCCAGAAGAGTTTATGAAGGTGCTCTGGCTCGGGAGATTTGACTTTTTCAAGAATGAAAGCATCTTGAGTTTTATTGACAGCTTGAATGTTGTTCTTAACAATAAACCTCAGCTGCATATACTTTTTGATTTGATAGGATATGGATATGCTCTCTATGAGGATGAAGTTGAATCATATAAAAAGCTTGCGCATGAACGCCTTGAAATTCGTATCTTAGGAAAGAGAAATGAATCTGATATATACAGCCTAATTGAATCTGAAAAATATCATTTCGGTGTTGCAATGGGCTCCTCAGCATATCATCTTGCAATGATCGGATTACCTGTGATTGCCATAGACTCTTGTGTTAAAGGATACCGTCGTCTAGTGAAAGGGGTGTGGCTTGATGAAGCTTCAGACGAGTTTGATGAAGGCTCAAGTCTTTATCTCTCGCTAATTGGGGAGCCTTCCCCACAGCGAAATGATATTCATGTTATGCTTGAAGATGTATTCCAATATGGTTTTCTCGAAAATAAATCAAGAAGCTGCTGCAACTATGTTGAACAGTTTCATAATATTGACGTTATTTTGCCGAAAATCAGAGGTTTTTTACTTGAAAGTTCATTTTCAGAGAAATTTACGTATCGATTTAAACGAAATTTGCCAGATGAGTTTTACTATCGATTTGGAAGAAAAAGAAATATTAAAATAGCTATTTTTGGCACTGGCTCTGGCGCAAAAAAATTCTATGGAAAACTTCATTCTGACCTTGTTTTTTCTGACAGGGAAATAAAGGTGAAGTGTTTTTTTGATAATGACGAGAGTAAATTTGGCGCTATATTTTGTAATGCCCCAATAGAAAAGTTTACACTGGAGGCCACCAATGAACTTGATGTGGTTATTATTGCTTCTGATTACTGGCCCGAGATTAAAGCACAGATGATTTCATGTGGTTTAACACGTTCAAAAATATTAAGAGCATACTAACTTGCATAAAAAGATAGCAATCATTCAATCTAATTATATTCCTTGGATAGGCTACTTTGATATTATAAACAGGGTGGACGAATTTATATTTCTTGATTCTGTCCAGTATACAACAAGAGATTGGCGTAACCGCAATAGGATTATGACCACACAGGGTGCTGTATGGTTAACAATACCCGTATGTCATGTTGATAGAAATCAGAAAATATCATCCACAAAAGTTGTCGATAATCTATGGTGTCAGAAGCATTTTGCTATAATTAAAGAGCGATACAAAAAGGCGCTTTTTTTTGATAGATATATAGATGAAATTAAATCATGGTATGAAGATGCACGTGAATTTGAGTATATCTCTGATATAAATATCATGTTTATTAAAAAAATCATGCATTTATTAGGGATCACCACCCCCATCTTTACGGATAGTCATTACTTGAATGGGGGGGGGTTTAGCGATGCAACGGAAAGACTGATCGTCATTGCTGAAAGAGCTGATGCAAGTATTTATTTTTCTGGGCCGGCGGCAAAAAATTATTTAGATATCGGGCGCTTTGAAGAAAGGGGTATCGGTGTTGCCTGGATGGAATATCCTGAATATGCTCGCTATCCCCAGAACGGACCTGGTTTTGATTGCCGCGTCAGTATTATCGATGCTTTATTATGTGCTGGCGGTGATTTTGTTCATAGCGAACTAAATTATTAGTAGGAGGACTCATGGCTAAATATGGTTTCTATGATCGACTGTCATCGGAGTTTCCATCACAGGTCATTGTAGATATTGCTGAAATTTGTAATTTAAGATGCATACATTGTCCACACCCTCAATTTAAAGAGTCTGAACATTATTCCGCAAGATTGTTAGACCCTGAACTAAACAAGAAGCTGATCGATGATATAAGAGACAATAGCGACGGACATTGCCAGTATATACGATATACCAGCAATGGTGAGCCACTTATGCATCCACATGCACATGAAATGATCCAGTATGCTGTCGAGCATAGTGGCACGTTTGTCACGTTAACCACTAATGGTACAGTTCTTAATGAGAAAAAACTAAAACAGTTATTAGAAAGTGGCCTTCATATGATTGATGTCAGCATTGATGCCTTTAACGATGAGACTTATGCGAAGATTCGTGGCGGGCGTCTTGAGCAAGTGCGACGTAATATAATTAGAATGATCGAACATATCAAGACAGGGCAATACAGAACTCGTATTGTTGTGAGTTTTATTCGTCAGGCAGGAAATGAAGATGAGGTAGATGATTTTTCTCTTTTTTGGAAAAATCAGGGAGCTGATGAAGTGCTGATCAGGAATTTACATTCGGCGGCAGGTATGTTGGCTCAAGGGGAAGCTCATTCCCATGAGTCAAGGCGCCCATGCTTATATCCATGGGAGCGTTTGACCCTGGATCCAAAAGGTGAGCTTTCTTTTTGCCCGACAGATTGGGCGTATGCATCCAGTTTCATTGATTACAGGAAGACAACGCTAAAAACTGCTTGGCAGGGAGCATTTTTAAACGAACTGCGAGAGGCTCATCTTAATAACGATTTCAAATGCCATACTTTTTGTGGGCAATGTCCTGATTGGAGACTGACAACATGGCCTGATTCAGGAAGAAGTTATGCAAATCTTGTCAGTGACATTAAGGTTATTATGAAATGAAATCATATCGCAATTGGATACCATATAATCGCCCCAATAATATTGGCCATATCACTGAAAGTGATGGAGAATGTTTAGGTATCGGTGTTAATAAAAAAAAATGTGAGGAACTATTACACGATATATATAATGCAAGGCGAGTTTTTTTAACGCCATCCTGTAGTGCATCTTTGGAGATGGCAGCTTTAGCGATGGATTTGCAGCCAGGGGATGAGGTAATACTGCCAAGCTTTACATTTGTTACCTCTGCAAGTGCTTTTGCCTTAAGGGGCGCAAAATTAGTATTTGTCGATATCAGGCCAGACACTTTGAATATAAATGAGCAGCTTATTGAAGAGGCTATTACAGTTAGAACGAAAGCCGTAGTGGTTGTTCACTATGCCGGTGTTGCATCAGAAATGTCTTCTATAGTCGATATATGCAATCGCTATAATCTTGTATTGGTTGAAGATGCTGCACAAAGTATCATGTCAACATATAAAGGACGGCCACTTGGTTCAATTGGTCAATTTGGCTGCGTCAGCTTTCATCATACTAAAAATATTCATGCCGGTGGTGAGGGCGGGGCTTTTTTAGTAAACGAAGATAAGTACCATGGTATATGTGAAATCATTCAGGAGAAAGGAACTGATCGTTCAAGGTTTTTGCGTGGAGAGGTTGATAGATATACATGGCAAATTTTATCATCTAGTTATGTAATGTCAGAGGTTCAAGCTGTAGTCTTGTTGCAGCAATTACAAAACGCGAGAGAAATTACGAATGCTAGATTAAAAAAATGGCTTTTTTATCATACATGTTTATCTGAGTTGGCTAATGCTGGAGTGCTCACACTTCCTGCCGTTCCGGCACATGTTGAGCATAATGCTCATATATATCATATAAGAACAAGATCCCCTGACGAACAACAGGGATTATTTAAATTCATGCGCAATCTTAATGTGGAAGTTACCTCACACTTTGTACCTCTGCATTCTAGTCCGGCTGGTATTCGATATGGTAGATTTCATGGCGATGATATAAATACCACAGCGGTTTCTAGAATGCTGTTACGTTTACCTTTACATGCAAGCCTGACTGAGTCGGAGCAAGTATTCATTATTGATGCGGTCAGACACTTTTTTGTAGTCAATAATTAAAGCTAATCATAAATTTAAATGAATTAGATGCATTTTATTAATGATCTTATAAATATTCATAAGCTATAATATTTGTAATATACATATGGATATTGGCACTCAGTAAGATAATGATTTCACCTTAGCGTATAACCAAAAGAAATTTTTAACAGGTATGTCGTATGAAATATTTTGTAACTGGTGCAGCGGGATTTATCGGTGCGAAGGTGTGCGAACTACTGTGCTTGAAAGGGTATCAGGTTATAGGTATTGATAACCTAAATGATTACTATGAGGTATCTCTTAAATTAAGTAGACTTGAACAGTTAACTCCATTTTCTAACTTCAAGTTTGTAAAAATGGATGTCTCTGATAGAAAATCTATCCTGACTCTTTTTTCCAAAGAGAAGTTTGACAGAGTAATTCATCTTGCCGCTCAAGCCGGTGTTCGCCATTCAATGGAGTCTCCCTTTTCTTATATTGATAGCAACGTAGACGGATTTTTGGCAATTCTGGAAGGTTGTCGTCATCATCATATTGAGCATCTTGTTTATGCATCTTCTAGCTCCGTATATGGAATGAATGAGGAAATGCCATTTAGAGTGAGTGAACCCACTGACCATCCTATTTCGTTATATGCAGCGACAAAAAAAATGAATGAGCTGATGGCGCACACATATTCTCATTTGTATGGTATCCCAACCACAGGATTGCGTTTTTTCACAGTTTATGGCCCGTGGGGACGGCCGGATATGGCATTATTTAAATTTACTAAATGTATGCTGTCTGGACAGCCAATAGATGTATATAACAATGGTCTGTTAAGCCGAGATTTCACATATATAGATGACATTGCTGAAGGTGTGATCCGGGTAGCGGACGTGATACCGGTTGAAAATTCTGCCTGGCGTTGCGCAACTGGTTCTCCAGCTGATAGCAGTGCCCCTTATCGTGTATTTAACATTGGTAATGGTAGGCCGATTAAAATAGTTGATTTTATTCAATCTCTCGAGCAAGCGCTGGGGGTTAAAGCTATAAAAAATATGATGCCCATGCAGTCGGGTGATGTTTATGCGACATGGGCGGATACTGAGGATTTATTTGCTACTATTTCATATCGCCCATCAATGAAGATAGAACAGGGCATACAGAATTTTGTTGAATGGTATCGCTCTTATTATCAATTTTTGGATGTGAAGGTTCAATAATGAAAATTGCCGTTGTCGGTATAGGTTATGTAGGTTTGTCTAATGCAATATTGTTAGCTCAGAACCATCATGTTGTTGCATTTGATGTCAATCCAGAAAAAGTGTCCATGATTAACAGGCGACAATCTCCAATTATTGATTCTGATATCGATCTGTTCTTTAAACAACGGACTTTGGATCTTACCGCAACCTTGAATAAATCAACCGCTTACGAACATGCTGACTATATTATAATTGCGACGCCCACTAATTATGATCCTGATACAAATTGCTTTGATACTGCGTCGGTAGAGTCAGTTATTTTTGATATTATGGAAATTAATCCTGAGGCAGTAATTGTAATCAAGTCTACTGTTCCTGTTGGTTTTACCTCTAAAATGCGGATGACTCATAATTACGAGAATATTTTCTTTTCCCCCGAGTTTTTACGTGAAGGGAGAGCATTATATGATAACCTTTATCCATCACGTGTTATAGTCGGGGCAACAAGTGAATATGCACGAACATTTTCTAGACTTATGATTGATGGGGCAATAGAAAAAAATGTGCCAGTCATTTTTACTGAAAGTACGGAAGCAGAGGCTGTAAAATTATTTGCTAACACATATCTGGCGATGCGAATCGCATTTTTTAATGAGTTGGATACATATGCCCAAAAAAATAATCTAGAAACAAAGGATATTATTGATGGTGTTTGCCTGGACCCTCGTATTGGCCACTATTACAACAATCCATCTTTTGGTTATGGAGGTTATTGTCTGCCAAAAGACACCAAGCAGCTTCTGGCAAATTTCAACCAAGTGCCCAGCAACCTGATTAGAGCTATTGTTGATGCTAATACAACGAGAAAAGATTTTATTGCCGATACAGTTATCGCGACTAATCCTAAACGAGTAGGTATTTATCGACTAGTTATGAAGGCTGGTTCGGATAATTTTAGAGCATCGGCAATACAGGGAGTCATGAAAAGAATCAAGGCGAAGGGTATTGAGGTTGTTGTTTATGAGCCATCCTTAATGGAACCTTATTTCTTTAGGTCAAAAGTCATCACTGAAGTATCCGTATTTAAAGGTATGTGTGACATTATACTTGCCAACCGAATGAGTCCTGATTTAGCCGATGTGATTGATAAGGTCTATACACGAGACATTTTTGGCTACGACTAAAGCAGACTGCATATTTTCAATTGCTGTGCTTTTGTCAAACCAGGAAAGAGTGGCAAGGTCATTGCGCCTGCGTAAAATTGCTCAGTAGAGGGAAGGGTAGTATGAGTCCACTTTTGATACCAAGGTTGTTTGTAAATAGGTATATAGTGCACGTTGGCGCCGATATCCTGTGCACGTACTTTTTGGAAGAGCGCACTGCGTTGTTCAGGGGCTACATGGTGAACATAGAGATGGAAGGCACTACGCCGCTCGGTGTTGAAATGACGAGGTAGCTGGTGTGGTGCCAGTCTTTCGAAGTAGTACTGGGCAATCTCGTTACGCGTGTGAATCCATGTCTCCAGATTGGCCATCTGGCTCAACCCCAGCGCAGCCTGAATGTCGGTCATGCGGTAGTTGAAGCCGAGCATCTGCTGCTCATAGTACCAAGGGCCGTCCGGCTCATTGATAAAGTCTTCCGGTTCACGGGTGATGCCATGGCTGCGGAGCATGCGCATCGTCTTGGCAAGCGCAGGGTCGTTGGTCATGGCCATGCCACCCTCGCCAGTGGTGATGATCTTCACCGGGTGGAAGCTGAATACTGTGATGTCGCTATAGCGGCCATTGCCGGTAGGCTCACCATGATAACGGGCACCAAGGGCGTGGCAGGCATCTTCGATGATCTTGAAACCGTACTTTTGTCCCAGGCGGTGGATCTCCTGCATGTCGCAGGGGAGGCCGGCAAAGTGCACCGGTATGACTACTTTGGGTAGCTTTCCTTCAGCCTTGGCTGCAATCAGCTTCCTCTCCAGCTCCAAAGCGCACATGTTACCGGTATCTGGTTCAATATCGACAAAATCGACTTGTGCACCGCAGTAGAGAGCACAGTTGGCGGATGCAACAAAGCTGATGGGGGATGTCCAGACCCAGTCGCCGGGGCCAACGCCAAGTGCCAGACAGGCTACATGGAGTGCTGCGGTACCTGAATTGACTGCCACCCCGAATTTGGCTCCACAGTAATCGGCTACTGCTTGCTCGAAGCGGGGGACTACGGGTCCCTGGGTCAGGAAGTCGGACTTGAGAACGTCCACAACAGCATCGACATCTGCCTGGCTGATGGATTGGCGGCCATAAGGGATCATTCAGTTCTCCCCTTTTGGTTCATTTTCAAAAGCTGTTCAATGGTAAAAAAGTGAGGGTTGCTGCGAGAGTTATATTCGAAGCCCTGTTCTACCATTTTTCCTTTTTCGCCCGCCGCTGTTTTGGAGAAATCGTTGTTGCGATTATTGAAGTTGATGGTTGGGCCAATCACGAAGAAGTCATCAAACTCGAAGGTGTGATAAGAGTCATCGGCAGGACACATCACTTCATGGAGCTTCTCTCCCGGGCGAATGCCGATGATCTTGTGTGGCAGGTGAGGGGCCATGGCGCTGGCGAGCTCGGTAATTCGGACGGATGGCAACTTGGGAACAAATATTTCCCCCCCCTTCATCCGCCCAAAATTATCCAGGACAAAATCAACCCCTTGCTGCAAGGTGATCCAGAAACGCGTCATCTCCTCATGGGTGATGGGTAACGCATCCGCCCCCTGGTCAATCAGCTTTTGGAAGAAGGGGACGACAGAGCCGCGAGAACCCACCACGTTACCGTAACGAACCACTGCAAAACGGGTGGGATCCTGCCCCGCGATGTTGTTTGCTGCCACGAAGAGCTTGTCTGATGCCAGTTTGGTGGCACCGTAGAGATTGATTGGATTGGCAGCTTTGTCAGTGGAGAGGGCAATAACTTTTTTGACTTGATTGAGCAAAGCGGCCTGGATCACGTTCTCTGCACCATGGATATTTGTTTTAATACACTCCATGGGGTTGTATTCAGCGGCTGGAACCTGTTTCAGTGCTGCTGCATGAACCACGTAATCGACGCCACGCATTGCCATGGTAAGCCGGTTGGCGTCTCGGACATCACCGATAAAATAGCGCATGCAGGGGTCGTTAAACTCCTGCTGCATCTCGAACTGTTTCAGTTCGTCACGAGAATAGATGATGAGCCGTTTCGGCTTATAACGTTCCAGTACTGTCTTGACCAATCGTTGGCCAAACGAGCCGGTGCCACCTGTGATCAGTAGCGTTTTATCGTTGAACATTGTGGGCATCTCGTCATAAAAACAGTAGATGAATCATATGCTAGCAAATAAAGTACCAGCTTTTTTGGCAAAGAGTGTGATCCATTCACAAAAACAGTTTTAAAGATTTGGGCGCACCCAGACCACCTCGGATTGGCTCGCATCAGTAGAGCTTTATCAAGATGTGCTGGAGCTCTGCGCGCTTAGCTGAATAGCCTGGCAAACCTCTTCAACCCCATTGAGGGCTCTCGGGGTGAAGCGGTGTAGTTCATCCGAGTTGATCAAATCGAGTCGCTGGTGCTGCACCGCATCGAGATTGGGCCACTTTTGCCAGTGATTCAGGGCGTCAGGATCTTGACTCCCCGCCAGGATCAGCGCGGGGTTCGCTTTGATCACCTGTTCCATGTCCACTTGAGGGTAGGGGGTCTTGGCATTTGCCATGACGTTGACCCCGCCGCAGAGTTCGATGGCCTGAGCCGGCCAGGCATTGCCACTGACGCTGGTGAGCGGTGGGTACCAGAGCTGGTAGAACACCTTGACGCCGGTTGATTGTCCATAACGCTGTTGCAGCTCATGCAGGCGCGCCAGATAGCGATCGGCGGCTTCGTTGGCACTTTTCTCAACACCCAGCAATTTGCCCAGCGCCCGCATCTCGGTCGCCAGCGAGGCAAAATCGGTGGGTTCAGAGTAGAACACCGAGATACCCAGCTGTTCCAGCGGTGCCAGCATTCGTGACTGGGCCGAGCGCCAGCCCAGGATCAGGTCCGGTTTTTGTGCCAGCAGGGCCTCGACATTGATGCTGCGATAATTGGCCACCTTGGGTTTGTTTTTCACCTCGGCGGGATAGTCTGAGGCATCATCAACGGCCACCAGTTTGTCACCGGCACCGATGTCGTAAAGCAGTTCGGTAAGATGGGGTACCACGCTCACCACCCGGCTCGGAGTCGCGGCAAACAGAACACCGGGCAACCAGGCCAGCAGCACGCAGGGCAGCCAGATCGGCAAGCGCAACACTCTACCCATGAAATAACCCCGCTACCGTGACAAGCAGCGCCAATATCAACCAGCCCCAGCCACATCCTTGCAGAATGTTGAGCAGCTTGCGCGGTGTCTCGCTATCTGGCTCAGCACCTGTGCCGATGACTGGCCTGCGCTGGAGAGCCCCCTGATAGTAGCGAGGGCCACCAAGGCGGATCCGGCACTTGTCTACCAGCAGGGTGAGCAGCATCCCCATGGCGGGATAGGGCCAGAGCGCGCCACTTCGCAGCAACTGCGCTGCCTGCTTGAGACGGCTTGCCAGCAGTGGCAGCCCCAGCAACAAAATGACGGGGGCATTGAGCCCCTGATAGAGGGTGCTGGCGGCGCGACCAAAATGGTCGAAGGCGGGATCTTTGCGACTCCAGCTCAGGTTCATCAGCTGCACCAGCCGCCAGAGCAGGGCGCCCTGTACACCAGCCAGGGCAAATCCCAGCAGCGGGCCAGCCCATTGTCCCACCAGGCGCAGGGCGCAGCTCTCCGTCACTGCTTTGGCGAGCCCCATGGTCGAGAGTTTACCGGTCTCCCGCTTGAGCCAGGGGGCAGACTGCAATCTCGCCAGCGGCAGGGTCTCCTGGGTGGCGAGCGAGCGGGTGGCATGGGCGAGTTCGCGTAGTGGGCGGGATTCGAGCATCAGCAGCAGGAACAGCAGGTCGAAGACCGGCTCGCTCAGGGCCAGATTGCGAAGCGACCAGAGCCCGGCTGCGCAGGGGAGCCAGACTACCAGCATTGCTAGCAGGCCGGCCTGCATTTGCTGGCCGGGTGAACCATCGGGTCTGTGTACCTTGTGCCCCAGCCGTGTCAGCAGGGGCGTGACGGCCGAAAGACGCAGATGGGATGGCCACGGGATCACCGCCTCCAGCAGGGCAGCACCTACCAGAATGGCCGCCGTCGTCGAGAGGAGGGCGTCGGCCATCAAATCAAGCGAGCCGGTCTCGATCACAGCTTGCCGAGCATCTTGATGATCACTTCGGCGGAGTGCTTGCCGGCCACTTCGATGAAGGCATCGAAGGATTCAACCTGTTCCTTGCCGGCGATATCGGACATGGCGCGCACCACCAGATAGGGCACTTTGAACATGTGGCACACCTGACCGATGGCGGCACCTTCCATCTCGACCGCCAGCATCTGCGGGAAGTCGGCGCGAGCCTTGGCGATGGCGTCCGGTTTGCACATGAACTGATCGCCGGTGCAGATAAGGCCAACCTTGGTTTGGTGCTTGCCCTGCTCGGCGATGCAATCCTGAGCGACCGCGATGAGTTTCTCGTCGCAGGGGAAGGCGGCGGGTTGCTGCGCCATCTGGCCCATCTCGTAACCAAAGGCGGTCACGTCGACATCGTGGAAACGCATCTCGCTGGCGATCACCACATCACCGATATGCAGGTCTTGGGCAAAGCCGCCCGCAGAGCCGGTATTGATGACGCAGTCGGGGGCAAATTTTTCCAGCAGCAGGCTGGTGGCCACGCTGGCGGCGACCTTACCGATACCGGAGCGGGTCAGGATCACCTCTTTGCCTGCCAGCTCCCCTTGATAGAACTCGCAGCCGCCCAGTTGCAGGGTGGTGGGGTTGCTCATCTGGCTGCGCAGCAGGGCCACTTCTTGCTCCATGGCGCCGATAATACCTACTTTCATTGCTGACCTCGTCTTGATAGCCGTGTGGCTGAATTTAAGTTGCTGTAGATCATAACAAAAGATGGCGTCGGCGCCGAGAGGCACAAGCGAAAGGAGAGATGAAGCGCGGCGCTCCATATGGGAGCGCCGCAGGTGACAAAAAGCATTGATGAGGGAGGGGCTAGTGTCTTTAGCCGAGCGCGGTATCGAGGGTCATCATCAGGGCAAAGCCCGCCATCAGGCCGAGGGTGGCATAGGTCTGGTGACCGTTGCGGTGAGTCTCAGGGATAACCTCGTGCGAGACCACAAACAGCATGGCGCCGGCGGCGAGCCCAAGTCCGATGGGGTAGGCGATGGCAAGGCCGCTGGAGAGCCCGACCCCGAGCAGGGCGCCAACCGGTTCGAGCAGGCCGCTGGCGATGGCAACCAGCACCGCCACCGAAGGGCGAAAACCGGCGGCGCACATGGCCAGCGCCACCGCCAGTCCTTCGGGAATATCCTGCAGTGCGATGGCGGTGGTGAGCGGCAGCCCCACCGACATATCCCCCTGCGAGAAGCTCACCCCGATGGCCATCCCCTCCGGCAGGTTGTGCAGGGCGATGGCAAAGACGAACAGCCAGACCCGGGAGCAGCTCTCGTGGCCGGGGCCGCAGGGGCCGGTTTTGTCATGCTCGTGCGGGGTGAACTGATCCAGCCCCAGCATCAACAGCACCCCGAGGGTCATGCCGACAACCACCACGGCGGCGGCGCTAAAGCCGTTGCCGGTGATCCCCTCGGCAGCCTCTAGCCCCGGCAGCAGCAGGGAGAAGGCGCTGGCCGCCAGCATCATGCCTGCGGCAAAGCCGAGCATGGTGTCCTCCACTTTTTGCGGTACCGAGCGTAGAAACAGAGCGGGCAGGGCGCCGATGGCGGTGGCGGCAAACCCGGCGGCACCACCTATCAGGCCATAGCGCACGCCGCTGGTCACCTCGCCGGTAGCGAGCATGATGAGACTCTGCAACAGCAGCAACAAGACGGCAGCCAGCGCGATAAAGAGGCCGAGAGCAGTGAGCGGGCGGCTTTGCATCTGGCTGCGCAGTTGCTGTGACCAGGATAACGGAGGAAGAGCTGAGAGATGGTCCATGGCATGACCTCAAGGTGTGCAAAGTGGATGGTGGCATTACATCGATTCGGCCGCCCCTTGTCCATGTCTGCAGGGCGATTGCCGCTATCTGAAAATCTGGAAAGAGTTTATCCAGGCAACCACATGGGAACTCTTATCGGTAGCCAAAGGCGGGGGGCAAGAGGGGTTGTCTGCAAATGGCTGAAGTGGATGTTGAGAGGCAAGTGGGGATGCATCGCGAACTCTTTTAAATCAGCTGTAGATGTCTGCCTTGGTGTTCGGATAACAGATACAAGAAAACCGGCTTGCGCCGGTTTTGTTATCTGTCTGCTCGAAGGCTGGCTTATTTCGCCAGGGACTCCGGCAGCTCTTCACGGATCTTGCCGAGCATCTCTTTCAGGACACGCGGGTTGGCAACCACGATGTTGCCGGAGTTTTCGTAGTTGTGACCACCTACGAAGTCGGTGACGATGGCGCCAGCTTCTTTGGCCAGCAGTTCACCGGCAGCGGTGTCCCAGGGCTTGAGGCCGATTTCCCAGAAACCGTCGACGCGACCGGCAGCCACGTAGGCCAGATCCAGTGCGGCAGAGCCGGAGCGACGGATGTCGGCACATTCGATGAACATGCTCTGGAACATCTTCAGGTAGGACTCGATGTGGTGCTTTTGCTTGTAGGGGAAACCGGTCGCCAGCACGGTGCCAGCCAGCTCTTTGGCTTTGCCGACACGAATGCGGTAGCCGTTCAGCTGGGCGCCGCTACCACGGGTAGCAGTAAACAGCTCGTCACGGATGGGATCGTAAACAACGGCTTGTTCAGTCTTGCCCTTGACACGCAGGGCGATGGAGACGGCAAAGTGCGGAATGCCTTTGACCAGGTTGGTCGTGCCATCCAGTGGGTCAATGATCCATTGATAGTCCGGATTGGTACCGGCAATCTCACCAGACTCTTCAGCAACAATGCTGTGCTCCGGGTAAGATTTTTTGATGGTGTGAATGATGGCCGCTTCGGCTTCACGGTCAACGTTGGTCACGAAGTCATTGCTGCCTTTTTGGATAGCCTCAATGTTCTCGGGCTGGGAGAAGGCTTTTACTACAACTTGACCGGCGTTGCGCGCAGCGCGCACGGCGATATTCAGCATCGGATGCATAGGTTCACCACTGGATGTTAAAGAACGGGGGATAACAGGACGCGGTATGATACCAGTATTTTGTGCGATGGCAACTGTTATCCCCCTACGACTAATTGATTGCGACTGCCAGATCTGACGGCTCCAATATAGACCAGATCTGCGCTAGTCTTATCCCAGCAGCCGGATACAGGCTGTTATGAGCATAGGGATATGAGCCATGAATTTGTCATTAGTGAGTCAGAACGTGTCTGCGGCCAGCGAGGGACTGTTGGCCATCTTGCGGTCATCACCCGAGTATGGTGATCACTTTGCCCACATCACCGTGACCCCCCTTGCCCAGTGGCAACCGGCCAAGACGGAGGCGGCGATCCTGCTGATCGACGGCGATGCGCCCTGGCAGGATGCCGGATTTACCCGGGGAGAGGATGAGACGATCGGTTTGCCGGTCTTGCCGTTGCTGATCCGCAAGGGAGACAAGGAGCTGACGGTCTGTGGGCCGGATGTGCGTGACCCCCGTTTCTATTTTGTCTCAAACGGCATCGTGCTGGATGAGTCTGAGCTGGCCGAGCCTGCCTGCAGCCGGGTGCTGCTGCGCAAACTGGAGTCTTACTTCCCGTTGCTTTCCCGCCTGATCATGCTGCGCCAGCGCAAGCCGGTCGCCATGCTCAACTAGCATTTACCATTGCCAGAGCGCACCAGCGGCGCACCGTGGCCTTGTTTGGCCTACGGTGCGCCGCTTTTTAATGGTCTGGAGCCGGTCACTTGTTGCAAGATGAGGCGGCTATGGTGTTGCACCCTGTTCCAACCGTGCAATCTGGCTATGACCAACAAGGAGTGAATCATGATCGACTTTTACACCGCCGCGACCCCCAATGGTTTCAAAGTGGCGATTGCCCTCGAAGAGCTGGGTTTGCCCTATCGGGTCATTCCTCTCGATCTCTCAGCACTGGATCAGAAGAAGCCCGAGTTTCTCGCCATCAACCCAAATGGCCGTATTCCGGCTATCGTCGATCGGGATAATGACGATTTTGCCGTATTCGAGTCGGGCGCCATCCTCATCTATCTGGCGGAGAAAGCAGGCAAATTGTTGCCGGCCGATCCCAAACACCGCTCTCAGGCTATCCAGTGGCTGATGTTCCAGATGGGTGGGGTAGGGCCCATGATGGGGCAGGCCAACGTCTTCTATCGCTACTTTCCCGAGAAGATCCCCGCCGCCATCGAACGCTATCAGAAAGAGGGGCGCCGTCTATTCGAGGTGCTCGACAGCCATCTGGCCCATCACGAATATCTGGCGGACGAGTACAGCATCGCCGATATTGCCACCTGGCCCTGGGTGCGTATTTATGACTGGAGCGGCATCTCCATCGAGGGATTGCCCCATCTGCAAGCCTGGATGGATCGCATGGCAGAGAAACCTGCCTGCCAGAAGGGAATCACCATACCGCCACGCAAGGGGCAGCCCGATGAGCTGATCAAGCAGGCTCAACAGATGGTAACCCGTTGATTTTTAACTGCTGACGGGGCGTAAAGCTCCGTAATATTAGAAAAACTAAGGCAAGCCGATTATAAAGATTCGTTCGTTTTCTGTGAGCTGAATCACTATGATGCCCCCATACCACCAAGCGTCCTGTGCGGTGGTCTGGCGGGCTCCCCGCCTACTGTTTCCAACACTGTTTTTGATTGCATCACAGCATCTGTGATCGGATTCCTCTGGGCTATTTTGTGCCAGAGGGCGGCAGCATTTTTTCGATTTTTTGGGACTGATATGGATCGGCACAGTTTTTATCCGTTGTTTTTACTGACCATTCTGATGGTCGCTGTGGGCCAGATGACCCAGACCCTCTATGTCCCCTCCATTCCCATGATGGCGGAGGATTTCAATGTGGCCTCGGGCCAGTTGCAGGCGGTGATGGCCTGTTACCTGATCCCCTATGGCCTCTCCCAGTTTGTCTACGGGCCGCTGTCGGATCGCATCGGTCGTCGTCCGGTGCTGATCGTCGGCATGATGGTATTTCTGGTAGGAACCTTGATCATTCAGGTCATCCCCCATTTTGCCGCCCTGCTGGTGGGCAGCTTTATTCAGGGGCTGGGTACCGGTGCCGGTGGCGCCATGAGCCGTACCGTGATGCGGGATCGCTACAATGGCGCCGAGCTCAACCGCGCCAACAGTCTGGTCAGCATGGGGGTGATCTTCTCCCCGCTGCTGGCACCGGTACTGGGGGGATGGCTGACTGAGCTGTTCAACTGGCGTGCCGGTTACTGGTTCCTGTTCGGTTTTGGTGCCGTAGCCACTCTGGCGATCATGGCCTGGTTTGGTGAAACTCTGCCTGCTGCTGCCCGTCAGCCACTGCGCGTCGGTGCTGCCTATCGCCACGTGCTGGGCAACCCCAAGTTTCAGGGCAACCTGCTTTGCCTGATGGCGACCTTTGCCGGTTTGGCAGTGTTCGAGGCTGCGGCCGGTGTGCTGCTGGGCGATGTGCTGAAACTGAGCGCCCGTACCGTGAGCGTGCTGTTCGTGCTGCCGCTGCCCGGCTATCTGTTCGGGGCCTGGCTCTCTGCCAAGCTGAGCTTTCGTTTGACTCAGGGCAAGCTGATGCGTCTGGGGATCGCCTTTCTGGCGCTCGGCTCCCTCATTATTCTGGTGCCGGGGCTGTTCGGGGTGGTGAGTGCCGCCTCGCTGGTCGGTGGTGCGGCTGTCTACTTCATCGGTAGCGGTATTCTCTACCCGACCGCCACCTCCTGCGCCATCGAGCCCTTCCCGGGTCAGGCCGGCACCGCGGGGGCCATTCTCGGCGGGATGCAGAATCTGGGTGCCGGTGTGGTGACCCTGCTGGCGGCCGGTTTCCCGATGACCGGTCAGGTGACTCTGGGTGCCATCATGACCCTGATGGTGCTGATCGTGGCGCTGAGTTTTGTCTGGTTACGCCACAATGGCTCCCCCCACGAGCAGATGGCAATTTGATCTGCCGCTCTCTTTGCATCTGGATCAAGCCCACTCTCAGCGGTGGGCTTTGTTTTATCCGGAGAACGGGCTAGGAGATCGCATTAGCTTAATGTAGCGATCGATGTTGTGAGGTTAATTCCGGAAAAGAAAAAACCCGTCACGCTGGTGACGGGCTTTTGCTGTTGGTACCCCGAGATGCCGTTGCCGGTTTGGGCCCTTGAACCGTCGGTTCAAGGCGGGGATCGGATCTGACCGCAGGCTTCTCGGTCGTGCCGAGCATGCGCAATAGCCAGAAGGCAGATCCCCTGTTTGGTATGAATATCGGCTCGGGGACTTGAACCGGCTGACAAACATCCCAGGGAATTTTAAAACGGTTTGCGATTAGGGCTGCTGCCCCTCTTCGCTGGAATCACCATATTGTCCGTGCTCGATCAGGGCCGCTTCGATGGTGCGCTGCAGCATCTTGATCCGCTTGTCCATGGTCTCAGAGTATTGGTGGTTCTTCTCTTTTTCAAGGCAGAGCTCATGACAGAAATTGAGCGCCGCCATGATAGCCAATTGCTCGTTGCTGGAGACTTTGGAGCGTTGACGCAGGTCGATCAACTTGTCGGTCAGCTGCTCGGCGGCCTGGCGCAGGGCATCCTGCTGTCCCAAGGGACAGGATACCTTGTAGGGACGTCCCAAAATGACGATTTCTACGGCCTCTGTGCTCATGCCTTCCTCAATACGGCGGAGTTGATTTCCGCCTTTATCCACGTGGACAACTGGGCGGGACTATATAGCGCAGATGCATAAGTTTCAAGGCCTTGCTGGCTCTGCAAGAGGGAGAATGCTAGGATCCTGACCATTAATTCTGCAAATTTGACTGAACTTTGAGCGGATCCTCGATGAGCAAAACGAACCCCCTTAAATATGCGGCAGTGGCCGACATCATGGAACAACATGAGCTGATGGCCAGCGCAGTAGAGGCCCATGGTGTGATCTGCGGTCTGGTGTGCGGCGGTGTGGCACTGGACGACAAGAGTTGGCTGCCCCATTTCAACGATCTGGTGAACGACGGTTTCGGCCTGCCGGCCCCGGTGCGCCAGGTGATGACCGATCTTTATCACAATGTGGTCGAGAGTTTGATGGCCCAGAAGGGCGTCGAGCTGCTGCTGCCAAGCGATGATGCTCCCCTCGACGAGCGCATCGATTCGCTGGTGGACTGGTCACAGGCATTTCTGGCCGGTTTTGGCGTGGTGCAGCAGGAGCTCTCCCGCGCGTCGGAAGAGCTGCAGGAGATGATCCAGGATATCGCCAGCATCACTCAGGTCTCCGCCGAGTTCGATCAGGAAGATGATGAGAACGAAGCCTCCTTCCTGGTGCTCTACGAACACGTCAAACTGGGGGTCATGATGGCCTTCGAAGAGTTTGGCAAGCGTCCCGATACCCCGAGCGCGCCGCCGACCCTTCATTGAGGCGCGGGTCAACGCGATCCTAACTGAATCTGCAAGAGCGCCTGATGGCGCTCTTTTTTATTTCCTTGTGGTAGCTAACCCTGTGAGGCGCAACCGGTTTTTTGCCGGTGACCTCGCATTCGGCCAGCGGCTTTGTGATAGCATGAGGCCACCTTTTTCACTTCTTCCTCTCTGCTTATGTCTCAATCTGATGTGCGACAGGTCGATGTAACCCTAGTCGGCGGTGGAATGAGCGGCGCCGTGCTGGCCCTCTCGCTGGCAGCCCTGCTTCGATCCGATGGCTCCCCCCTCGAGATCCTGCTGCTGGAGGCAAGCGTCCCCAAACAGCACACCCATTCAGGGTTCGACGCACGCGCCATTGCGCTCTCGGCCGGTACCTGCGATGCGCTGTTGCGACGCGGACTCTGGCCGCTGTTTGCCCCCCATTGCGCCCCCATTACCCAGATTCATGTCTCGGATCGGGGCCACTTCGGTCAGGCTCGCCTGTCGGCTGCCGAATACGACCTGCCCGCGCTGGGCCAAGTGATTGAGCTTGCATCCGCCGGCAAGGAACTGCAACGGGCGATGGCGGCCTCTCCCAATATCCGGGTCTGTTGTCCGGCACGGGTGAGCGAGATTGTGCCCGATGAGGAGAAGGTGACCCTCACCCTCGAGAGCGGTGAACAGATTGAGACCCGCCTGCTGGTGGCGGCAGACGGCGGCAACTCCTTTGTGCGTCAGCACTTCAAGTTGCCGGTGACCCGCCACGACTTTGAGCAGCACGCCATCATCGCCACGGTCAAAACGGCGCAAGACCCTGAGGGACGCGCCTTCGAGCGTTTTACCGAAGGGGGGCCGCTGGCCCTGCTGCCGATGCAGGATGGGCTCTCCTCGCTGGTATGGAGCGTCGGGCAGCATGAGGTGGATGAGCTGATGGCGCTCGATGAGGTGGCGTTTCTTGCTCGTCTGCAGCAGGCCTTTGGCTGGCGGCTCGGCCGCTTCGAGCGATGTGGCGTGCGTCACGTCTATCCGCTCATTCTGACCGCCTGCGACTACCCGCTGGCCCAGCGTACCGTGCTGGTGGGCAATGCTGCTCATGCCCTGCACCCTATCGCCGGGCAGGGCTTCAACCTCGGGATGCGGGATCTGGACCTGCTTACCGGCGCCGTAGCCAAGGCGTTGGCAGAGGGGGAGGATATCGGCAGCTTCAAGGTGCTGAACGGTTACTGGCAGCAGCGTCAGCGCGATCAGGATCAGACCGTCTGGCTCACCTCTTCGCTGGCCCAGCTCTTCTCCAATGGTCACGATCCGCTGGTGGCGGGGCGCAATCTGGCGCTCACCCTGATGGGGCGATTCCCGTGCCTCAAGGCGCCGCTTGCCTCGCGCACCCTGGGCTTTGTCGCTGATGTGTGCGGCAACTAGCCAGCACTTGTTGAGTGGAACCTGTTGACCGGAAGATGGTGACCGCCATTCGTTGATCAAAACCTATTGAATAAAGAGGTGATGCCTGCGGGCGTCCCCTCGCTGGCCAGCCGGTCAGCCCAGAAAGGATGAGATGATGCAGATGCAAAATGTGGATGTGGTGATTGTCGGTGGCGGCATGGTGGGGCTGGGGCTCGCTGCGGCCCTGAAACATAGCGCCCTCAAGGTGCTGGTGGTGGAGGGGCAACTGCCCGACCCGCAGCTGGGGGAGGTGGCCGATAACCGGGTCAGCGCCCTGAGTCTGGCCAGCCAGCAGATCCTGCGTCATGTCGGCGCCTGGGACGGCATTGAAGCGCGCCGCCTGCAGGCCTACGCCAAGATGGCGGTGTGGGAGCAGGACAGTTTTGGCCATATCGACTTTGATGCCGCCAGCCTGCGTCAGGCCAACCTCGGCCACATCGTCGAGAATCGGGTGATCCAGCTGGCGCTGCTTGAGGCGATTGAAGGTGCCAGCAATATCCAGCTGCTGACCCCCGCCAGAGCCAAGAGCCTGCAGAGCGGCCCGGCGGGCGCCCTGCTGCTCCTTGAAGATGGTCAGGCCATCTCGGCCAAATTGGTGGTGGCTGCCGATGGCGCCCACTCCTGGGTGCGCCGTCAGGCTGATATCCCGCTCACCAGCTGGGATTATGGCCACCACGCGCTGGTGGCGACGGTGCGCTGCGCCGAACCCCATGAAGCTGTTGCTCGCCAGATCTTCACCCCGGATGGCCCGCTCGCCTTTTTGCCGCTGTGGCAGGAGAACCTCTGTTCCATCGTCTGGTCGCTGCCTGCGGCCCGCGCCGAGGCGCTCTGCACCTGCGATGACGAGCAGTTCAATCGCCAGCTTACCGCCGCCTTCGATGCCCGGCTCGGTCTGTGCAAGGTGGAGGGGGCGCGCAGCGCCATTCCCCTCACTGCCCGCTATGCCCGCGACTTTGCTCGCGAGCGGCTGGTGCTGGTGGGAGATGCCGCCCACACCATCCACCCCCTGGCGGGGCAGGGGGTCAACCTTGGCCTGCTGGATGCTGCCGCGCTGGCGGAGCAGATCTTGCAAAATCATGCCGCGGGCGAGGATATCGGCCTGCTCGCCAACCTGCGCAGCTACGAGCGCTGGCGCAAGAGCGAGGCGGCTCGCATGCTGGCGGCGATGGAAGGGCTCAAGCGGCTGTTCAGCGGGGCCAACCCGCTCAAGAAGCTGGTGCGGGGCGTGGGATTGCGCGCGGCCAACCTGCTGACGCCCTTCAAGGAGGGGGTGATCCGCGCCGCCATGGGGCTGGAGGGCGAGTTACCCGCATTGGCCCGTCCTGACTGGGCTGTTGCTGCGACCAAGGGCAGTGCCATGCAGGCCAAGGGTGAAAAAAACTAATATTACTTGCCGTTTTTGACAACAAAAGTAATCCGACAAGGCTGATGACCCGTTTTGGGTGTCAGCCTTTAATTTTGCTCTGGAGCGAAACGTTTTTCTGCAAATTGTGACGAAACGGTAAAAATCAAAATTTAATCTCGCCTGAGTCGGCTTATGGCTGTTTTTATCACTGCATTTATCTTAGTGTCTGGAGTCAGTTTTACGGGAGGGGGATTAGTTTTTTTTGAGCGGCACGCTCGCCTGCTTGTCATATAATCCGCTCCGTTCAAGGAATCCCTCTTGCCTGGCAAGGGCAGGAGCGAGCACACACTTTTGGATCCGGTCGCTTTTTGTTGCACGAAGTGCAGTCAGAGCGGTGGCGCGGGTCGCAAGGGTGGTCGCCAAAGCGAAAAGGCTTTTTGCTAAGGAAAGAATGCGATGATCCAGACTACTGTACTGCATCCCAAACACCTGGAAGCCGGCGCCAAGATGGTGGACTTCCACGGTTGGGAAATGCCCATCAACTACGGCTCCCAGCTGGAAGAGCACCACGCGGTGCGCAGCGATGCCGGTATGTTCGATGTCTCCCACATGACCATCGTCGATTTGACCGGCGAACGGGTCAAAGCCTTTCTGCAACACCTGCTGGCCAACGATGTGGCCAAACTCACTGCCCCCGGCAAGGCCCTCTACAGCGGCATGCTCAATCCGGAAGGCGGCGTGATCGATGACCTCATCACCTATTACCTGACCGATACCTTCTACCGGCTGGTGGTCAACTCCGCTACCCGCGAGAAGGATCTGGCCTGGATCCGCCATCACGCCATCGATTTCGACATCACAGTGACCGAGCGTCCCGAGCTTGCGATGATTGCGGTGCAGGGCCCCAACGCCAAGGTCAAGGCTGCTGCTGTGCTGAGCGCCGCTCAGCGTACCGCCGTGGTGGGGATGAAACCCTTCTTCGGCGTGCAGGCTGGCGATCTCTTTATCGCCACTACCGGCTACACCGGCGAAGATGGTTATGAAATCGTGGTGCCGCAAGAGAAAGCCTGCGAGCTGTGGCAGGCACTGCTGGATAACGGCGTCGCCCCGTGCGGCCTCGGTGCCCGCGATACCCTGCGCCTCGAAGCGGGGATGAACCTCTACGGTCAGGATATGGACGAGTCAGTCTCTCCGCTGGCCGCCAACATGGCCTGGACTATCGCCTGGGAGCCGAGCGATCGCAACTTCATCGGCCGCGACGTGCTGGAAGCACAGAAAGCGGCGGGCAACCAGCCCAAGCTGGTGGGTCTGGTGATGGAAGAGAAAGGGGTGCTGCGTGCCGGTATGCCGGTCACCTTCACCGCGGCAAACGGTGAGAAGCGGGAAGGTGTGATCACCTCCGGCTCATTCTCCCCCACCCTGGGCTACAGTATTGCCCTGGCACGGGTGCCCCGCGATATCGGTGAATTGGCCGAGGTGGAGATCCGCAAGAAGCTGGTCACCGTGAAGGTCACCAAGCCCGCTTTCGTCCGTAACGGCCAGAAGCTGGTTTAATACCGTTTTGGGGGAGGGCAGTGCCTCCCCCATCCCTTTTCATATTCGTTTTTAAACGCGACTCAAAGATCAAAGGAAGCACAAATGAGCCATATCCCGAGCGAACTGAAATATGCCACCTCCCACGAGTGGATCCGTATTGAAGCCAACGGCGAGGCCGTGGTCGGTATCACCGAGCACGCCCAGGAGCTGCTGGGTGACATGGTGTTTGTCGAGCTGCCGGAAGTGGGCAAGCAGGTCAGCGCCGGTGACGACTGCGCCGTGGCCGAGTCGGTCAAGGCGGCCTCCGATATCTACAGCCCGGTGAGCGGCGAGATCATTGCCGTCAACGAAGAGCTGGAAGGGAGCCCCGAGCTGGTCAACTCCGACCCCTACAGCGCTGGCTGGCTGTTCCGCATCAAGCTCGATGACGAGAGCGAGCTGGCCAACCTGCTGGATGCCGAAGGCTACCAGAACGTGGTGGACGAAGAGTAATGCCCCCGGGCCCTGCCAACACAGCAGGGCCCCTTTGTATGACCGCTAGCCGGGCAAGCGCCGGCCGGTGGAAGGGTGAAATCGTCCGCGCCTGCCGTTTGCTTGCCTGCTTTTTCCAGGGCAAACGGGCCGGTTCGCAACAAGGCGATCCCCTCTTGATGCTGCCGCAGCATCCGGTGCCGCACCCTGTCTGCGGGACCCAGAACATGAGTGGAGTCGGTATCAACCGACGATCAGGAACATCAGGTCTTGGTTATCAGGATGTCATGCCAGGACTTATTTATCAGGAAATAGGGAAATGACCCAGTCACTGTTTGAACTCGAGCAAAAAACCGATTTTGTCCGCCGCCATATCGGCCCGGGCGAGGAAGAGCTGCGCCAGCTGCTGGCGACCGTTGGGGCCGAAAGCCTGGACGATTTGATTGAACAGACCGTGCCCGCCGCCATTCGCCTGCCGGGTCCGCTGGGGATCGGTGCCGGCATGACCGAAGTGGAGGCGCTGGCCAAGCTCAAGGGCTATGCCGCTCAGAACAAGATTGCCAAGAGCTACATCGGCATGGGTTATCACGATACCCATGTGCCCCACGTCATTTTGCGCAATGTGCTGGAAAATCCGGGTTGGTATACCGCCTACACCCCCTATCAGCCCGAGCTGGCACAGGGCCGTCTCGAAGCCCTGCTCAACTTCCAGCAGCTGACGCTGGATCTGACCGGCATGGATCTGGCAAGCGCCTCCCTGCTGGATGAAGCGACTGCCGCTGCCGAGGCGATGGCGCTGGCCAAGCGGATGGCCAAGTCCAAATCCAACCTCTTCTTCGTGGCCGATGATGTGCACCCGCAGGTGATCGACGTGGTCAAGGAGCGTGCGGTTCACTTTGGTTTCGACGTGGCGGTTGGCGCCGCGAGCGATGCAGTGAGCGAAGAGGTGTTCGGTGCCCTGTTCCAGTACCCCACCACCACCGGTGAAGTGAAAGATCTGCGCGCCCTGATTGCCGCGGTACAGGCCCAGAAAGGGCTGGCCTGCGTCAGCGCCGACTTGCTCTCCCTGCTGCTGCTCAAATCCCCGGGCGAGCTGGGCGCCGACGTGGTGTTGGGCTCCGCCCAGCGCTTTGGTGTGCCCATGGGTTACGGTGGCCCCCACGCCGCCTTCTTCGCCACCCGCGATGCCTACAAACGTTCCATGCCGGGCCGCATCATCGGTGTCTCCAAGGATGCCCGTGGCAAGGCCGCGCTGCGCATGGCGATGCAGACCCGCGAGCAGCACATCCGCCGCGAGAAAGCGAATTCCAACATCTGTACCGCTCAGGTGCTGCTGGCCAACATGGCGAGCTTCTACGCCGTCTACCACGGCCCGGTAGGGCTGAAAACCATCGCCTCCCGCGTGCACCGTCTCACCACCATTCTGGCGCTCGGCCTCAAGGCCAAGGGCGTGTCCCTCAAGCACGCCAGCTGGTTTGATACCCTGACCGTGCAAACTGCTGACAAGGCCGCGCTGATTGCCAAGGCCGAGGGGCTCGGCATCAACCTGCGTGCAGACCTAGATGGTGCGGTAGGTGTGTCGCTGTCTGAAACCACCACCCGCGCTGATGTGGCCGAGCTGTTCGATCTCTTCCTCGGTCAAGGCCATGGACTGGATATCGAGGCCCTCGACAAGGCGGCTCAGACCCATCACGCCATCCCGCAGGATCTGCTGCGCACCGATGCCGTGCTGACCCACGAGGTGTTCAACAAGTACCACTCCGAAACCGAGATGCTGCGTTATATCCACCGTCTCGAAGCCAAGGATCTGGCGCTCAACTACGCCATGATCTCCTTGGGCTCCTGCACCATGAAGCTCAACGCCACTGCCGAGATGATCCCGGTGACCTGGCCCGAGTTCGGCAAGTTGCACCCGTTTGCCCCGCTGGCGCAGGCCAAGGGCTATCAGCAGCTGCTGGCCGACCTCGAAAACTGGCTGGTGAAGGTGACCGGTTACGATGCGGTCTGCATGCAGCCCAACTCCGGGGCCCAGGGCGAGTACGCAGGTCTCTTGGCCATCAAGAAGTACCACGAGTCCCGTGGTGAGGGGCATCGCGACATCTGCCTGATTCCGGCTTCTGCCCACGGCACCAACCCGGCCTCAGCCCAGATGGCGGGGCTCAAGGTTATCGTCACCGCCTGTGACAAGTCCGGCAACGTGGATCTCGACGACCTGCGCGCCAAGGCGGCCGAGGCGGGGGATCAACTCTCCTGTCTGATGGTGACCTACCCCTCCACCCACGGGGTGTATGAGGAGACCATCAAGGAGGTGTGCGACATCGTTCACCAGCACGGTGGTCAGGTCTATCTGGACGGCGCCAACATGAACGCGCAAGTCGGGTTGACTGCTCCGGGCTTTATCGGGGCGGACGTCTCTCACCTCAACCTGCACAAGACCTTCGCCATCCCTCACGGCGGTGGCGGCCCGGGCATGGGCCCCATCGGCGTGAAGAAACATCTGGCACCGTTCGTGGCCGGTCACGCCGTGGTCAAGACCGACAAGGAGAGCCGTGACAACGGCGCCGTGTCGGCGGCACCGTTCGGCTCGGCCAGCATCCTGCCCATCAGCTGGATGTATATCGCCATGCTGGGTGACGAGGGGCTGAAGAGATCCACTCAGGTGGCTATCCTCAACGCTAACTATCTGGCCAAGAAGCTGGGTGACTCCTTCCCGGTGCTCTATTCCGGCCGCAACGGTCGGGTGGCCCACGAGTGCATTCTGGATATCCGTCCGCTCAAGGAGGCTTCCGGCATCAGCGAGATGGACGTGGCCAAGCGGCTGATGGACTACGGCTTCCACGCACCGACCATGAGCTTCCCGGTAGCGGGCACCCTGATGGTCGAGCCGACCGAGTCGGAATCCAAGCGCGAACTGGATCGCTTCGTCGAGGCGATGACGTCCATCCGCGCCGAGATTGCCAAGGTGCAGGAGGGGCAGTGGAGCCTGACCGACAACCCGCTGGTCCATGCGCCGCACACCCAGGACGACGTGATGGATGCAGAGTGGTCCCGTGGCTACAGCCGCGCCGAGGCGGTGTTCCCGTCCGACGCCGTGCGCGCCGCCAAACTGTGGCCCTCTGTGAACCGCATCGACGACGTCTACGGCGATCGCAACCTGTTCTGCTCCTGCATTCCGACCGAGGATTACGCCAAGTAAGTAGCGTCCAGGAGCAACAGTTAAGCCGTATAAACAACAGGGCCACCCAGACGGGTGGCCCTTCGTTTACATGGACTTTATCTGCATGCTGCTATCCGAATGTCCGGCTTAGGTCCTTGAGCTGGCTCGCTTTGCTCTGCAAGTTGGCACTGGTTTTACTGACCTGATCGATTTTGAGGCTGTTATCGTGAGAAAGTGAGGATATCTGATTGATATTACGACAGATCTCCTCGATCACCGCTTGCTGCTGGGTCGCTGCAGCGGAAACTTGATTGGAAAAATCAGAGACCTTGTCTATTTCGATCACGACCTGATTCAGGTTGCCGGTGCTTGCCCGAGTGGTTGCGAGGCAATCATTGGTTCTGGTCACATTGAGATGCATCATCTCTTTCCATCCCCCGAGGGTTTGCTGGATATGACCAATGCTGCTCTGGATCTGCTCTGTTGCTCTATGGGTTCTGGTCGACAGGCTGCGTACCTCGTCAGCCACCACTGCAAAGCCGCGTCCCTGATCGCCCGCCCGCGCTGCTTCAATGGAGGCATTGAGTGCCAGCAGGTTGGTTTGATCCGCAATCCCGCGAATTTCACTCATGATGCTGCCGATCCGTTCGGACTCGCTTGCCAGCTCGACGGCTGACTGGAAGGCCTGCTCTGCCTGGGTAGCCAGTGCCGACATCTCTTCTCCCGCATCGGAAAGCTGATTGCTGGTGGTGATGCAATGGTTGCGCGCCTCTTCTATCTGCTGGTTGCTGTCCTGAATATTGCGACTGATCTCTTCGGCAGCTGATGCCATCTGGGTAACTGCGGTGGCGACTTGCTGAATTTGCATATCCTGTGAGGAGATATCCCTGCTGGCCAGTGCGGCCGAACCACTCAAATTGTTGGCCATGGCATTGAGCGAGAGTGTGGTGTCATCGACTCTTCCCAGCACGGTACGGATTCTGGCTTGCCAGAGCTTGATATGGAAATCGGCAATGCTGTGGGGGGCATCCCCCGAGAAGATCAGGCGGCTGATGCTGTCGTAGTCCTGCTCAAGCTGTTGCAAGAATCGCGGTGTGAGGAAGAGCGCATTACGGTTGAACCAGAGGGTGGCCAATAGGGGAATGATGATCCAGAGCGCCTGCAGTGGTGTGAGCAGCCAGAGCGCGCTGATCACGCTGAGCAGCAGCAGGGGTATGGTCATGATTGCCGGAGTGAGCAGGCGCTGCCCCATGTGAATGGCGGAGCCGGTTTCGCGTGCCTTAAGGGTTTTGTACATCTTGTTGGCACGCGCTTTGTGCTCTGCGGAGGGTCGGCAACGAACGGATTGGTAACCCACCATCTTGCCATCTTCATAGATCGGGGTGACATAGGCATCAACCCAGTAATAGCTACCATCCTTGCAGCGGTTTTTGACTATGCCCCGCCACGGCTTGCCCGCTTTTAGATGGGCCCAGAGATCGGCGAATGCCGCCTTGGGCATGTCTGGGTGGCGTACCAGGTTGTGATGTTGTCCCAGCATCTCTTCAAGGCTATAGCCTGCCACCTGACAAAACGCCGGATTGGCGTAGGTGATGTCCCCTTTGAGATCGGTGGTCGATACCAACTGGACGTTGTCGGTAAATTCAACTTCGGTATCTGTAGTGTGAGGTGTGTTGGTTACCATGATCAGGCTCCGGTTTTACCATAACGGAATGCATCGTCTGAGTATGGCAGAGGCTGCTCATTTTATTGTGTTGTTGCTCATTAACTGTTCTGCGCCTAGCAGGGGCATCTACACATCTTCCATCGCAACGGTTTGGCGGGGGACGCAAGCCAAGTAACATCGCATGACTTATAGCCACGCAGCGATACAGGTAAGGCAATTAAGTTGGGGGCGATTTTATGGAATTATGACGGCACCCTGGTCAATTCGGTGCCGCAGAATATCGATATCGCCAAGCAGATCCTGGCTGAAGTCGCCCCCCATCTGACCGGCGATCAGTTACCTCGTTATCTGCGCAGCGAAGCGGAGTATCACCATGCCAATCACGCCGCCAAGAACTGGCAGGATCTCTATAGTGATTACTACGGTTTGTCGCGGGACGAGATGGTGCAGGCTGGCAGTCTGTGAGCCAAACATCAGGAGAGACAGGGACTTAGGTGCATTTTTTAGGAGCTGGAGGTGGTGATTGACCATTTCTCTGCCATTTCCCATGGCATTTGTTCGAAAAACGCCTAAAAACCCTTCTCCAGGTGCTTGAACTGCATGGTGTGAACAGCCAGTTCAAGGCCGTGGCTGGCTACGATGACGTGCCCGCACAGTAGCAAAAAACACCCTTTCGGCGGCCTCAAATGTCTGGAGTCTATCTTCGGCCCAGCCAGGTGTCCGTCGCTGATCTATATCGGTGATCATGAAGCGGATGTGCAGTTTGCCCGTCATTTGCAAGGGGCGCTTGGCGAGCAGAGCCGTGTGATCTCGGTGGCTGTCGCCTATAGCCGCGCGACCCCGGAGCGCTGGGAACACCAACCCGACCATATCGTCTGTGACGTCGAGGATCTGCTCACCATCGTCGGGCAATATCTGTAACGCCGGTTGCAGATTGTCATACGGAACATGCAAAACGCCGATCTGTTGATCGGCGTTTTGTCTATGTGAAGCCTGATGGTTTCACACTCAGCTGGCTTAACACTCTGCCTGCTTAAAAATGGGTGGTTTAAAACAGCAGTTGCGTCAGGTAGCCCATCAGGATCGCCATGCCGAGGATCACGGTAAGGAAGGCCGCAATCATCGGAGTTCTGAACATCGATTTGAGCAGGATCACCTCGGTCAGACTGGCACCGGCACTGCCGATGATCAGCGCCATGACTGCGCCCATTCCCATCCCTTTGCCCAGTAGTACCGACGCCAGCGGGATCACGGCCTCGGCACGGATGTAGAGCGGGATCCCGACGATGGCGCTGAAGGGGATGGCCAGCGGGTTGTCGGCACCAGCATGGGCGGCGATCCACTCGGCCGGAATAAAACCGTAGATAAATGAGCCGATGAGCACCCCCAGCAGCAGGAAGGGCAATACCGCTTTGAACTGCTGCCAGGCATCGAGGCGAGCTTTGACCCAGGCGGTGGGGAGCTGTGGCGCACGAGTCAGGGTTGCCGTGCCATCGCCGCAGCAGGAGAGGGTGGCCTGTTCTGCCATCTCTGGTTGCGGTGCCGGGCAGCACGCTGCCCCGTTGAGGGGTTTGATTGCACGAATGGCGCTGCGTTGGTTGTCACTGCAATGTGCTTGAGTGGTGGCGCGGGTCGCCGGGCCACAGCCGCTACCGCAAGAGGGGGTGGCCTCTTTGGGGTCGATGACATGGCGCTCGAACCCGAGCCTGTCGAGCAGCATGCTCGCCATGACGGAGACGCTGGCAGCGATCACGGCGTAGAGCAGGGTCACTTTCCAGCCAAAGGTGGCCCACATCAAGCCGACGATGATGGGGTTCAGCAGTGGCGAGATAAACAGGAAGGTGAGGGTGGGGCCAAAGCCAGCCTTGGCCGAGAGCAGCCCTCTCAGCATGGGGATGGTGGAGCAGCTGCAAAAGGGGGTGACGGCGCCGAGCAGGGCAGAGAGCAGATAGCCCTTGCCGTGGCGGGCCCCCAGCATCCGCTGGATCTTCTCGTCGGGGATCTTCTGACGGATCAGGCTGACCCCGGCGCTAATGACCAGAAACAGCACCGACAGCTCGACAGCCAGAAACAGGAACATCTGGGCTGCATCGGTCAGCATGGTTAACCACTCATTCATTGTCGTATCCTCACTTGGTTTCTATATTTCCAAAATAATCGAAATTAATGGTCGGTCAAGATATTTCTGGTATTATCGAAATATCAAATTCGTGGAGGGCGCAGAGATGCAACTGGAAGAGGTCGCCAAGGCATTGAAAGAGCTGGGTCATCCGACCCGGCTGTTTATCTTCAAGCATCTGGTCAAGGCGGGAGAGCAGGGGTTGCCGGTGGGGGAGCTGCAAAAGCAGCTGGTGATCCCCGCTTCCACCCTCAGCCACCATATCGCGGCGCTGGTCTCGGTGGGGCTGGTGAAGCAAAACCGGGAGAGTCGCACCCTGCTGTGCGTCTCTCAATACGCGGTGCTGGAGGAGATCATCGCCTTTTTCCGCGATGAGTGTTGCGTCAACAGCCCGGAGCATCGGCAAGATCAAAGGCAAGAGCTGCCTTCCTGAGGGCTATGGCTGCTAGTAGTGCTGCGCGTAATAAAAAAACGCCGATCATGCGATCGGCGTTTTGCATTGTTTTTCTCAACTGCGGGCATTAACCCAGATTGGCTGCAACCTTGCTTTGAGCTTGTCCCTTGCGCTTGATGACAAAGCCAATGCCCAGTACCACCAGCCAGGCGGGGATAAGTTCGACCGAGATGCGGAAATCGGGGGTCATATACATGATCACCAGAATACCGGCCATGAACGCGAGGCAGAGATAGTTGCCGAAGGGGTACCAGAACGCCTTGAACTTGGGCTGGACACCCTCTGCGACCTTGGCCTTGCGGAACTTGAGGTGCGCGAGGCTAATCATCGCCCAGTTGATCACCAGTGCGGAGACCACCAGCGCCATCAGCAGACCGAACGCCTTGCCCGGCATCAGGTAGTTGATCAGCACGCAGAGCAGGGTGGCGATGGCCGAGACCGAGAGGGCCACCAGCGGCACGCCGCTCTTGTTGGTCTTGAGCAGGGCTTTCGGGCCGTTGCCCTGTTTGGCCAGCCCGAACAGCATCCGGCTGTTGCAGTAGACGCAACTGTTGTAGACCGAGAGTGCCGCCGTCAGTACCACGATGTTGAGCACGGTGGCGACCAGATTGCTGTCCAGAGCGTGGAAAATCATTACGAACGGGCTACCGCCTTCCACCACTTTACCCCAGGGGTAGAGGGACATCAGGATAGCCAGAGCGCCGATGTAGAAGATGAGGATGCGGTAGATCACCTGATTGGTGGCCTTGGGAATGCTCTTTTCTGGGTTGTCCGCTTCGGCGGCGGTAATGCCCACCAGCTCCAGACCGCCGAAGGAGAACATGATCACCGCCATCGCCATCACCAGACCGCTGATGCCGTTGGGGAAGAAGCCGCCTTGGGCCCACAGGTTGGTCACGCTCGCCTCGGGGCCGCCGGCACCGGAGAGGAGCAGATAGCCGCCAAAGCCAATCATGCCGATGATGGCGACCACCTTGATGATGGCGAACCAGAACTCCATTTCGCCAAACGCTTTGACGTTGGAGAGGTTGATGGCGTTGATCAGCACGAAGAAGAAGGCTGCCGACATCCAGGTCGGGATCTCGGGCCACCAGTACTGGACATAGATGCCCACCGCGGTCAGCTCGGCCATGCTCACCAGCACGTAGAGCACCCAGTAGTTCCAGCCGGACGCAAAACCGGCAAACTCACCCCAGTATTTGTAGGCAAAGTGGCTGAAGGAGCCGGCTACCGGCTCTTCCACCACCATTTCACCGAGCTGGCGCATGATCAGGAAGGCGATAAAGCCGCCGATGGCATACCCCAGCAGGACTGAGGGGCCTGCCATCTTGATGGTTTGGGCAATGCCCAGAAAGAGGCCGGTGCCGATGGCGCCGCCCAAAGCAATCAACTGAATGTGGCGGTTTTTAAGGCCGCGCTTCAGCTCCTCACCGTCTTGTTTCAAATCCATGGGTCTGTCCTTACGTCTCTGTTGTCTCTGGTCGGTGTTGGGCTCATCCTGAGCAGGCCGCAGTGCGTAGCCAAAACCTGACGAAAGCTGTATTTATTTCGTTACGCCATGCCATTTTCAATTTTTAGTGTTGGCTGGCAACCGAAGCAGAATAGTGATAATCCGCCATGAATGCACCTGTTTTCCATCTCTAATGGCCGTGTTTTGTACCAAATGCAGCTTTTTCATGATCTGAAGTGGCTTCTTGGTAGTTTTTGGTTGATGTTTGTTCAATCGAATTCTGTTTTATTGACATTTTGTCTTGTTGGTGTGCTTTTGTGGTGCCAAGCCACAAATGGATGCAAATGATGCCAAACAAGCGAGAGTGCAGGGAAGAATGCAAGGAAGAGTGCAGGGAGTTGGATCACAGGGAACGCGAAAGCGTGCTGCAACAAGGGGTTGCCCGGAGTGTGCTGGTGGCGATCTGGTTAGGGATTGCCGCCAGTCCGCTGTTGTTGCTGGTGGCCGCCACCATGCTGCTGGGTTGGCTGTTACTCGGTGACCAGGAGTTGCTGCACTACTGGCAGTCGCTGTTGCTGGTGGGTGGGGTAACGGGGGCGCTCGTTGGCGGCTGGCTGGCGGAGCGGGTTCGCCTGCGCCACGGTTTGCTGGCTTTCTATGCCCGGTTGATGAACAACCCTGAGCTCAATCGTTAGTGAACGCTGGCTGTTTGCCGAGCGCAGCAGAACGGAATCGAATAGCGGCTAACTGGCAGCGGGTGACAAGGGCACAACGCCAAGGTCGACAAGAAGAGGGACAAGTATTTGTGGTGCTTATCCCTTTTTATCCATGCTTTTCACTGCCATCTATGTGAATTGCAGTTCGCCACAGCTGACTTTCGCCGCGACACTGTAATTTTTATCTTTTGTTGATTCCGATAGCTGTCAAGCTGGCTTAACAGAGCTGGCGGCGCAGACCGGTTGCCTCGAGAACCTTGGCGCTGATCTCCTCCACCGAGTGGGAGCTGGTATCCAGGAAGCGGATCGCCTCCTGGCGAAACAGTCGCTCCACGCAGGCCAGCTCCTGCTCGCACTGTTCGATGGAGGAGTAGCGGCTGTTGGCACGGCGCTGGTTACGGATCTCGTGCAGCCGCTGCGGCGCTATGGTGAGGCCAAACAGCTTGTGACGGTTGGCCTTGAGGGGGGCGGGCAGCTCCAGCATGCCCATGTCCTGCTCGATAAAGGGGTAGTTGGCGGCGCGAATGCCAAACTGCAGCGCCAGATAGAGGCTGGTGGGGGTCTTGCCGCAGCGGGAGACCCCGATCAGGATGATGTCCGCCTCATCGTACTCCCTGGTGGTGATGCCATCGTCGTTGGCAAGTGCGAAGTTGACCGCCTCGATGCGATCGTCATAGAGCTTGCGGTTCTCCATGCCGTGGGTGCGGTGGAGGCGGGGCTCGGCTTTGACCCCCAGCTCCTGCTCCAGCGGGCTGACGAAGGTATTGAGAAAGTCGTGGCCGCACGCCTCCGATTTCAGTACCTCTTCCCGTACCAGCGGGTCGACGATGGTGTGAAACAGAATGGGGCGTACCCCGGTCTGGCGAAACTGCTCGTCGATCCGCATCCGTACCTGACGGGCTTTCTCCAGTGTCTCCACAAAGGGGATAGTGATCTGCTCGAAGGCCAGCGGAAACTGGCTCAGTACCGCGTGACCGAACACTTCGGCGGTGATGGCGGTTCCGTCTGAAACATAAAATACGGTGTGCACGTAGGGCTCCTGTGATACCGCGGGTGGGGTCGCATGGGGTAAGGGGTGAGAAGTATCTCCCGAAACCATACCTGTTTTGTCAACCGGTCTGCTGTGCCCAAGTTGTGAAGTGGCTTGCAAACCTGAATCGTTATCTTTTTGTGTCGCCATTGTAGAATGTTCCGGTCATTCGACCATCCCCAACTCTTGCTCGGGGATTTTTTTGAAAACCAATAGAAAACGTTTTCATTGTCGTTGGCAACAGAAGAAACAGACAATAACGCACCTGACTTACCCATAACCTCATCGATTAAATCGGGCGCACGAGGTGCTATGGCATCGGTGCCCACCAACCTGGAGACCTCCAAGTGCAACAGTACGTGCTCTGGTACGAACAACTCGGAATGCAGGACGTAGAACGAGTTGGCGGCAAGAACGCATCCCTTGGCGAGATGATCAGCAACCTCTCTGGCGCCGGCGTATCCGTGCCGGGGGGCTTTGCTACCACCGCTTTTGCGTTTAACGAGTTTCTGGAGTCAAGCGGCCTCAACGGCAAGATCCACCATCTGCTCGACAATCTGGACGTGGACGATATCGCCGCCCTCAACCGGGCCGGTCAGCAGATCCGCGACTGGGTGATCGAAGCCCCGTTCCAGCCCGAGCTGGAGCAGGCGATCCGGATTGCCTATGAAAAGTTGAGTGCCGGTGTCGAGGCCTCGTTTGCGGTGCGCTCCTCCGCCACCGCCGAGGATATGCCGGACGCCTCCTTTGCCGGTCAGCAGGAGACCTTCCTCAACGTACGTGGCATCGATGCCGTCATGACGGCGGTCAAGCATGTGTTTGCTTCCCTGTTCAACGATCGCGCCATCTCCTATCGGGTGCATCAGGGCTATGACCACAAGGGCGTTGCCCTCTCGGCCGGGGTGCAGCGCATGGTGCGCTCGGATCTCGCCGCCTCCGGCGTCATGTTCACCCTGGATACCGAGTCCGGTTTCAACGACGTGGTCTTTATCACCGGCGCCCATGGTCTTGGCGAGATGGTGGTGCAGGGTGCGGTCAACCCCGACGAGTTCTACGTGCACAAGCCGACCCTCAAGGCAGGACGCCCGGCGGTGGTGCGCAAGACCCTCGGCTCCAAGCTTATCAAGATGACCTACTCGGACGATGCCGGTCACGGCCGCCAGGTGAAGATTGTCGACACCGATGAGGCCGAGCGCAGCCGCTTCTGCATCAGCGATGAGGAGGTGATGGCGCTGGCGAAACAGGCCCTCATCATTGAGCAGCACTATGGCCGCCCGATGGATATCGAGTGGGCCAAGGATGGTCAGGATGGCCAGCTCTACATAGTGCAGGCCCGCCCGGAAACCGTGCGCAGCCGTCAGGAGGCCAACACCCTCGAGCGTTTTGCTCTCAAGCAAGCGGGCAAGGTGTTGATCGAGGGGCGGGCTATCGGCCACAAGATTGGCGCGGGTCCGGCGCGGGTCATCTCTTCCATCAGCCAGATGGACGAAGTGCAGCCCGGCGATGTGCTGGTGACCGACATGACCGACCCGGACTGGGAGCCCATCATGAAGCGGGCCTCCGCCATCGTCACCAACCGGGGTGGCCGCACCTGTCACGCCGCCATTATCGCCCGTGAGCTGGGCATTCCGGCTGTGGTGGGCTGTGGCAACGCTACCGATCATATTCAGCCGGGCCAGCGGATCACCGTCTCCTGCGCGGAAGGGGATACCGGTTTTATCTATGACGGCGAGCTGGACTTCGATGTGGCGGTGACCGAGGTGGGCAATATGCCGCGCCTGCCCATCAAGATCATGATGAACGTCGGCAACCCGGACCGCGCTTTCGACTTTGCCCAGTTGCCCAACGCCGGGGTGGGGCTGGCACGCCTTGAATTCATCATCAACCGGATGATCGGCGTGCACCCCAAGGCCTTGCTGGAGTTTGACCAGCAGAGTCCCGAGCTCAAGGCCACCATCGCCAAGATGATCGCCGGTTACGACAGCCCGCGGGAGTTCTACGTGGCCAAGTTGACCGAGGGGATCGCCACTCTGGGGGCCGCCTTCTGGCCGGAGCGGGTGATCGTGCGGATGTCGGACTTCAAGTCCAACGAGTACGCCAATCTGGTGGGCGGTCGTGGCTACGAGCCCCACGAGGAGAACCCGATGATCGGTTTTCGTGGCGCATCCCGCTACATCGCCGATAGCTTCCGCCCCTGCTTTGCCCTCGAGTGCGAGGCGATCAAGCGGGTGCGCGATGTGATGGGGTTGACCAACGTCGAGGTGATGATCCCCTTCGTGCGCACCGTGGGCGAGGCGGAGCAGGTGATCGACATCCTGGCCGAGAACGGTCTGCGCCGCGGCGAGCGGGGGCTCAAGGTGATCATGATGTGCGAGATCCCGAGCAATGCCCTCTTGGCAGACAAGTTCCTCGAGCACGTGGACGGCTTCTCCATCGGCTCCAATGACATGACCCAGCTCACCCTTGGGTTGGATCGGGATTCCGGGCTAATCGCCCATCTGTTCGACGAGCGTAACGAGGCGGTCAAGGCGCTGCTGGCGATGGCGATCCAGGCTGCGCGCAAGGCGGGCAAGTACGTGGGGATCTGCGGTCAGGGCCCATCTGATCATCCGGACTTCGCCGCCTGGCTGGTGGAGCAGGGGATCGACTCGGTGTCGCTCAACCCCGATACCGTGGTCGATACCTGGCTCTATCTGGCGGAGCAGCATGGCGCCAAGTAAGTCACTATCGACATGAGTGATTAGAAAGGGGGGCCTAATGGCCCCCTTTTGATCGCTATTATCTTATGTTTTGCCCTTGGGCTTATTCCACCAGGCTCATGCCGGGGATCTGGCGCCAGTAGCCGTTGCAGTCGCTTCCTTGCTGCAAGGAGAGGGGAGCCTGGCCCTGCCGGTTGGCTTTGAAGCGGGCCAGCATCTCCAGCGTCTCCATCCCTTGCGGCGAAAGCCTGACCACATCTACCAGACCTTCCATACCAGCCAGCTCGTTACCCAGGTTGTAGCAGTAACCGGACTGGGTCTGGATCCCGTTGAGATTGAACACCCGCTGCCCCTCGCGGCTGTTGGCCAGTCGTCCGGTGGGGTAATTGATACAGGCGAGCTCGCAGTTGTCCTTGGGCTTGTCGAGGGATCGGGCGGTAAAGCAGCGCGCCGAGTAGGCGAGCGGCAGATGGCCGTAGGCAAACACCTCCACCTCAAATTGGTCGCGCAGGGGGCCCAGATCCTGATTGAGCTGGATCAGCCAGTCACGGGAGAGCTCCACCGGCATGACCCAGCGTTTCATCCCCTGTTTGAGCAACATGCGCAGCACATCTGCGTTATAGGCGTTGATGGCGGGGCCACAGACGAAGGGGATCCCTGCCTCCCAGGCGAGTTGCACCGTACCGAGATCGTTGGCTTCGACCATAAGATCGCCGTTGTCGACCAGCCGCTTCACCTCCTTGAGCTCGGAAGGGGCCGAGATGAGGGCGAGGGTCGAGAGCACCACCTGCTTGCCGGAGCTGGCGACCTGACGGGCCAGCGCAATCCAGTCATCGACTTTGAGTTCGCGCCGCTTGCTGCAGACGGTCTCCCCTAGATAGATGATGTCGGCCTGACTGCCGGCGGCGGCATGGTAAAAGGCTTCGGTATCGGCCTTGGGCCAGTAGAAGAGCAGAGGCCCGAGAGAGAATTGCATGGGTGGACTCCTTATTGCCACTGACGATGGTAGGCGCCGAGGGTAGTCTGGCTACCTTCGGAGACGCGGGCGAGCTGGGCATCCCACTCAGCTTTGACCTGATAGGCCTCGGGATTGGCCTGATAGGCATCGATGGCCGCACGCCACACCCGGGTCACTTGCTCCACATAGGCGGGGCTGCGTTGGCGCCCTTCAATCTTGACCGACTGGATCCCGGTCTTGAACAGCTCGGGCAGGAGACCCAGGGTATTGAGACTGGTGGGCTCTTCCAGCGCGTGGTAGGTCTGGCCATCCACGTCGAAACGCCCCTTGCACAGGGTCGGGTAACCGGCATTTTCGCCCGGGCCATAGCGGTCGATCAGCACCTCGTTGAGCCGCGACTCGAGACCATTCGTGGTCTCTTCCCAACGGACGAACTTGGCCGGTGAGCAGGCGCCGACGGTGTTGGGGCTCTCGCCAGTCATGTAGGAGGAGAGATAGCAGCGCCCCTCGGCCATGATGCAGAGGCTGCCAAAGGCGAATACCTCAAGGCCAACATCGGTCTCGCGGGCCAGTTGCTTGACCTGATGCATGGAGAGCACCCGGGGCAGCACCACCCGTGTGACATTGAATTGTTGCTGATAGAAGCGAATGGCGGCGGCATTGGTGGCGCTGGCCTGCACCGAGACATGGAGTTCCATCTCGGGGTAGTGGCGGCTGGCATATTCCAGCACGGCGAGATCGGCGATGATTAACGCATCGGCGCCGAGGGCCACCCCGCGATCAACCGCCTGTTTCCATCGAGTATCGGCCCCGGGATGGGCAAAGGTATTGATGGCAATATGCAGCTTGCGACCATGTTGATGCACATAATCTACCGCCTTCTCCAGTTTGCTGTCGGTAAAGTTGAGACCGGCAAAGTGGCGGGCATTGGTGTCATCCTTGAAACCGATATAAACGGCATCGGCCCCGTTATCCACGGCGGTTTTCAGTGCCGGCAAACTGCCTGCCGGACAGAGTAATTCCATTGGTACGCTCCGAGAGTGCATATGAAGGGCAAACGAGCCCTGATTGTATGCAGCCATGCACTCCCGCTTTTTGACCTGAGGCAGCTTTGTGTGGCTTTACCCTTCTTGAGGTAACCCTGCACAAGTTTGATTTCCAACAGGATCTTGCCACTCTCCCTGTGTTTGAATGCGCAAAAAAGGGAGTCTATCGTGTTTCAACAACTGCAACGTCGCCTGGTCGAACAGGCTCCGCGCTTCTTGCGCCATCCCCTCAAGCTGGTTCCGTTCAATCTGCAAAAGCAGCTGATGGAGAGTTTGCTGGCCCGAGTTTTCAAAGAGGCTATCGAAGATGGCGATTTCGAGTTTCTGGCAGACAAGTGGCTGAAAGTCGAAGTCTCTGATCTGGAGCTGTGCTGGTTTATCAGTGAGCAGAATGGCCAGCTGGTGGTAGCTCGCGAGTGTGACAAGGCGGATGTCTGCTTCAGCGGTACCGCCAACGACCTGATCCTTATCGCTGGTCGCAAAGAGGATCCGGATTCGCTCTTTTTCCAGCGCAAGCTGAAGATAGAAGGGGATACCGAACTGGGTCTTGAGGTGAAAAACCTGATGGACAGTCTGGATCTCGATGGCTTGCCGAGCCTGATGAAGTATCCCCTGATGGATCTGGCGACGTTTATCGAACGCGCCCGCACCGAGTCAGCGCAGGCTCCGGTGCAGACGGCGCCGGGCGGGATCCCGTCTTAAGTGGACAATCACCCCATGGGCATGGCGACGATAATGGTGCCGTGCCCAGAGGCAGCGACAGGCCCACAGACAGGGCACCAAGGCGATGAGTGCTGCAGGGGCGGGCAGCTGTGACATGGCCAGCCCCGCAGCCAGCCAGATAAAGGGTTGCGCTTCATACAGCCACTCCGGCTGTAGCCAGCGTTTGCTCGGAAAGATAATCAGATCGGTACGTCGGTAGCTGGAGCGCATCATCCAAGTCACCGCTCCGGCGATAAACAGCAAGGCGCCTGCAAACCAGAGCAGGGGCTGTTCACTCAACGTAATAATGGCAATGGCTGCCAGCAGGTAGAGGCTGGGCAATCTCTCATAGATAAAGGGAGGAAGCATGGCGTGGTGTCTCCTGTGCCGTTTATCGGATATCCATAAAGTTTAGTCCCCCCCTCTCACTTCCCTCATGCTGGTTTGTTATACAAACAGGTGGTTTTGTTCTGAAATGGCTCGGCTTTTACGGTGCCAACATCGTGTTCTCTTATGTTACAATTGCGCGCCATTTTTGACTGAAGATTGACTGGGCATGTTGGATCAGATTCGTATCGTTTTGGTAAACACCTCTCATACCGGCAACATGGGGTCTGCGGCACGCGCCATGAAGACCATGGGGTTGACCCAGCTGGTATTGGTTGATCCGCAAGCCTTGCCGGATGACAATGCCTTCGCCTTGGCGGCTGGTGCCAGCGATGTGCTTGCCAATGCCCGTATCGTCCCGACTCTGGATGACGCGATCGCCGATTGTGGTCTGGTGATTGGCACCAGCGCCCGTTCTCGAACCCTGAGCTGGCCCATGCTCGATCCCCGTGAGGCCGGCGAAAAGTCGGTGGTTGAGGGGATGCAGCACCCGGTCGCGCTGGTGTTTGGCCGTGAACGCACCGGTCTCACCAACGACGAATTGCAAAAGTGCCACTACCACGTGGCCATTCCGGCCAATCCTGATTACAGCTCTCTCAATCTGGCCATGGCGGTGCAGACCCTATGTTACGAAGTGCGGATGCGCTGGCTGCAGGGGCAGGCCGCCGAGCCTGAAGATGAGATGGTCTATCCGAGTGCCGCCCAGCTGGAAGGGTTTTATCAGCACCTGGAACAAACCCTGATGAAGACCGGTTTTATTGCTGATGATCATCCGGGTCATGTGATGAGCAAGCTGCGTCGCTTGTTCAATCGGGCTCGGCCGGAAGCTGCGGAGCTCAACATTCTGCGCGGTATTCTGACCTCGGTGCAGAAAGCGCGCGTACCGGATTAATCCGACTGATTTACTCAACCATATACTTGACTGATTTGGTCGGGTATGTGACCATGTGCCCCATTAAATTGCTTCGCAAGACGGTAAGGCACATGAGACTGACTTCAAAAGGACGTTACGCTGTAACCGCCATGCTTGACGTGGCGCTGCATGCAGAGCAGGGGCCCGTCCCCCTTGCCGATATTTCCGAGCGCCAGGGCATCTCGTTGTCCTATCTCGAGCAGCTCTTTGCCCGCCTGCGCAAACACGGTCTGGTGAGCAGTGTGCGTGGCCCGGGCGGTGGTTATCGCCTCGGTTTGGCCCCAGGCGAGATTTCGGTTGGTCAGGTGATCACCGCGGTCGATGAGTCGGTCGATGCCACCAAGTGTCTCGGCAAGGGCGGTTGCCACGGCGGTACCCAGTGCCTGACTCACTCCCTGTGGCGTGATTTGAGTGAGCGGATCTCCAGCTTCCTCGGGGATATCACGCTGGCTGAGCTGGTACGCCAGGCCGATGTGCGCCGGATTGCCGGCAAGCAAGATGAACAAATGAAGACCGTGTTGTCCCTGGTTGATCGGGCAGAACACGGCGATGTGAGCTTGAAAGTCCAACTATAAACGTGCTTTCCACAGCGGGACTCTGTATGACCCGGACTGTGACGGAGAAAAACATGAAACTGCCTATTTACCTTGATTATTCGGCAACCTGTCCGGTGGACCCGCGTGTCGCAGAAAAAATGATGCAGTGTCTCACCATGGATGGCCTGTTCGGCAATCCGGCTTCCCGTTCTCACCGCTTTGGCTGGCAAGCCGAAGAGGCGGTGGATCTGGCCCGTAATCAAGTGGCAGATCTGATCGGTGCCGATCCCCGCGAGATCGTCTTCACTTCCGGTGCTACCGAATCCAATAACCTGGCCATCAAGGGTGTTGCCCACTTCTATGCCAGCAAGGGCAAGCACATCATCACCTCCAAGACCGAACACAAGGCGGTGCTCGATACCTGTCGCCAGCTGGAGCGTGAAGGGTTCGAGGTGACCTATCTTGAGCCGATGCCCAACGGCCTGTTCACTATCGAGATGATCGAGAATGCCATGCGTGATGACACCATCCTGGTCAGCATCATGCATGTGAACAACGAAATCGGCGTGGTTCAGAACATTGCCGCCATCGGCGAGTTGTGCCGTTCCCGCAAGATCCTGCTGCACGTGGATGCCGTTCAGAGTGTGGGCAAGATCCCGGTAGATGTGGAAGCACTGAAAGTGGACCTTCTCTCCGTCTCAGCGCACAAGGTGTACGGTCCGAAAGGGATCGGTGCACTGTTTGTTCGCCGCAAACCCCGCGTTCGTCTGGAAGCCCAGATGCACGGTGGCGGCCACGAGCGCGGCATGCGTTCCGGTACTCTGCCGACCCACCAGATCGTCGGGATGGGCGAAGCTTTCCGCATCGCCAAAGAAGAGATGGTGAGTGAAGGCGAGCGTATCTTGGCACTGCGCCAGCGTCTGTGGAATGGCATCAAGGACATTGAAGCCGTCTACATCAATGGCGATCTGGAGCAACGTGTTCCGGGCAACCTCAACGTCAGCTTTGCCTATGTGGAAGGGGAATCCCTCATCATGGCGCTGAAAGATTTGGCAGTCTCTTCCGGTTCGGCCTGTACCTCCGCCAGCCTGGAACCTTCCTATGTGCTGCGCGCACTGGGTCTGAACGACGAGCTGGCACACAGCTCCATCCGTTTCAGCATGGGTCGCTTCACCACCGAGGAAGAGATTGACTACGCGGTCAAGCTTATTCGTGACTCCATCGGTCGTCTGCGTGAGATGTCCCCTCTGTGGGAGATGTACAAAGACGGCGTCGATCTGAACACGGTCGAATGGGCTCATCACTGATCTATTTGGTTAGTGAGCAACAGAATTAGCAGGAGTGAGATATGGCGTACAGTGAAAAAGTAATCGACCACTACGAGAATCCTCGCAACGTCGGTGGTTTCGACAAGAATGATCCCAGCGTTGCAACCGGCATGGTCGGTGCGCCCGCCTGTGGCGACGTGATGAAGCTGCAACTGAAGATCAGCGACGAAGGCATCATCGAAGATGCCAAGTTCAAGACCTACGGCTGCGGTTCCGCCATCGCCTCCAGCTCCCTGGTGACCGAATGGGTCAAGGGCAAGACCCTGGACGAAGCGGCTGGCATCAAGAACACAGATATCGCTGAAGAGTTGGCCCTGCCACCGGTGAAGATCCACTGCTCCATTCTGGCTGAGGACGCCATCAAGGCCGCCATCGCCGATTACAAGCAGAAGAAAGGTCTCTAAGCGCCGGAGAGCAGTATGGCTATTACCATGACAGATGCCGCCGCGGCACGGGTTTCCTCTTTTCTGGCTAACCGGGGCAAGGGCATTGGCCTGCGCCTCGGCGTCAAAACCACAGGCTGCTCCGGTCTTGCCTACGTGCTTGAGTTCGTTGATGAACTGACCGATGAGGATCAGGTGTTCGAGCAGCAGGGCGTCAAGATTATTGTTGATGCCAAGAGCCTGATCCATCTGGATGGCACCGAGCTGGATTTCGTCAAGGAGGGCCTCAACGAGGGCTTCCAGTTCAATAATCCCAACGCCAAAGGCGAGTGTGGTTGCGGCGAAAGCTTCAGTGTCTGAGATGTTTGACGTCAATGATCCTTCGTCTGTGGTTGAGCGGGTCGCCCATGACCCGTTCAACCACATCTCATTTGCCAGGGGCGAGTGAGGTTGTGGCGAACGTTTCCAAGAGGTTTGCATGAATCATTTCGAGCTGTTTGGGCTGGTTGAAGGCTTCGAGCTCGATACCCGTCAGTTGGCTGATACCTACCGCCAGCTGCAAACCCAATTCCATCCTGATCGTTTTGCCACCGCCCCCGAACGGGAGCAGCTGGCAGCGGTGCAACGTGCCGCCCAGATCAACGAAGCATTCACCACCCTCAAGGCGCCGCTGCGCCGTGCAGAATATCTGCTCTCCCTGCGTGGCACCGATATCCGTGGTGAACAGCAGACTCTGCAAGATACCGCGTTTCTGATGCAGCAGCTGGAGTGGCGCGAGCGTCTGGCCGATCTGAAAGATGACGCAGACCCTGAGCGCGCCATCAAGGATTTTCGCAGCGAGATCAGGCATGATCACCAGATGTTGATGCAGCAGCTGACCGAGTCTCTTGCCGCCGGCAGAGATCTCGTTGCCGCTGATTGCGTTCGCAAACTCAAGTTTGTCGACAAGCTCCTCGAAGAGCTGGAACGATTCGAAGACTCGCTTCTCGAGTCTTGATCCTTTAACGCTGGAAGTTTCATTACCCATGGCATTACTGCAAATCGCCGAACCCGGCCAGAGCGCTGTTCCTCATCAGCACAAACGTGCCGTCGGGATCGATCTCGGCACCACCAACTCTCTCGTCGCTGCGGTTCGCAGTGGTCACGCCGATACCCTTTGCGATGAGCAAGGGCGCGACCTGCTCCCGTCAGTGGTGCACTATCAAAGCGACGCCATTCGAGTCGGGATTGATGCCAAGCGCGAAGCGGCGCTCGATCCTCACAACACCATCGTCTCGGTCAAACGGATGATGGGCAAGGCGCTGGCCGATATCGATACCCGCCAGCAGCCTTACCAGTTTGTTGCCGCCGACAATGGCATGCCGCAACTGCAAACCCGTCAGGGGCTGGTCAATCCGGTGCAGGTCTCGGCCGAAATCCTCAAAAAGCTGGCCGAGCGTGGCGCCCAGACTCTCGGGGGCGATCTCGATGGCGTGGTCATTACCGTGCCCGCCTATTTCGATGATGCCCAGCGTCAGGGGACCAAGGATGCGGCCCGTCTGGCCGGTCTGCACGTACTGCGTCTGCTCAACGAGCCGACCGCGGCCGCGATTGCCTATGGCCTTGACTCCGGTCAGGAAGGGGTGATCGCGGTTTACGATCTGGGGGGCGGCACCTTCGATATCTCCATCCTGCGTCTGCACCGCGGTGTGTTTGAAGTGATGGCGACCGGCGGCGATTCCGCCCTCGGCGGTGATGATTTTGATCACCTGCTGGCGGACTGGATCAAGGAGCAAGCGGGCCTCTCCGGTGAGCTGGATGCCCATCTGCAGCGCGAGCTGCTGGATGTGGCCGCGGCCGTCAAGCACGGCCTCACCGATACCGACAGCGTTCCCTGCACCTTTGCCGGCTGGCAGGGTTCAGTGAGCCGCAGCCAGTTTGATGAACTCATCACCCCGCTGGTGAAACGGACCTTGCTGGCCTGTCGCCGCGCCCTGCGCGATGCGGGCCTTGAGCAGGTGGAAGTGCTGGAAGTGGTGATGGTCGGTGGCTCCACCCGGGTGCCGTTGGTGCGTGAACTGGTGGGCGAGTTCTTCCAGCGTACGCCGCTGACCAGCATCGATCCGGATAAAGTGGTCGCCATCGGCGCCGCCATCCAGGCCGATATTCTGGTGGGCAACAAGCCTGATGCCGAGATGCTGCTGCTGGACGTTATCCCCTTGTCGCTGGGTCTGGAGACCATGGGTGGCCTCGCCGAGAAAGTGATCCCGCGCAACACCACCATTCCGGTGGCCCGTGCCCAGGAGTTCACCACCTTCAAGGATGGTCAGACCGCCATGGCCATTCACGTGGTACAGGGTGAGCGCGAGTTGGTAGCCGATTGCCGCTCCCTGGCCCGCTTTACCCTGACCGGTATTCCGCCGATGGCAGCCGGCGCCGCCCATATTCGCGTCACCTTCCAGGTGGATGCGGATGGTCTGCTCTCGGTCAGCGCCATGGAGAAATCCTCCGGCGTGCAGGCCGAGATCCAGGTCAAGCCCTCTTACGGGCTGGCGGAGCAGGATATCCTCAACATGCTGAGTGCCTCCATCGAGAACGCCCAGCAGGATATGGATGCCCGCATGCTGGCCGAGCAGCAGGTTGAAGCCGACCGGGTGGTCGAGAGTCTCAATGCGGCGCTGGCCGCCGATGGCGATGCCCTGCTCAATGCTGCCGAGCGTGCCGAGATTGATGCCGCCATCGCCCATCTGCTGACCATGCGCAACAGCGGCGCAACCCATCAAATCAAAGAAGCCATTGAGGCAGCCGATGCTGTCAGTGGCGAGTTTGCAGCCCGCCGGATGGACGCCTCCATCCGCAAGGTGCTGACCGGACAAAACGTCAACAAGGTGTAATATGCCAAAACTGATCATTCTTCCTCATCCCGTACTCTGTCCGGATGGCGCCGCCCTCGAGGGGCAAAGCGGCGAGACCATTCTGGATGTGGCGCTGCGCAACGGTATCGAAATCGAGCACGCCTGCGAGAAATCCTGTGCCTGCACCACCTGCCACTGCGTGGTGCGCGAGGGCTTTGACTCGCTCGAGCCAAGTGACGAGCTGGAAGACGACATGCTGGACAAGGCGTGGGGGTTAGAGCCGGAATCGCGCCTCAGCTGCCAGGCAAAACTGGCGGACGAGGATCTGGTGGTGGAATTGCCCAAGTACACCCTGAACCTTGCCTCTGAACGCCATTAATTACACATGAGTGAATTGCACGTGCAGCATCCTGTGGTGCTTCAGTGATATGGTGGAAGGCCGTGACCCTCGGGGGCACGGCCTTTTTTGTATTCGTTATTCTCTCTTTGCCAATAAGCTCTTTCCCATAAAGAGTGCTTATACATAGTGCCAGTAAAAAGGAAGCAAACACGATGGCTGACATGATGAAGGTAGCGTTATCCACCCAGGCTGCGGCCGCCTGTTGGGGCGAGGGCGCCCAGCTCAGTTTCAATGGCGACGAGGCTCTGATCCATCTTGGTACCGCCGGTCAGGAGAAGGATATTCTGCGCACCGTTCAGCGCGCCGCCCGTCGCCTCGAATCGAGCGGGATCAAGCGGGTGACGCTGGCCGGTGAGGGGTGGGATCTGGAGCGTCGCTACGCGTTCGCCCAGGGGTTCTACGCCGCCAAGGGTGCGCGTGAACTGGATTTCGGCCAGCAGAGCGACGCGGAAGCCCGTGAACTGGATGCGCTGCTCAAGGCGGCTCGCTGGGTACGTGACATCACCAATGGCTGTCCGGAAGAGATCTACCCCATGAGTCTGGCGGAATCGGCCCTGTTGCTCATTCGTGGTATCGCCGGGGATCAGGTTATTGCCCGTATCACCGCCGGTGAAGCGCTGCGCGAGTCCGGCCATATCGGGATCTGGTCGGTTGGCCGTGGCAGCGAGCGCGAGCCTGTGCTGCTGGAGCTTGACTACAACCCGACCGGTGATCGCAATGCGCCCGTGGTGGCGGCGCTGGTGGGCAAGGGGATCACTTTCGATTCCGGTGGCTACTCCATGAAGTCCTCTGACAACATGCTGCCGATGAAGTCCGATATGGGCGGTGCCGCCATGGTGACCGGCGCGCTGGCGCTGGCTATCAGCCGCGGTCTGAACCAGCGGGTGAAGCTCATTCTCTGCTGCGCCGAGAACCTGGTCTCCGGCCACGCCTTCAAGCTGGGCGACATCCTCACTTACAAGAACGGGGTTTCGGTCGAGATCCAGAACACCGATGCGGAAGGTCGTCTGGTGCTGGCCGATGGCCTGATGGCGGCTTCCGACAGCGGTGCAGCTTATATCCTTGACGCTGCCACCCTGACCGGCGCCGCCAAGATGGCGCTGGGACGCGATTATAATGCGGTGTTTGCCCTCGATGAGACCGAACAGCAGCGTGCGCTGGCCGCCGCCAAGGTGGAAAACGAGCAGGCGTGGGCGCTGCCGCTGGAGCCCTGGCATGCCAGCCAGCTCACCTCGGCCTTTGCCGATCTGGGCAACGTCGCCTCGGCAGAAGGCACGGCCGGTGCCACCACGGCTGCTGCGTTTCTCTCCCGCTTCGTGCGCGATGAGGGCAAGGGCTGGGTGCACCTGGATCTGGCGGCTTCTTATCAGAAATCGGGCAACGATCTCTGGGCGACCGGCGCCAAGGGGCACGGTCTGCGCACCATCGCCCGCTGGCTGCAGGAGGTGACCGCATGAATGTCTGGTTAAGTCGTGAATTTGCACCGGCCGAGTGGGGGGAGGGGGCGCTGCTCTCTCACCGCGCCGACGGCATGGTGATCCATCTGGTGACGGCCAATCCGCTGCTCGATATCCAGCAGGCGGCCCGTCGCCTCTGCCAGCAGGGGATCCAGAAAGTGACCCTAGCTGGTCACTGGGAGCGTGAACAGCAGTGGGCTTTTGCCCAAGGGCTGCAAACCCCCAAGGCGGAGGTGCAACTGCAGTGGGCCATGTCCTCGGAAGAGGACAGAGAGGAGCTGGAAGCGCGTTGGCTCTGCGGCCGCTGGGTGCGCGAGATGACCAATGCCACCCCGGAGCAGTTGGGCCCGCTGGAGCTGGCGGTGGAAGCGGCCTCCTTTATTACCGAGCTGGCGCCGGACAAGGTGAGTCATCGCATTTTGAAAGGCGAAGCGCTGCAACAGGCGGGCTGGGTCGGCCTCTATCAGGTGGGCCGCGGCAGTGCGCGCGAACCGGTATTGCTGGAGCTCGACTTCAACCCGGGGCGTGACCCCAAGGCGCCGGTAGCGGCAGCGCTGGTGGGCAAGGGGATCACCTTTGACTCCGGCGGCTACTCCATGAAGAGCTCCGAGGGGATGCTCACCATGAAGTGCGACATGGGTGGTGCGGCGATTGTCACCGGTGCGCTGGCGCTGGCCATGCTGCGCGGGCTCGACAAGCGGGTGAAGCTGATCCTCTGCTGCGCCGAGAACCTGGTCTCCGGCCACGCCTACAAGCTGGGCGACATCCTCACCTACAAGAACGGCACCACGGTCGAGATTGTGAATACCGATGCCGAGGGACGGCTGGTGCTGGCCGACGGCCTGCAACTGGCGAGCGAGTCCGGTGCATCGCTGATCATCGATGCCGCGACCCTGACCGGCGCAGCCGTGATGGCGCTGGGTGCGCGCTACAATGCCCTGTTTGGCCTCGATAAAGGGCTGGTAAGCCGGGCCATGACCTATGCCGATGCCGAGCATGAGCCAGCCTGGCCGCTGCCGCTGGAGCCCTGGCACCGCCAGCAGTGCCCCTCCCATTACGCCGACACGGCCAACAGCCGTCCGGTGAAGGGGGGCGGGCCGGGTGGCGCCTCCAACGCGGCGGGTTTCCTCTCCCGTTTCGTTGCCAACGAAGGGATGGGCTGGTTGCATATCGATCTGGCCGCCTGCTTCAGTGACAACGGCGATGCCCTCTGGGCGCCGGGGGCCAATACCCTGGGGATGCGCACCATAGCGCGGGCCTTGCTGGCGGAAGCCAAATAGGCGAGACAAGGCACCTTCGGGTGCCTTTTTCATGCTGTTCGAATTGTGAACAAAAGATGGGGTTTTGGCGGCTTAAGGTAACTATCGTGCGCAAGCGCACATATTTTCCGGCTCTGCTCGGTCAAGATGAGTGTGGATGTTGATTGCAAGGGAGTGATGTTTAATAAAAAGTTGCTTGTTTGTGTGTTTTTCCGGTTTTTGTTTACGTATAATCGCCAGCGAACATGGATTCTAACAATAAAACTCTGTAGTTAAGGAAAGATATCAATGGCCATCGAACGTACCTTCTCTATCGTCAAACCGGATGCTGTCAGCAAGAACCTGATCGGTGCCATCTATAGCCGTTTCGAAAGTGCAGGCTTGAAAGTGGTGGCATCCAAAATGCTTCACATGAGCAGTGAACAGGCTGCCGGTTTCTATGCCGAGCATCAGGGCAAGCCTTTTTATGACAATCTGGTCAGCTTCATGACCTCTGGCCCTGTCATGGTGCAGGTGCTGGAAGGGGAAGACGCCATCCGTCGCAATCGCGAGATCATGGGCGCTACCAACCCGAAAGAGGCGCTGGCTGGTACCTTGCGTGCCTGTTATGCCGAGAGCATCGATCGCAACGCAGTGCATGGCTCCGATGCACCTGCATCCGCTGCCCGCGAAATTGCCTACTTCTTCTCTGACAACGAGATCTGCCCGCGCGGCTGATTTTTGTGGATGATGACCCAAGGGAGCCTCGGCTCCCTTTGTTGTTTTCGCTGTTTACGCAATATCCCTCTATTCTCCAGGTGGAAAGCCAGACCCATTATTTGTACAATGCCGCCCCCTGACGTCGTCAGCCAATAATTGATGAAGTGTTTGAACTGAGGCCATTGATGAGCGAAACAAAAATCAACCTGCTGGATCTTGATCGGGATGCCATGCGTGCCTTTTTCGTCGAACTGGGCGAGAAGCCATTCCGGGCAGATCAGGTCATGAAGTGGATCTATCACTTTGGGTGTGATGATTTCGATCAGATGACCAACGTCAACAAGGTGCTCAAAGAGCGCCTCAAGGCGATCGCCGAGATCAAGGCGCCCGAGATCAGCCGCGAGCAGCGCTCCGCGGATGGCACCATCAAGTGGGCTCTGCAGGTGGGCGATCAGGAGGTAGAGACCGTCTACATCCCGGAAGATGACCGCGCGACCCTCTGCGTCTCCTCTCAAGTTGGCTGTGCGCTGGAGTGCAAGTTCTGCTCCACGGCTCAACAAGGCTTCAACCGCAATCTGAAAGTCTCCGAGATCATCGGTCAGGTGTGGCGTGCGGCCCGCGTGGTCGGTGGCAAGCGTCCCATCACCAACGTGGTGATGATGGGGATGGGCGAGCCGCTGCTCAACCTCGCCAACGTGGTGCCCGCCATGCGTCTGATGATGGATGACTACGGCTTTGGCATCTCCAAGCGCCGGGTGACCATCTCCACCTCTGGCGTGGTACCTGCGCTGGACAAGCTGGGTGACCAGATCGACGTGGCGCTGGCTATCTCCCTGCACGCCCCGAACGACAAGTTGCGTTCAGAGATCATGCCGATTAACGACAAGTACAACATCGAGGAGTTCCTCGCCGGTGTCCGTCGTTACCTGGCCAAATCCAATGCCAACGGTGGTCGGGTGACCGTCGAATATGTGCTGCTCGATCATATCAATGACGATATGCAGCATGCTCACGAGCTGGCCAAGGTGCTCAAGGATACCCCGAGCAAGATCAACCTGATCCCGTTCAACCCCTTCCCGGGCAACCCTTATGGCAAGCCGAGCAATAGCCGTATCGATCGCTTCTCCAAGGTGCTGATGGAGTACGGTTTCACCGTGATTGTCCGCAAGACCCGTGGTGATGACATTGATGCCGCCTGTGGTCAGCTGGTGGGTGACGTGATTGACCGTACCAAGCGAACTATCAAAAATCGGATGCAACAGGATGGGATTTCCGTCAAAATGGTTTAAATGCTAAGCCATTGTATAGACAGGGAATGGATACACGTACATTGATCGTAGTGGCAGCGCTCTGCGCGCTGCCAGGCTGTGTGACCGAGACCACTTACGCTGGCCAGAACTCGACCCAGCGTGAAGTGGGTCCTGACCTCAAGGCGGCTGCCCAAACCCGCCTCGACCTGGGTATCCAGTACCTGCGTCAGGGCAATGCCGAGCAGGCCAAGTTCAATCTTGATCGCGCCCTCCAGTATGACCCCTCCAATCCTCAGGTGCAGATCGGTTTTGCCTACTTCTACCAGAGGGTGGGGGATTTCAAGGCGGCTGAAGAGCATTACAAGAACGCCCTTGCCATGGATCCGTCCAATGCTGACGCAATGAACAACTATGGCGCCTTCCTCTGTGATCGTGGCCGTTATGATGAGGCAGACAAGGCATTCAACCAGGCTGTTATTCAACCAGGCTATGTGAAGATTGCCGATACCTATGAAAATGCGGCACTTTGTGCCCTGCAAAATCGCAGAAATGATAAAGCAACCGAGTACTATCTCCTGGCCTTGGGGTATAATCCCCGCAATCCAGGGTTATTGCTGGACTTGGCCGAGCTTTCCATGAAAGATGGCAAGCTGCCTGATGTGCAGTCCTACCTCGCCCGTTTTGCCGATGTGTCAGACGAGAATGAGGAGAGTCTCTGGTTGAGACTCAGATTGGCACAGGCAATGGACAAGCCGGCATTACTTCACCAATTCGGGACTGAGCTGGTAAGGCAATATCCCACTTCGCAACAAGCCAAGCGTTATTTAGCCAATGACTATTGAACAGCCACACGATTTCCAACAAGACGACTCCCAGGCAGCAGGTCCAGGCCAGCTGCTGCGCAATGCCCGTGAACAGCTTGGCTGGACACGAGAACAGGTTGCGTCCCGCATTCACCTTCGTCTGACCCTGATCGCCGCCATCGAATCGGATACCTACGACAAACATACGTCCCATACCTTTATTCGGGGCTATCTGCGTACCTATGCCAAGTTGGTCGGGATCCCGGAAGAGACCATTCTGGCCGCTTACGACAAGCTGGGTCTGACTCCTCCCGACAATATCGACATGCAGAGCTTCTCCCGTCGCTCTCGCCAGCAAGCCAACGACAATCGGCTCAAGGTAGCCACCTGGCTGGTTATTCTGGTGTTGATTGCGCTCTCGGTCGCCTGGTGGTGGCAGAGTACTTCACGCCGCTCCGCCGGTGATGAAGCCCTGGCAGCCACCGAGATGAGTGCAACCGGTTCGACTCCGGCTGAACCGGCTATCACGCAGCCCGATGCGATCAACACCGCCCCGGTGGAAGGCGCTGCCATCGCACCGGCCGCCACGGACGTGGCTGCCCCTGCAGTGGTCTCCGATGCGACTGCTACCCTGGCGCCTGCTTCTGCGGCTGTTGCCCCGACCGATGTCAGCGCGGCTGTCGGCACTGCGACCGATGCTGCGGTATCCGGCGCCAATGGCACCGAATCTGAAGAGGCTGTCGTTGATCCGGCGACTGCGCCGCAACTGAAGATGAGCTTCACCGCCGATTGCTGGCTGGATGTGAAGGATGCCAACGGCAAGACCCTGTTCAGTGGTCTGAAGAAGGCCAACGACGAGCTGGTGCTGGAAGGCGCCGAGCCCCTGAAGTTCATCATTGGCGCGCCCATGGCCGTCAAGCTTGACTACAAGGGTCAGTCGTTTGATATGAGCCGTTACAACAACGGTCGTACAGCCCGCTTCTCACTGCCGCAGGAGTAATCTGTTTCCCATGTCTTCTCACGAATCACCCATCATTCGTCGTAAATCCAGACAGATCATGGTTGGTAATGTACCGGTTGGGGGCGATGCCCCCATTACCGTGCAGACCATGACCAACACCAAGACCACAGATGTCGCCGCCACCATCGAGCAGATCCAGCGGATCGAGCGGGTCGGCGCCGATATCGTCCGTGTCTCCGTGCCCACCATGGAAGCGGCGGAAGCCTTCCGGCTGATCAAGCAGCAGACCCGCATCCCCATCGTTGCCGATATCCACTTCGACTATCGCATCGCCCTGAAAGTGGCCGAGTACGGTGCCGACTGCCTGCGTATCAACCCGGGCAACATCGGCAATGAGCAGCGGGTGCGCTCGGTGGTCGATTGCGCGCGCGACCTCAATATCCCGATCCGTATCGGGGTCAATGGCGGGTCGCTGGAGAAAGATATCCAGGAGAAGTACGGCGAGCCGACCCCAGAAGCGCTGGTAGAGTCCGCCATGCGTCACGTGGACTATCTCGATCGCCTCGATTTCCAGGATTTCAAGGTGAGCGTCAAGGCTTCCGATGTGTTCCTGGCAGTCGGTGCCTATCGCCTGCTGGCCAAGCAGATTGAACAGCCGCTGCACCTTGGCATCACCGAAGCGGGCGGTTTCCGTGCCGGTGCGGTGAAGTCTGCCATCGGTCTGGGTATGCTGCTTACCGACGGCATCGGCGATACCCTGCGTATCTCGCTGGCGGCGGATCCTGTGGAGGAGGTGAAGGTCGGTTTCGATATCCTCAAATCCCTCCGTATTCGCTCCCGTGGCATCAACTTTATCGCTTGCCCATCCTGCTCACGGCAGGAGTTCGATGTGATCGCTACCGTCAATGCGCTGGAAGAGCGGCTCGAAGACATCATCACACCGATGGATGTTTCCATCATCGGTTGCGTGGTGAACGGCCCGGGTGAAGCGCTGGTCTCCGACCTTGGTCTGGCGGGTGCCGCCAACAAGAGTGCCTTCTATGAGGGGGGCCAGCGGGTCGATCGGCTCGACAACAAGGATCTCATTCCAACTCTGGAGCGCCGCATTCGCGCCCGCGCCGCCATGCTGGATCCCGCCAACCGGATCCCGATGGACAAGGAGTGAGCGAAACAGGGCCACATTGGGTGGCCCTTTTTCCAGGTGACTGATTTTAAATCCCGCATCCGGATTCCCTGATTTTACCTTGGGGGGGAAAATCCCTATAATGCGGCCAAATTTTACCTCTTTTTCTCGAGTATCAACGTGGCAAAACAGATCCAAGCTATTCGCGGTATGAATGATTGCCTGCCGGAGCAGAGCCCGGTATGGCAGAAGGTTGAACAGATCCTGCGCCAGGTCGTTGCCAGCTATGGCTACAGCGAAGTGCGCATGCCGATTGTCGAGCAGACTCATCTGTTTAAGCGCGCCATCGGTGAAGTGACCGACGTGGTCGAAAAAGAGATGTACACCTTTGAAGACCGTAACGGCGACAGCTTGAGCCTGCGTCCGGAAGGGACCGCCAGCTGCGTCCGTGCCGGTATCGAACACGGTCTGCTCTACAACCAGGAACGCCGGATGTGGTACATGGGCCCCATGTTCCGTCACGAGCGTCCCCAGAAGGGCCGTTACCGCCAGTTCCATCAGTTCGGTGTCGAGCTGTTTGGCATCAACGGGCCGGACATTGACGCCGAGCTGATCATGCTGACCCACCGCCTGTGGCGTCTGTTTGGCATCAGCGAGCATGTCACCCTGCAGCTCAACACCTTGGGTCAGAGCGCCGAGCGTGCCGCTTACCGCGATGCGCTGGTGGCCTATCTGGAGCAGTACAAGGAGCAGCTGGACGAAGAGAGCCAGCGCCGCATGTACAGCAACCCGCTGCGGGTGCTCGACTCCAAGGATGAAAAGGTGCAGGCCATTTTGGCGGGTGCCCCGCGTCTGTTCGACCATCTGGGCGAAGAGAGCCTGGCTCACTTCGAGGGGCTCAAGCGCCTGCTCGAGTCTGCCGGTATCAAATACGAAGTGAACGAGCGTCTGGTGCGTGGTCTTGACTACTACAACCTGACCGTGTTCGAGTGGGTCACCAGCAGTCTGGGTGCCCAGGGCACCGTCTGTGCCGGTGGCCGCTACGATGGTCTGGTAGAGCAGCTGGGCGGTCAACCGACCCCGGCCGTGGGCTTTGCCATGGGCATGGAGCGTCTGGTGCTGATGCTGGAGACCCTCGAGCTCAACGCCGATATCCGCCCGGCGGTGGATGTCTATCTGGCGATGGTGGGCGAGGGGACCGAAAAGGCTGGCTTCCAGCTGGCCGAGCGTCTGCGCGATGCCCTGCCGGACCTGCGCCTCATGAGCCACTGCGGTGGTGGCAACTTCAAGAAACAACTCAAACGTGCCGACAAGAGCGGCGCGGCAATCGCCCTGATCCTTGGCGAGACCGAGGTGCAAAACGGGGAGATCACTATCAAATATCTGCGTGGTCAGGCCGAGCAACAGACCGTCAAGGTTGACGCCGCCATTGCCCTGCTGGCAGCCAAAGGAGAGTAAGCTGTGGAAGTCTATACCACCGAAGAACAACAGGTTGAGGTTATCAAGGAGTGGTGGAAAGAGAACGGAACCTCGGTGATTGCCGGGACCGTGATCGGTCTGGTCGGTCTGTTCGGCTGGCGCTATTACAACCAGCACCAGCAAGAGACCATGGAGGCCTCCTCCCACTCTTACAACCAGGTGATTGAGCAGCTTGCCAAGGGCGATGCCGCCGGTTTCGAGCAGGCACAGCAGTTTGTCACCGCCAACAAGGGTGACTCCTACGGTGAACTGGCCGCGTTGCAACTGGCTGCCGCTGCCGTCAAGGCGGGCAAGCTGGATCTGGCTGCCGAGCAGTTGGAGCTGGTGGCGACTACGGGTGACGAGAGCATTCGTCCCATCGCGGCGCTGCGTCTGGCCCGTGTGCTGAATGATCAGGGCAAGGCAGATGAAGCGCTGGCCAAGCTGGCGACCATCCAGAATGAGGCCTTCAAGGCGCAGGTAGCCGAAGCCCGTGGTGATGTGCTGCAAAAGCAGGGCAAGACCGAAGAGGCTCGTGATGCCTATCAGGCAGCGGCCGATGCCGGCGGCCTGCAGGGTAGCGCCGAGCTCAAGCTGAAAATGGACGATCTGGCCCTGCCGGCCGTTGCGACTGGTGAGGCACCGGATGCGTAATCTATTCAAGATGGTGGCGCTGGGGGCTGCGGTCTCCTTCGCTCTGCAGGGGTGCTCCCTGTTCAGTTCCGAAGAGGATCTCAACCCGATGGCGCCGCTGCCCAAGGTTGAATCTGCCTTCACTGCCGACACCGCATGGTCATCCACTGTGGGTGATGGCATCGGTGACTTTTACTCCCAGCTCAAGCCGGTGGTGGAAGAGGATCGCATCTACGCGGCGGCCCGCGATGGCGATGTGACCGCCTTTGACCGCGAAAGCGGCAAGGAGCTGTGGAGCGTGGATCTGGCTGACTTGCCGATCAACGCCGACAAGCGCAGTGCTCGCCTCTCCGGTGGTCTGGTCTCCCGTTACGGCAAGCTGTTCCTCGGCTCCGAGAACGGGGTGGTCTACGCCCTGAACGAAGAGAATGGCGAAGTGCTGTGGCAGACCAATGTGCCCGGCGAAGTGGTGGCAAGCCCTGCGGTGGAAGATGGCCGCGTGGTGGTGTTGACCACCTCCGGTCGCCTGATCGCCCTCGACACTGATGAAGGCAAGATGCAGTGGTCGCTCTCCGAAGAGCAGCCGCCGCTGACCCTGCGCAGTGCCGGTGCACCGGTGATCACCAACGGCGCCGTGATTTACGGTCGTGCCGATGGCAAGGTGGGCATCGCCCTGCTGAGCAATGGCCAGCCGGTGCGCCAGTCCAAGGTGGCTGATCCGCGCGGTGCCACCGAGCTGGACCGTATGGTTGACGTCGATGCCAGCCCGCTGATTGCCGGTGATGAGCTCTACGCCATCGCCTACAACGGTCAGCTGATGGCGCGCAAGCTGATGACCGGCGATGAAGTGTGGAAGCGCAAGTATTCCGGCTATCGCGATCTGGCGATGACCGGCAATGCCATCGTGCTGACCGACAGCCGCAGCCATCTGTTTGCCATCGACCGTCGCAACGGTCTGGAGCTGTGGTCCAACACCCAGCTGGAAAATCGTACCGTCACTGCACCAGTTATCTTCGGTGACTACGTGGTGGTGGGTGATGTGGAAGGATACCTGTATTGGCTTGATCGTACCGACGGTACCATCAAGGCGATGCAGCAGCTCGATAGCAGTGGTCTCTATGCCGCCCCGCTGGTGGATGGCGAGACCCTGTATGTGCAGAGCCGTGACGGCAAGTTGTACGCTTTGCAGCGTCCCTGATCGCCCGTCAATCTGAATATCCGGCTCCTGGTCTTCGGACCCGGAGCCTTTGTCGTCTTGAGAATGAGGCTTTTATGACTCCTGTAGTAGCCCTGGTGGGCCGCCCCAACGTGGGGAAATCCACCCTTTTTAACCGCTTGACCCGTACTCGGGATGCCCTGGTTGCCGATTTTCCCGGTCTGACCCGGGACCGTAAATACGGTCAGGCGAAGTTGGGCGAGCTGGAATTTATCGTGGTCGATACCGGCGGTATCGATGGCACCGAAGAGGGGATCGAGCTGAAGATGGCCGAGCAATCTCTGCTGGCCATCGAAGAAGCGGACGTCGTGCTGTTCATGGTGGATGCCCGTGCCGGTCTGACCGCGGCGGATCAAGCCATTGCCGAGCACCTGCGCAAGGCCCACAAGAAGGTATTTCTGGTGGCCAACAAGACCGACGGTATCGACGGTGATTCCGCGGTCTCCGAGTTCTACGGTCTGGCGCTGGGCGAGGTCTACCAGATCGCGGCCGCCCACGGTCGTGGCGTGCTGAGCCTGCTGGAACTGGCCCTGGCTCCCCATCTGGAGACCCTGGTCGACTCCGCTACCGATGAAGATGCGCAGGATGAGGAAGAGGAGGACTTCGACGAAGAAGCCCTGCTGCGCATGGTGGCTGCCGGTGAACTCGATACCAAAGAGGACACCAAGGAGACCCCGTTCGCCGACCTGCCCATCAAGTTCGCCATCGTTGGTCGTCCCAACGTCGGTAAATCTACCCTGACCAACCGTATGCTGGGTGAAGATCGGGTCATCGTCTATGACATGCCCGGCACCACCCGTGACTCCGTTTACATTCCAATGGAACGTGACGAGCAGAAGTATGTGGTTATCGACACCGCCGGTGTGCGTCGTCGTGGCAAGGTGCACGAGACGGTGGAGAAGTTCTCCGTTATCAAGACCCTGAAAGCCATCGAAGATGCCAACGTCTGCCTGCTGGTGATCGACGCCCAGGAGACCATCACCGATCAGGACTTGAGCATCCTTGGCTATGTGCTCCACGCCGGTCGCTCCGTGGTGCTGGTGGTGAACAAGTGGGATGGTCTGGATCAGAAGGTGAAAGAGGATGTGAAGAACGAGCTGGATCGTCGCTTGGGCTTCATCGATTTCGCTCGCGTCCACTTCATCTCCGCCCTGCACGGCAGCGGTGTCGGCCATCTGTTTGAATCCATTCAGGAGGCTTACCAGTCCGCCACCCGCCGCACCAGCACGGCGATGCTGACCCGCATTATGCAGATGGCGCAGGAAGATCACCAGCCGCCGATGGTCAATGGTCGCCGCGTCAAACTCAAGTATGCTCACGCCGGTGGCTACAACCCGCCGCGCATCGTGATCCACGGCAACCAGCTCAATGACTTGCCGGATTCCTACAAGCGCTACCTCATCAACTACTTCCGCAAGTCGCTGAAGATCATGGGGACGCCGGTCCGGGTCGAGTTCCAGGAGTCGGTCAACCCGTTTGAAGGGAAGAAGAACACCATGACCCTGAGTCAGGAACGTCAGCGCAAACGGCTGCTGAAAATGAAGAAGAAATAAGCCCTGGCGGCTGCCCTCACCGGCAGCCGCTCTGTTATTCCCCCTGCAGTGGCGTAATGTCTGGCGGGGAGGGGAACCCGCCATGGGCAAGCCTATCGCAGGTTCACTTTATGAGGAGTCGACTATGGAAGCTCTGCTTTGTCCATCATGCCAGGCTGAACTGGATACCCGCAGCAAGGAGCAAACCTGTGGTCAGTGCCAGGCCATTGTGCGGGTCACCGCGCTCTGTCCCACCTGCCATATGGAGCTGGAGCGGCTCAAGGCGTGTGGTGCGGTGGATTACTTCTGCAACCACTGCAACTCGCTGATCTCCAAGCGGACGGTACAGTTCAAGGCTGAGCTGGTTTAAGACGATATTCAGGTGAGAAAGAAGATAAAAAACCCGGCGAATGCCGGGTTTATGCTGTGTGCTCTGCAATAAGCAGGGTATAGGATCGATTTCTGCGCCACAGGTTGCGCTTGATGTCATTAAGCTTGAGTTTGCGTCTGGGGCTCCAGCTGCACTTCGCTTTTCTGACCAGACTGATTTTTCTACGTTTTTGCATCTTGGTCTCCTCCCAACTCAGGTGGCCGTCCCGGCCTTGGGTCATTGATGGAGCCCATCCGAAATTGCTGTTATTTAATCTCTCAACATAATGAAAACAATGCGATTTCGGATAGGCTCCGATGTGAATCGATGGTAACAGAGAAGTTTGTGTGAAGACAGCCGAATAATGGCTGGTTAGCGCATGGTGATCTGATTGACCACTTCGGCGATGATAGTCGGGCGCTCGGCGATCTCCGGCTCGCTGTCGTTGTCGAGACTCTCCCGCTGGTGGGCCTTCTGTTGCTCGTTATCGAGCCAGAGCAGGCTCTGGTAGTACTGACGCACGTTGTTGACATAGTTGCGAGCTTCGCTGCCGCGGGCATAACCGTAGCGCACCTTGCGATGCCAGCGTGCTTGCTGCAGCAGAGGCAGCACATCCTTGACGTCGCTCCAGGCGTCGGGATTCTTGCCGAGCTCTTTGGTCAGGCGGCGGGCATCCATCATGTGGCCGTAACCGATGTTGTAGGCGGTGAGGGCAAACCACACCTTCTCGTCATCGGGCACCGAATCCGGCACCTTCTCCATCATCTGTTGCAGATAGAGGGAGCCACCCTTAATGCTCTCTTCCGGATGAAGCCGGTTGTTGACCCCCATCGCCTTAGCGGTGGGCTCGGTCAGCATCATCATGCCGCGCACGCCGGTGTAGGAGCGGGCCTGCGGGTCCCAGTGGGACTCCTGATAGCTGATGGCGGCGAGCAGACGCCAGTCGATATTCTTGGCGTGAGTCTGGAACAGCGGCTGGTACTTGGGCAGCAGACTCTTGGCGCGCTTGAGGAAGGTGCGGGTATCGACAAAGTCGAAGTTCTGCACGTGGCCGAAGTACTTCTCGTCCAGCTTTGCGATGGCACCATCCATAAATCGCTGACCGAAAAAGTCGATGACGCTGGCGTAGAGGCTGTCATCGGGCAGCTTGCTCATGGCCCAGGCAACAGTCTGCTTCTGGGCCAGGGTCAGCCCTTCGGTGAGCTCGGGGTAGTAGCGCTGACTGCGTGCCAGTACGGTATCCTGCACCACCGTGTAGTCAATCTTGCCATCCACCACCTGCTTGAGCAGCTCCTCCACATCGGCGTTGTGGCTGGTGCTCCAGGCTAGTTTCGGATTCTCTTTGCTCATCTCTTTGAGTAGGTCTTCCCCGGTGGAGCCTGCGGCCACCATCAGCTTGCCTTTTATGTCGTTCAACGAGGCCGGCTTGGGCTTGCCGTTACGGTAGACCAGCTTGGGGGAGACCTGGTAGAAGCCCGGACCGAAGCGAAACAGCTCGCGACGTTCCGGTGTGACCATGATGGCGGCTGCCGCCAGATCGACTTTGCCCTTTTTCAGCAGTGTAACCAGTTCGTCAGTGGTGTTGACCGGGATGATGGTGAGTGTCACCCCCAGCCAGTCGGCATAATTTTGTGCCAGCTCGTAATCGAACCCCTGGGCGAGGTCGTCACGCTGGTAATAAGAGGTGGGACCATAGATGGTGCCAACCCGGATCTCGCCTCGCTGGCGGATCTGCTCCAGCTGGCTGGAGGGGCTATAGAAGTCGCAGCCAACCAGCGTCAGCGTCAACAACAGCCCGATAAACAGTCGAAAAATGCAGCGCAAGTAGGTGAGTACCTTTGTTGAAAAAATCGGCATTTGTCAAAAAAGAGGCACCTTTATACCAGAGAGTGTGCGCAGAGTCACACTGCTCGAAGTGAGAAAAACGTTTGTCCGCTGTGAGCCAGATCCCTATAATACGCGCGTCTCAATTCCCCCCCACTTTAAAACTTGGTGAGAAAGGTCATATGGATATCTTGCGTGGTGCCCCAGCACTGTCTGATTTTCGTGTCCAAAAACTGCTGCAACGCTTCGCACAGATGAGAAACGAGAGTGGAGTAGAGAGCGGAGTAGAGATAGAGGATGTCTATGCCGAGTATGTGCACTTTGCCGAGCTGACAAGCCCCCTCTCTCCCCCCGAGCGAGCGACCTTGGGCCAGCTCTTGCGCTATGGCCCGACCATCCCCGAACACACCCCCAGCGGTCAGCTGTTTCTTGTTACCCCCCGCCCCGGCACTATCTCCCCCTGGTCTTCCAAAGCAACCGACATCGCCCACAACTGCGGCCTGAAACAGGTCAAGCGGCTGGAGCGTGGTATTGCCTATTACCTGACCATCAAGGGGCAGGGTGAGCTGAGCGCCGCCCAGCGTGCCGATGTGGCGGCCGTGCTGCACGATCGCATGATGGAGACGGTGTTTGCCGACATGGAAGCGGCGAGCGCTCTGTTTGCCCACCACGAACCGCGCCCCTTCACCCAGGTCGATGTGCTGGGCGGTGGCCGCGCAGCCTTGGCAGAGGCCAACGTGGCGCTGGGTCTGGCGCTGGCCGACGACGAAATTGACTATCTGGTGGAGAATTTCACCAGGCTGGGTCGCAACCCCAACGACATCGAGCTCTACATGTTTGCCCAGGCAAACTCCGAGCACTGTCGCCACAAGATCTTCAACGCCGACTGGACCATCGATGGTGAGCAGCAGCCCAAGTCGCTGTTCAAGATGATCAAGAACACCTTCGAGCAGACGCCGGATCATGTCCTCTCTGCTTATAAAGACAACGCCGCCGTGATGGAAGGGAGCCAGGGTGGCCGCTTCTTCCCGAGCCCGGCCAGCGGCGAGTACCAGTATCATCAGGAGCAAGTCGACATCCTGATGAAGGTGGAGACCCACAACCACCCGACCGCCATCTCCCCCTTCCCGGGGGCAGCCACCGGCTCAGGCGGCGAGATCCGCGACGAGGGTGCCACCGGTCGCGGTGCCAAGCCCAAGGCGGGTCTGGTCGGTTTCTCCGTCTCCAACCTGCGCATCCCCGGCTTTGAGCAGCCCTGGGAGCAGGATTTTGGCAAGCCGAGCCGCATCGTCAGCGCGTTTGACATCATGCAGGAGGGGCCGCTCGGCGGCGCCGCCTTCAACAACGAGTTCGGCCGTCCGGCCATTCTCGGTTACTTCCGTACCTTCGAAGAGGAGGTGCCGGGCCACAACGGCGTCGAGGTACGTGGCTACCACAAACCCATCATGCTGGCGGGCGGTATCGGCAATATCCGCTCCGAGCACGTCCAGAAAGGGGAGATCCCGGTCGGGGCGGCCCTCATCGTGCTGGGTGGCCCGGCGATGAACATCGGTCTGGGCGGCGGCGCAGCTTCCTCCATGGCTTCCGGCCAGTCGGCCGAAGATCTCGATTTTGCCTCGGTGCAACGTGACAACCCCGAGATGGAGCGCCGCTGTCAGGAGGTGATTGACCGCTGCTGGCAACTGGGGGACGACAACCCCATCGTCTTCATCCACGACGTGGGGGCGGGCGGTCTCTCCAACGCCATGCCGGAGTTGGTCAACGACGGTGAGCGCGGTGGCCGTTTCGATTTGCGCGCCATCCCGAACGACGAGCCAGGCATGAGCCCGCTGGAGATCTGGTGCAACGAATCCCAGGAGCGTTACGTGCTGGCGGTAGCGCAGGACAAGCTGCCGTTCTTCAAGGCGCTGTGCGAGCGTGAGCGCGCCCCCTATGCCGTCATCGGTACCGCGACCGAAGAGAAGCATCTGACCCTCTCTGACAGCCACTTTGACAATCAGCCCATCGATCTGCCGCTGGACGTGCTGCTCGGCAAGGCGCCCAAGATGCACCGTGACGTGGTGACTCTGCCTGCACAAGGCAAAGCGCTCCAGCTCGATGGCATCACTTTGAGTGACGCGGCCGAGCGGGTACTGCGCCTGCCGACCGTGGCGGAGAAGTCCTTCCTTATCACCATCGGCGATCGCAGCGTGACCGGTCTGGTCAATCGCGACCAGATGGTTGGCCCCTGGCAGATCCCGGTGGCCGATTGCGCCGTCACCGCTGCCACCTACGACAGCTATCACGGCGAAGCTATGTCGATGGGCGAGCGTACCCCGGTGGCGCTGCTCTCCCACGCCGCCTCCGCTCGTATGGCGGTGGCGGAAGCGCTCACCAACCTGGCGCCGGCTCATATCGGGTCGCTGAAGCGGGTCAAGCTCTCCGCCAACTGGATGGCCGCTGCCGGTCATCCGGGTGAAGATGCCGGTCTCTATGAGGCGGTCAAAGCGGTAGGTGAGGAGCTCTGCCCGGCCTTGGGCATCACCATTCCGGTGGGCAAGGACTCCATGTCCATGAAGACCCGATGGCAGCAGGATGGCAAGGAGCACAGCGTCACTTCGCCGCTCTCCCTGCTCATCTCGGCATTTGCCCGGGTCGAGGATGTGCGCAACACAGTCACGCCGCAGCTGCGTACCGATCTCGGTGAGACCGACCTTATCCTCATCGACCTTGGCAATGGCAAGCAGCGCCTCGGTGCCTCCGCACTGGCACAGGTCTATCGCCAGCTGGGTGACAAGGCGCCGGATCTCGACAACCCGGTCCAGCTCAAGGGCTTCTTCAACGCCATTCAGGCATTGGTGGCCGATCGCAAGCTGATCGCCTATCACGACCGTTCTGACGGCGGCCTGTTCGTGACCCTGACCGAGATGGCGTTTGCCGGTCACTGCGGTCTCGACATCCAGCTCGATCGCATCGGTGGAGAGCTGCTGCCTGCGCTGTTTAACGAGGAGCTGGGCGCCGTCATTCAGGTGCGCCGCGAAGATAAAGAGGCGGTGATGACCCTGCTGGCTGGTCACGGTCTGGCGGCTTGCTCTCACGTGCTCGGCACGGTGCGTGAGGGGGATCTCATCACCCTGCAACGGGCCGGTCAGGAGGTCTATCGCGCCAGCCGCACTGCCCTGCGCACCATCTGGGGCGAGACCAGCTGGCAGATGCAGCGCCTGCGCGACAACCCCGAGTGCGCGGATCAGGAGCATGCTGCTCGTCAGGACGCCACCGATCCGGGCCTGCAGGCCAAGCTCAGCTTCAACCCGGCCGAAGATGTGGCCGCACCTTACATTGCCCGTGGGGTCTCCCCCCGTCTGGCGGTGCTGCGCGAGCAGGGAGTCAACTCCCATGTGGAGATGGCGGCGGCGTTCGATCGTGCCGGTTTCGCGGCGGTCGATGTCCATATGAGCGACATTCTCTCCGGTCGCATCAAGCTGGAAGAGTTCCAGACCCTGGTGGCCTGTGGCGGTTTCTCCTACGGTGACGTGCTGGGGGCGGGGGAAGGCTGGGCCAAGTCCATCCTGTTCAATGACAACGCCCGCGAGCAGTTCCAGCGCTTCTTCGAGCGTGGCGATACCCTCTCTCTGGGTGTCTGCAACGGTTGCCAGATGATGTCCAACTTGCGGGATCTCATCCCGGGTGCCGATCTCTGGCCGCGCTTTGTGCGCAACCGCTCCGAGCGCTTCGAAGCGCGCTTCAGCCTGGTTGAGGTGCAGGAGTCCCCGTCGGCCTTCTTCGCCGGCATGGCGGGTTCCGTGATGCCCATTGCCGTCTCCCATGGGGAAGGACGGGTGGAGGTGCGCGATGCCGCTCACCTGAGCGCGTTGCAGGCCAGCGGTCTGGTAGGGCTGCGCTTTGTCGACAACCGCGGCAGTGTGACCTCGCGTTACCCGGCCAACCCGAATGGCTCGCCGGATGGTATCACCGCCGTGACCACCACCGATGGTCGCGCCACCATCATGATGCCGCACCCGGAGCGGGTGTTCCGCACCGTGGCCAACTCCTGGCACCCCGACAACTGGGGTGAGGACGGCGCCTGGATGCGGATGTTCCGCAACGCCCGGGTTCGTCTGGGTTAATCGCGACTGCGCCAGCGCATAAAAACAGAAACCGGCCAAATTTGGCCGGTTTTTCAATATGGGCTCTGTCGATCAGGTTTGGCCGTGGCCAAGTTCATGAGGGGTAAACTCTCCCCGATCCAGAATACGCAGACAGGCATCGACCACGGCTTCATCCAGCTGGACTCCCCGCATGGCCATGATATGGGTTCGGGCCTGCGCAATCCCCAGGGCAGCACGGTAGGGACGATCCGATGACATGGACTCCACTATATCGGCGACCGTGAGAATGCGCGCTTCCAGCAGGATCTGCTCGCCTTTTAACCCTGATGGATAGCCGGAACCGTCGAGATACTCGTGGTGCTGGTGGATCATCCGGGCTATGGGCCAGGGCAGGGCGATATCCTTGAGCACCAGATAACCCGCTGTCGGATGCTCCTTGACCAGATTGAACTCCTGGGGGGTCAGTTTGCCCGGTTTGGTGAGGATCTCGACAGGGACCTGGATTTTGCCGATATCGTGCACCATGGCGCCCAGATAGAGACCGCGTAGCGGTTTATCACCCAACCCCAGTTCTCGGCCGATGGCCAGCGCCAGGGTAGCGACATGCTTCTGGTGTCCGGCGGTGTAGGGATCGCGTTGTTCCAGCACGGCAGCGATGGCTCCCAGCGCATCCTCCAGGGCCAGCTCCAGTTGGCGGGCATGCATGGCTTTTTCACGCTGGGCGGCAAGATAGGCCTGCTGGGTTCGACGTGCCTGCAGGCCATAGGTCAGGTAGTCGGCCAGTCCGTTGAAGAGATGCACCTCCTCATCGGTGAAGGCTCTGGCCTGCGTGCTGTGAATAAGCAGTCCGCCTGGCACAGTGGCTTGCCACTGCAATGGCAGCAGCAGCCGTCCCCTCAGGGTGGCGGAGTGGTGGACCAGTTCGGTGCCAAGTGCTTCGTTGCGCATCTCGCCTGAACTGATTGCACTGATCAGGGCTGCGTCCCGGGTGAGCCAGTTATCGCTGGCAAACCAGACGGCCTGACCTGCCTGCGCCAGGATCTGTACTCTGTTCTGATCAGCGGTCTGCAGTACGGTCACCAGGGGAAAACGGCCATCGAAAGTGATGGCATCACAGATCTCCTGCAGTAGTGTCTGTTCATCCCCCTGCTTGAGCATGGCATGGTGGGCGCGGGTTATTGCTTCCAGCGTCCAGGTATATTGCTGGAGACGCTCCTGCTGCTGTTTCTGGTCGGTGATATCTTCGAAAAAGACAGCGACACCGATCACCTTGCCCAGCTCATCGTACAGGGGAAACTTGGTGGTACTGAGCCAGCGGTCTTCACCCCCTTTCAGATAGGGTTCTTCGTGATGCCGGGTTGTGCCGCTGGCCATGACCTGGAGATCGTCATCCCGGTAGCGTTGGGCCAGCTCGGCCGGGAAAAAATCGGCATCGCACTTGCCAACCAGTTCGGCCGGGGTGAGGGCCAGATCGTCGGCCAGCAGTCGGTTGCAGGCGATGAAGTGTGAACGGGTATCTTTCAACAGGACGCGATAGGGCAGCTGTTCCATCACCTGATGGAGCAGGGCTGCGGTGGGGTGAGAGCTGACGCCCGGTGGCTGAATGGATGGCGGTAGATCTTTTAACATCATCTTGGTGCAACCAGAGTCAGGTGGTAGTAAAGCGGTAGCCCGCTTGCCAGACGGCGAAACAGGCATCGACCACCTGTTCGTCGTAATGCACACCGGCATAGCGCGTCAGCTCGGCGAACGCATCGGTGAGAGAGAGGGCGCGCCGGAACGGACGGTGGGCCGTCATGGCGGCCAGGGAGTCGGCGACCCGTATAATCCTCGCCTCCAGCGAGATCGCATCCCCCTGTAGCCCTTGTGGGTAGCCGCTACCATCGAGATTTTCATGGTGCTGCATCACTATGGTGGTGATGGGCCAGGGGAAGTCAATCTGTTGCAGGATCTCGCGGCCAGTGTCCGGATGCTGTTTGATCAGTTCGAACTCAACCGGCCTCAGTTCCCGCGGGCGTGTGAGGATCTCCGCCGGGATCTGCAGCAGGCCGATGTTATGCACCATGGCCGCAAGACCCAATCCATCCAGCTGCTCTTGCGGCAGTTGCAGCTGTTGACCTATAGCCAGCGCGAGATCATGCACGCGCCGTTCGTGTCCTGCCGTGACCGGATCTTTGTGGGCAATCGCGGAGGAGAGGGCCGCGATGGTCTGAAACAGCAGGGTGCGCTGGCGCTGCTCGCTTTCCTTGATATGGGTGATGTCGACCAGTGCCCCTATGATTCCGGCCACCTCGCCCTGATGGTCATAGAAGAGATCCTTGAAGTTGAGCACCTGGTAGCGGTGGCCGCTGCGATCAAACAGCGTGTGTTCAAAATATTGCGGCTGCCTGCTGCGCAGCACCTCCATGTCCCTTTGGGTATATTCGTCCGCCATCTCCGGGGGCAGGATTTCGTCCACCCGCTTCCCCTGCAGCTCGGCCTTGCTGATCCCGGTGACTTGGGTAAAGGCCGGGTTGCAGCTGAGAAAGCGCCCTTCGACATCCTTGTAGAACACCGGGATGGGAATGGCCTTGAGCAGGGATTCGTTGAGGCGCTGCATGTCGACCAGCTCGGCTTGCTGGCGCCTGGCGAGCTGTTCGCTGTCCTTGCACAACTGGATGGCGCGCGCCAGATTACCGAGCACCGGGCTGAACAGATGGCAGACCGGCACTGTGTGCTGCTGGGGTTGGGGGGCCAGCAGCAAGATGAGATATCCCCCGTCAACCCTGAGCCGATAGGCAAAGTGGTACGGTCGGCCACCGGGGAGAGGCAAGGTCGTTTGCAGCGCACATTGGTCACCTTCAACAATCCAGGCAGGCAAGGAGAGCAGCGAGCCACTGTGTCGGGATAGCTGATCATCACCAATGACCTTGAGCAGCTCATATCCTTCCCGTTGCTGCTGCAATACCACACCAACCGGTGTGGCACAGTGAAACATAAAGCGCTGCACCACCTTGGTGAGCAGGGCATCGAGTGTGACCTCCCGACCGATGCAGAGGGCGAGATCGCAGACAATGGCCATGGCGTGATCGTTATTCATTGCTAACCCTCGCTGAGACAGAGGATGGCACCGTTGTGAAAGAGCGGGTAATCCCCCGGCCTTACACTTCCTATCTCGCCAAGAGAGAGGGCCCCGACCAGCTCGTGGGCTCCGCTGTGGCTAAAGAGGGTCTCCAGCTCCAGGGTGCTCTGTTCGCCGAAGTGCTGCTGACGGCCGGCGCAGTAATAGATCTCGAGGCGCTCGGGTGTACCGTGCCGGCCGAGCTTTTCGGCCAGTTCGACAGCGTGCTCTGTGGGGCTTTCCGGGGCTTTCAGCAGTGTGAGAATACTGTGGTCAGGCACCTCTCCGACGCAGAGCAGGGCACCGTCGTCGGTAACGGCGACCGGGATCCGCACGATCACATCGCTATTGGCTCGCAGCAACCCCAAGGGCAAATGTACACCGTACCGATAGAACTGCTCTGGTGTGAGGTTTTGCTGGAACTGTTGCCGGATCAGGGATTGATAGCGGCTAAAAGCCGGCTCCCAGTCGATAAAGGAGATCTTGTTGCCTTCACTGCTGGTGGCGAGCATGGGCTGGGCAGTGAGTTGATAGCCGTGCTCCAGCAAGGGGGGACTGTGGGGGGAGAGCAGTGCACAGCTGACCCCATGCCCCAGCAATCTCTGGGTGTCAAACAGGCAGGGCATGGCTGTGAACTGGCCGCTACCTGCATTGACACCCGCATAGTTGACTCTGTCCGCCAGCCTTAGATAGATCCCCTCGAGCAGGGTTGCAATATTGGGGAGCATGGCGTCAAAGGTGAGAAAGAGGGTGGGAACCTTCTCGGTGTCCGGCCATTCTGCCAGTCGGGACGCCAACTGCTCGCAGATGATATCGGCCAGTGTATCGGCACTGGCTGTAGGGGAGAGCGAGAGCAGCAGAGGATTGTGGGATGCTGGTCGGGGCAACAGCCAAGCCCCCCTTTCGTGGAAACCGTGCCGACTGACAAGGCGTGGAAAGATGGCGCCGCAGAGTTGAATGTTGAGGCGCTGACACTGCTGCTGCAGATCGGCAACGCGTGCGGCATCCCGCTCGGCTAGCAACACATCGAGTCGTTGCCCCTCATAGGGAAGCAATGCATCGGCCAGTGGATGCGCATCAAATTGATGAAAAGTAGGCTGCATCATCGCTCGGAACTCCATTCCTGCCAGTCATCAATATATCAGCAAGGGGGTTGGATGAATACCGGACGAGACCAACGGCTGCACGGGGTGTGAGATGCCAACACAAAAGGGTCTCTGCCAGCAGGCAATCCACATAAAAAAGAAACCGGCCACATGGGCCGGTTTTGAAGGGAAATGAGCCGGGTTACTGCAACACCACCTGCTGGAACCCTTGTACCAGACTGATGACCGGCTGGGGATAGAGCCCCAGCAACACCACCAGGGCGGCAGAGAGCAGTACCACCACACCACCGGAGGAGAGCGCCCAGTCGGCGCTGGCATCGCGCTGCTGCATGCCCGGTTCGCGCAGATAGAGGGTCACCATCACCTTGAGGTAGTAGTAGAGACCCAGTGCGCTGCCGAGCACGATGGCGCCGGAGAGCCACCAGAGCTGCGCCTCGACGGTGACGCCGATGAGGTAGAACTTGCCGATAAAGCCGAGGGTCATCGGGATGCCCGCGAGTGACAACATCATCACCGTCAGTACGGCAGTCAGATAGGGGCGCTTCCAGAACAGACCGCGATAGCTGTGCAGGGAGTCGGCATCCTTGCCGCGATAGGGGCTCGACATCATGCTCACCACCCCAAAGGCACCCAGGCTGGTGAACAAATACATCAGCAGGTAGACCCCGGCTGCTTCCACCGGCATCTGGCCGAATCGGCTCGCCACGATCACCGCCAGCAGGTAACCGAAGTGGGAGATGGAGGAGTAACCCAGCATCCGTTTGACGTTGGTCTGCACCAGGGCCAGCAGGTTGCCGACCAGGATGGATATGACCGCCATGGCTGCCAGCAGCCAGTGGATCATGGGATCGCTCGCCGCCGGTACCGCCAGATAGAAGCGCAGCAGCACGGCAAAGACCGCCACCTTGCTGACGGTGGCGAGGAAGGTGGCGACCGGTGCCGGGGCTCCTTCGTAGACATCCGGGGTCCAGAGGTGGAAGGGGGCCAGGGAGAGTTTAAAGGCAAAGCCGACCAGCATTAACCCCAAACCCCCCATCAGCAGCGGATGGTGAGCCGGGCTCTCGGCCAGGGACTGCCCCAGGGCAGCAAAGCTCAGGCTGCCTGCCTGCGCGTAGAGCAGCGCCATGCCAAACAGCAGGAAGGCGGTAGCGGCGGCAGAGAGCACCATGTATTTCACCGCCGCTTCCAGCGAGTGGCGCTCGCGGTAGGCGTAACCCACCAGACCGAACATCGGCAGGGTCAGCATCTCGATCCCGATAAAGAGAGAGGCGAGGTGACGGGAGCAGGCCAGCACCAGACCACCAGCGGTGGCGATCAGCAGCAGCAGGAAGAACTCTTCCCGGTTGTCCGGGTAGGTTTTCAGCCAAGATTGACCGAAGGTACAGGTAGCCAGCGCGCCGATGAGTACCAGTCCCATGTAGAAGACGGCGTAACTGTCCACTTGCAGCAGCGGGGTGACCCCCTGATCCCCTTGCGCCATCACGATGGGCAGTGAGAACAGTGCCAGGTTGAGGCCAACAATGGTCACGGTAAAGGCGGTGGTGACACAGCGGCGCCAGGCGATGGCCAGCATCAGGGCCGCCATGGCCCCGGTGGTCAACAGCAGGGGAAGCAGTGCCAGCAGTTGGGAAGCGGAGAAAGTCATTGCAGGGCTCCAGCAGTCGGCAGCAGATACCAGTGCAGCACGTTGATAAGGCTGCTGCTGGCGGTGTCAATCACGGGTTGGGGATAGAGGCCAAGCAGAACCAGCAGGCCCGCGATCACCATCATCATGGTCAGCTCGCGGCGATCCAGCCCCTTGAGCATGCTCTCATCCTTGGCGGGGCCAAAGCAGGCGCGCTGCAACATGATGAGGGAGTAGACAGAGGCCAGTACCAGACCGAAGGTGGCGACTGCCGTGATGACAGGGGCAACCTGGAAGCTGCCGACCAGGATCAGGAACTCGCCGACAAAGTTGCCGGTGCCCGGCATGCCAAGCGACGCCACCGAGAAGAAGAGCATCACGCCGGGCAGATAGCGCAGGCGTCCCCACAGGCCGCCCATCTGGCGCAGATCCCGGGTGTGCAACCGCTCGTAGAGCTGACCGCAGAGGATAAAGAGGCCGGCAGCGGAGAGACCGTGGGCGATCATCTGCACCACGGCGCCCTGCAGGGCCAGCTCGCTACCCGAGTAGATGGCGATCATCACAAAACCCATGTGGGAGATGCTGGTGTAGGCCACCAGCCGCTTGATGTCGGTTTGGGCGAACGCCACGATGGCGCCATAGACGATGCCGATAAGGCCCAGCACCATGGCGTAGGGGGCAAATTCGGCGGAGGCTTCTGGGAACAGCGGCAGGGCGAAGCGCAGCAGACCGTAGGCGGCGGTTTTGAGCAAAATACCGGCTAGATCCACCGAACCTGCGGTCGGCGCCTGACTGTGGGCATCCGGCAGCCAGCCGTGCAGCGGCACCAGCGGCATCTTGACCGCGAAGGCGATGAAGAAGCCCAGCATCAGTAGCCACTGTACACCCTTGCTCATCGGGGTATTGAGCAGATCCAGATAGTTGAAGGTGAATACACCGGTAGCATGCTGGTGGGTCAGCACCAGCCCGATGATGGCCACCAGCATGATAAGGCCCGAAACCTGGGTGTAGATGAAGAACTTGGTTGCGGCGTTGATCCGTGATTTGCCGTCAGTGACTGAATGGCCCCAGAGCGCAATCAGGAAGTACATGGGGACCAGCATCATCTCCCAGAAGAAGAAGAAGAGGAACAGGTCCAGCGCCATAAAGACGCCGAGTACGCCACCCAGGATCCAGAGCAGGTTGAGGTGGAAGAAGCCGATGCGTTGCACGATCTCTTTCCACGAACAGAGGATGGCCAGCACCCCGATAAAGCAGGTGAGCATCACCATCAAGAGCGACAAGCCATCTACCGCCAGATGCAAAGAGATGCCGAAGCGGGGGACCCACGGCAGGCGCCACTCGGCGGCCCAGGCGGAGGCAGCACCGGTGACGCCCGCGCTGTCGAGACCCGTGGTGGCAAGGGAGAAGTCACCACTTAGCCAGATGGCACAGGAGAGCAGCAGGCTGGCGCTCATGGAGAGCAGGGCTACCCAGCGGACAAACTGCCCGCCGAGACGCTCCATCTGCCAGCAGAGCAAGCCGCCGATAAAAGGAATTAGCAAGATCCAGAGTAAGGTCACGGTATCAGCTCTCGTTCAAGTTCATATGAGATTGCGCTCCCTGTTCCATCAGGGAGAGCAAACAGCCTGGCTGTATGATCGTCCGGTTGTTCATCGCGTTACCCCAGCAGCAACAGCGCCAGCACCAGCACGGCGCCGATCCCCATGGAGGCGGCATACCAGCGCAACTTGCCGGTCACGGTCCAGGCCAACAGCTGGTTGCCACGCAGGGCAAACCAGGCGGGCAGGCCCATCATCCAGTCCAGCGGATCCTGCCCGACCAGACGGGTCGCCTGCAGATAGGGTTTGACCCACAGCTGGTCATAGAGCCAGTCAAAGCCCCAGGCGTTGAACCAGAGGGTGCTGAGCAGGCGGCCCGGCGCACTGTTGGCAATGGAGGTGGCCAGACGGCGCTCACCAAGGAACAGAAACGCGGCCAGCGCGATGCCCGCAATGGCGATGATGCCGGAGGCAACCTCCAGTGCATGGCGCCCCTCTTCGATATGATCTCCCGGGCCTGCCGGCAGCACACCTGCCAGCGGCGGGGTGATCAGCGCGCCTATGCCGGTGGAGAGCACCAGCAATACCAGCAGCGGCAGGTGGTGAGCCAGACCGTGGCCCGCGTGGGCTTTGGTCTGCTCTTTGCCATGGAAGGCGATAAAGATCAGCCGGAAGGTGTAGAGCGAGGTGAGGAATGCCCCTACCAGACCTGCCCACAGCAGCGCGCTTTGGCCAGAGGCTTCTACTTGCCACAGGATGGCGTCCTTACTGTAGAAACCGGAAGTGACCAGCGGCAACGCTGCCAGCGCCGAGCCACCCACCAGGAAGCAGGCATAGACCAGCGGCAGACTCTTGCGCAGGCCACCCATCTTGAAGATGTTCTGCTCATGGTGGCAGGCAACGATAACGGCACCGGCGGAGAGGAACAGCAGCGCCTTGAAAAAGGCGTGGGTCATCAGGTGGAAGATGGCCCCTTCCCATGCGCCGACACCCAGTGCCAGAAACATGTAGCCAATCTGGCTCATGGTGGAGTAGGCGAGGATCCGCTTGATATCGGTCTGAACCAGCGCGGCAAAGCCTGCCAGCACCAGGGTGATGGCGCCAACCAGCCCGACCAGATGGAGGATCTCTGGCGCAAGCAGGAACAGGCCGTGGGTACGGGCAATCAGGTAGACACCGGCGGTCACCATGGTGGCGGCGTGGATCAGCGCGGAGACAGGGGTCGGGCCTGCCATCGCATCCGCCAGCCAGGTTTGCAGCGGCAGCTGTGCCGATTTGCCGACCGCGCCGCCCAGGAGCATCAGGCAGGCCAGCGACAGGGCAGGGGAGCCCTCGGCAAACAGGGTCGGTGCGCGCACCAGCAGCTCGTGAATATTGAGAGTGCCCAGTTCGCGATAAAGGATAAACAAGCCGATGGCGAGGAAGACATCACCCACCCGGGTCACGACAAATGCCTTGAGGGCCGCCGCTCCGTTCTTGCGATCCTTGTAGTAGAAGCCGATCAGCAGATAGCTGCACAGCCCTACCCCTTCCCAGCCGAGGTAGACAAACAGCAGGTCATCGGCCAGCACCAGAAACAGCATGCTGGCGATAAAGAGGTTGGTGTAGGTAAAGAAGCGGGAGTAACCCTCTTCTCCACGCATATACCAGGAGGCGAACAGGTGGATAAAGAAACCGACTCCGGTCACCACCCCCAGCATGGTCAGCGACAGGCCATCCAGTGCCAGCGAGAAGCTCGGGGTAAAGTTGCCCACCGCCATCCATTGCCACAGGCGCTGGACATAGACGCCCCCCTCGGGCGGGTTGCCCAGAAAGTCGATGCCCACCCACAGGGTAGTGAGGGCGGACAGGCCAATGGAGCCCACCCCGATCAGCGCCGAGGTACGCTCGCCAAACCGGCCGAGGGAGAAGGCCAGCACCAGCCATCCCAGCAGCGGAAATAGAAAAGTCAGATATAAGAGGCTCATCCGCGCATCTCGCTCACAGTGTCCACGTTCAGGGTGTGGTAACGACGATAGAGCAGCAGTAACAGGGCAAGGCCGATACTGGCCTCCGCTGCCGCCAGAGAAATCACCAGGATATACATGATCTGGCCATCGGCCTGGGCCCAGCGGCTACCCGCCACCACAAACGCCAGTGCCGAGGCATTCATCATGATCTCGATACTCATCAGGATGTAGAGCAGGTTGCGGCGGATCAGCAGACCGCACAAGCCGATGCAGAAGAGCATCGCGGCCAGCAGGAGGCCGTGCTCCATAGGGATTCCATTCATTGCTGACCTCCTTCTTGTGCAGAGCGGGATGCTGTGCGGGGGACGGAGAGCACTTCACCGCTCTTCTCTTCCCGACCCAGGTGATAGGCGGTTACCAGACCCGCCAGCAGCAGGATGGAGGCAAGCTCCACCGCCAGCACATAGGGGCCAAAGAGCTCGACACCCACCTGCTTGGCGGTCACCTCGGTCACGCCGATCAGGCCCCCGGTCACCCCGAGAATGCCGTGGGCCAGAAAGCCCAGCAGGATCAGCGAGAGCAGGGCTGGGCCCCCCCAGGTCATGGGGGTGAGCCACTTTTTCTCCTGTGCCTGGGCACTCCCCAGGTTCAGCATCATCACCACGAACACGAACAGCACCATGATGGCGCCGGCGTAGACGATCACCTGCAGGGCGCCCGCAAAGGCGGCACCCAGGCAGAAGAAGATCATGGCCACGGCGATGAGGGAGATGATGAGATTGAGCAGCGCATGCATGGGATTGCTGGTGCTGATCACCCGCAGCGTGCTGTAAATGGCCACCAGGGCCGAGGCATAAAATGCCAGTTCCATGATTGACTCCTCAGGGCAGCAGGCTCTTGACATCGATGGGCTTGGCTTCGTTTTCGGCATCCCCTTTCGGCTTGCCGTCGATGGCCATCCCGCTCATGCGATAGAAGTTGTAGTCCGGGTATTTGCCGGGCCCGCTGATCAGCAGATCTTCCTTCTCGTACACCAGATCCTGGCGGCGATACTCACCCATCTCGAAATCCGGTGTCAGCTGGATGGCGGTGGTGGGGCAAGCCTCTTCACACAGGCCGCAGAAGATGCAGCGAGAGAAGTTGATGCGAAAGAACTCCGGATACCAGCGGCCATCATCCCGCTCGGATTTTTGCAGCGAGATGCAGCCGACCGGGCAGGCAACTGCGCAGAGGTTGCAGGCTACGCAACGCTCGTCCCCGTCGGGGTCACGGGTCAGCACGATGCGACCGCGGTAGCGGGGGGCGGCATAGACTGCCTGCTCCGGATAGTTGAGGGTTTCACGGGGCCGCCAGGCATGGGAGAAGACCATGGCCAGACTGCGTAACTGGGTGCCGACACCCTGAATAATGCTTACAATTTTCATATTGAGTGCCTCACTGCGTACTTATCAGTACAACTGCCGCGGTGACCAGCATATTGATCAGAGTCAGCGGCAAGCAGACTTTCCAGCCAAACGACATCACCTGGTCAAAGCGCGGGCGAGGCAGGGAGGCCCGCAGCAGGATGAAGAACACCATGAAACAGGCGGTCTTCAGGGCAAACCAGATGAAGGGGGGCAGCCAGGGGCCGTGCCAGCCACCGAAGAAGAGGGTCACGATGAGCGAGGAGATCAGCACGATGCCGATATATTCGCCCACGAAGAAGAGACCCCACTTCATCCCCGCATACTCGATGTGATAGCCGTCGGCGAGCTCCTGCTCGGCTTCCGGCTGATCGAACGGGTGACGGTGGGTGACGGCGACACCGGCAAACAGGAAGGTGACAAAGCCCAAAATCTGGGGCACCACGTTCCACAAGTCTGCCTGTGCCTCGACGATATCCCGCAGGTTGAAACTGCCGGTCTGGATCACAATCCCCATCAGGGATAGCCCGAGAAACACCTCGTAGGAGAGGGTCTGGGCCGAGGCGCGCAAGCTGCCGAGCAATGAGTATTTGTTGTTGCTCGACCAGCCGGCGAACAGTACCGCATAGACCGCCAGCCCCGCGATGGCCAGGATGTAGAGCAGCCCCACATTGAGATCCGCCACGCCCCAGGTGGGGGTGATGGGCACCACCGCAAACGCCAGAATAAAGGCAGTGAAGGCGATGATGGGGGCCAGGATAAATATCCGGCGATCGGCGAAGGGCGGGATCCAGTCCTCCTTGAAGAACATCTTGATCATGTCGGCGGCCAGCTGGAGCAGACCAAACGGCCCCACCCGGTTGGGGCCATAGCGATCCTGCCACAGGGCCAGCAGGCGACGCTCGATGAAGCTCATGAAGGCGCCAGCCCCCACGATCCCCACCAGCACGATCAGTGCTTTGCCCACCTCCAGCAACAGATCGATCAGCGACTCGCTCATGCGATCACCTCCTGCAGGTTAGTGATTGAGGCTTGTTGCAGGGCCGTCGGCAGGCCATTCAACCCAAGGGGGAGCCCCACCAGACCGGCGCTCAGCTGCTCGCTCAGGCGCAGACGCAGTTGCCAGTGGCTACCGCCCCAGGAGAAGGAGACCTGACTGCCCCCGTGGAGGGCCAGACGCTGCGCATCAAGGGGATTGAGCACCAGCTCGGGTTCGTTCATCCGGGCCTGAATGACCGGGCTGCGAGCGGAGAGCTCCTCGCCGCCAAACAGCTGGGCATAATTGACCACTTGCAGCGCATCCTCTGCCTTGAAGGGGGAGGGGATGGTAGTAAACCAGCCAAGGGTATCTTCGCTTGCTTCCAGCAGACGGCGACCCGGATCGCCAGCACGCAGTTTGCCACCCACTTCATCCTGGAACTTGTTCCAGGCGGAGGGAGAGTTCCAGCCCGGCGCCCAGGCGAACGGTACTTGCGGCAGCGGCTGACGGGCTCCGGCATACCCTTCCATGGAGAAGTTGAAGGGGGAGTCGGGATCTTGCGCTACCCGCGGTTCGCTGACATTCTGATCCGCCAGCATGGAGGTGCGACCACTGTAGCGGTGTGGTTCACGGGCCAGCCGCATGCCACGGATCCGCAAGCCTGCGTTGGGCGCCGCTTCCAGCATGGTAGCGAGCAGCGGATTGCTGGTGGCGCAGTCATGATTGACCTGGTCGAAGTTCTGCCAGCGCAGCGGCTTGCGTTCTATCGCCCCTTGCAGCGCTGCCAGCCAGCGCCACCCTTCACGCACCTGAATATCGGCGTTGTAGAAGGCGGGCGCATAGACCTGGAAAAAGCGCTGGGCGCGTCCTTCCATATTGACCAAGGTGCCATCGGCTTCGGCAAAACTGGCCGCTGGCAGCACCAGATCAGCCTTGTTGGCGGTCGGGGTCGCCTGATGGTCGATGACCAGCAGGTATTGCAGCCGTGCCAGCGCAGCATCCACCCGGTTGCGCGGCGCGCGGCGGTAGAGATCGTTCTCCAGGGTGACCAGCGCCAACCCCTCTTCTGACTCGATACGCGCAAGGGCGGCTTCGAGCGACTTGTCTGACAAGGTTTGAGCGCCCTGCATGGCCAGACCCAGCGAGTTGGCCTCCTGGCCAACCAGCGCGATGCTGGCTTCCTGTCCACGGCCTTTCAGGGCGCGGGCAATGTTGCTGGCCGCCTCAAGCAGCGCCACCTCGCGGGCAGTGGAGCCTGCAATGATAAGCGGCTTCCTGGCGTTGCCGAGCAGTTCGGCCCAGCGAGCCGCTTGTGCCTGCTGTTCGGGGTCGAGATCGGCCACGGCCGGTGCTACTGGGTCGAGCAGATTGGCGATGGCAAAACCAAGGCGCGCCTGATCAGCATAGGGGGCGTGCAGCTTGTCGGCCGCCACATCATCAAGACGGGTGGTGTCGAGACTGGTGATGAGCAGCGGGTAGCGCTCGTTCTGACCCAGGGTCTGAACGGCGGCGACTTGCCACAGATCGACCTTCATCTTGCGAGCCAGCTCGCGAGCCTTGCCCTTGACCGCTTGGCGCAGCGCCAACGCGATACGGGCGGCGCTCATGGTGACATCTTCGCCGAGCAGCAGAATGGCATCAGCCTCTTCCATGTCCCGCAGGCTCGGAGTCGGCACGCCGCCCTGTTGCAGGATCTGCAGCATCTTCAGCTGACAGGCCCATTCGGCCTGCTCGACGCCTGCGTAGAAGTTGGCTTCACCCACCAACTCGCGCAGGGCAAAGTTGCTCTCCAGCGAGGCGCGGGGCGAGCCGATGCCGATGAGGTCGCGGGCCGTGCGCAGGGCATCGGCGGCTCGGTTGAGGGCGCCATCGACCGTGATGGTAAGCTGGTCGTTGCCATCTTTGAGCAGCGGTTGGCGCGGGCGGTCGGCCAGATTGACATAGCCATAGCCAAAGCGGCCACGGTCACAAAGGAAGTAGTGGTTGACGCTGCCGTGGAAGCGGTTTTCGATGCGGCGCAGTTCGCCATAACGCTCGCCCGGGCTGATGTTGCAACCCACGGAGCATTGCTGGCAGATGCTGGGGGCAAACTGCATGTCCCACTTGCGGTTGTAACGTTCGGAGTGGGTCTTGTCGGTGAAGACGCCGGTGGGGCAGACCTCCACCAGGTTGCCGGAAAATTCACTCTCCAGGGTGCCATCCTCGACCCGCCCGAAATAGACGTTGTCGTGGGCACCATAGACCCCGAGATCCTCGCCACCGGCATAATCCTTGTAGTAACGGACGCAGCGGTAGCAGGCGATGCAGCGGTTCATCTCGTGACCGATGAAGGGGCCCAGCTCCTGATTCTGGTGGGTGCGTTTGGTGAAGCGGTAGCGACGGCTGTTGTGGCCAGTCATCACCGTCATGTCCTGCAGGTGGCAGGCGCCGCCCTCTTCACACACCGGGCAGTCGTGAGGGTGGTTGGTCATCAGCCACTCCACCACGCTCTTGCGAAATTCTTTAGCCTCTTCATCCTCGATGGCGATGTAGCTGCCATCGGTGGCCGGGGTCATGCAAGACATGACCAGACGACCGCGTTTGTCATCGGCATTCTGATACTGTTTGACTGCACACTGGCGGCAGGCGCCAACGCTACCCAGCGCCGGATGCCAGCAGAAATAGGGGACGTCCAGACCCAGCGACAGACAGGCTTGCAGCAGGTTATCTGCTCCGTCTACCTCGTACTCTTTGCCGTCTACATAAATGGTTGCCATACAACTTCCCTGAAACCTGTTTTGTGAAATCTGTGGTGTCGTTACCAGCGCTCGCCCAGCAGATTGGGCTGGATCCCTTTGACCGGCTTGCGGTTATCACCGCTGCCTTTGATCCCGGCCTCGAATTCGGAGCGGAAATATTTGATGGCGCTGGCCAGCGGCTCGACGGCGCCCGGTGCGTGGGCGCAGAAGGTCTTGCCCGGGCCAAGGAAACCGCAGAGTTGTTCCAGAGTCGCCAGATCGCCGGATTGCCCTTCGCCACGTTCCAGTGCCCGTAGCAGCTTGACGCTCCAGGGCAGGCCATCGCGACAGGGCGTGCACCAGCCACACGACTCGCGGGCGAAGAACTCCTCCATGTTGCGCAGCAGGGAGACCATGCTGATGGAGTCATCCACCGCCATGGCGAGGCCAGTCCCCATCCGGGTACCGACCTTGCCGATACCGGCGGTATACATCTGGGCATCGAGGTGCTCCGGCAGCAGGAAGCCGGTGCCTGCGCCGCCCGGTTGCCAGGCTTTCAGGCGATAGCCGCTCTTCATGCCGCCGGCGTAATTTTCAAACAGCTCGCGGGCGGTGATGCCAAACGGCAGCTCCCAGACCCCGGGGTTGTTCACCTTGCCGGAGAAGCCCATCAGCTTGGTGCCGTGATCTTCCGAGCCCGGCAGCGCCAGCCCGTGATACCAGGCGACCCCGTTGCCGATAATGGCGGGGACGTTGCAGAGGGTCTCGACGTTGTTGACGCAGGTGGGTTTGCCCCAGACGCCGGAAACGGCGGGGAAGGGGGGTTTGGCGCGCGGGTTGGCACGGCGCCCTTCCAGCGAGTTGATCAACGCCGTCTCTTCACCACAGATGTAGCGGCCGGCGCCGGTGTGGACGAACAGCTCGAAGTCAAAACCGGATCCCAGAATGTTCTTGCCCAGCAGACCGGCGGCCTTGGCCTCTTCCACCGCACGGCGCAGGTGGATGGCGGCATCAACGTATTCGCCACGCAGGAAGATGTAGCCGCGATAGGCTTTGAGCGCCCGGGCACTGATGATCATCCCCTCGATCAGCAGATGGGGCAGTTGCTCCATCAGCAGGCGATCTTTCCAGGTGTTGGGCTCCATCTCGTCGGCGTTGCAGAGCAGGTAACGAATGTTCATGCTCTCGTCTTTGGGCATCAGCCCCCACTTCACGCCAGTGGGGAAGCCTGCACCGCCGCGCCCCTTGAGACCGGCATCCTTGACGGTACTGACAATCTCGTCCGGGCTCATCTGGCCGAGCGCCTTGCGCACCGCTTCATAGCCCTGTTTGGCCTGATACTCCTCCAGCCACACCGGCTGGCCGTCATCCCGCAGCCGCCAGGTGAGCGGGTGGGTCTCGGGGGCTCGCGGGGTGCGATTGGCGGTGCCAAGAGAGGCGAGGAGTTTGTTCTGCGGCAGGCTCATGGGTAAGCCTCCAGCGTTTTCAGCAAGGTCACCGGATCGAGGCCGCCATAGGTGTCGTCATCGATCATGATCGCTGGCCCCTTGTCGCAGTTGCCAAGGCAGCAGACCGGCAGCAGGGTGAAGCGGCCATCCGGGGTGGTTTGACCGGGGCCGAGGTTCATCACCTCCTTGAGACCGGCCAGCAGATCTTCATGGCCATTGATGTAGCAGACCATGCTGTCGCAGACGCGGATGATGTGACGCCCTACCGGCTGGCGGAAGATCTGGCTATAGAAGGTGGCAACCCCCTCCACGTCGCTGGCGGGAATGCCGAGCTCGGCCGCGATGGCGTGAATGGCGCCGTCGGGTACCCAGCCTCTGGCCTGCTGCACGATCTTGAGCGCTTCGATGCTGGCGGCGCGGGGATCTTCGTAGTGGTGTTTCTCGTGTTCGATGGCATCGCGTTCAGCCTGGCTCAGAACGAAGTCGTCCTGTTTGCTGCTGCATGCCCCTTGCCCCTGTGGGGTCTGATTATTGTGACACTGACATTGCTGGCTCATGACTTGACCTTTGGTGGCTTGTCCTTTTACTGCTCGTCCGGCGATCCCGATTCCCGGCCATGGCCGGGATGGCGGATCACTTAACGGTCCACATCCGACATAACAAAATCGATACTGCCCAGATAGACGATGAGGTCCGACACCATGCTGCCCTTGATCACCGAGGGGATCTGCTGCAGGTGAGCAAAGCTCGGGGTGCGGATCCGGGTCCGGTAGCTCATGGTGGAGCCGTCACTGGTCAGGTAGTAACTGTTGACCCCCTTGGTCGCCTCAATCATCTGGAACGACTCGGCAGCGGGCATCACCGGGCCCCAAGACACTTGCAGGAAGTGGTTGATCAGGGTCTCGATGTGCTGCAGGGTGCGCTCTTTGGGCGGCGGGGTGGTGAGGGGGTGATCCGCCTTGAAGGGGCCCTCCGGCATGTTCTTCATGCACTGTTCGATGATCGACATGCTCTGGCGGATCTCTTCGATCCGCACGGTGGCTCTGTCGTAGGCATCGCCATTGCTGCCGACCGGCACTTCAAAGTCGAACTGATCGTAACCGGAGTAGGGGCGCCACTTGCGTATGTCGAAGTTGAGGCCGGTGGCGCGCAATCCGGCCCCCGTGGTGCCCCAGGACAACGCCTGCTCGGTGGTGTAGGCAGAGACGCCTATGGTGCGACCGCGCAGAATGCTGTTGCGCATCGCCGCTTTTTCGTAATCCATCAGCCGCTTGGGCAGCCAGCTCAGCAGGTTGTCCTGCACCAGCCGTTGCCATCCCTTCGGCAGGTCGTGGGCCACACCGCCGATACGGAACCAGGCCGGGTGCATGCGGGCACCGGTGATCGCTTCGATGATGGTGTAGATCTTCTGCCGGTCGGTGAAGGTGAAGAAGACCGGGGTCATGGCCCCCACGTCCTGGATATAGGTTCCGAGGAACAAGAGGTGGCTCTGGATGCGAAACAGCTCCGCCATCATCACCCGGATCATGTCGACCCGCTGCGGCACCTTGATGCCGGCCAGCTTCTCGACCGCCAGCACATAGGGGAGGTTGTTCATCACCCCGCCCAGATACTCGACCCGGTCGGTATAGGGGATGTAGCTGTGCCAGGACTGGCGCTCACCCATCTTCTCGGCACCGCGATGGTGATAGCCGATGTCAGGCACGCAGTTGCGGATCTCCTCGCCATCGAGCTGCAACACCAACCGGAAGGCGCCGTGAGCAGAGGGGTGGTTGGGGCCGAGGTTCAAGAACATGTAGTCCTCGTTCTCGTTGCCGCGGGCCAGCCCCCACTCTTCCGGTTTGAACAGCAGGTTCTCCTGCTCCATGTCCTGTTTGGCGGCATCGAGCATGAAGGGATCGAATTCGGTGGCGCGCGCCGGGTAATCCTTGCGCAGCGGGTGACCCTGCCAGCTCTTGGGCATCATGATGCGGGTCAGATGGGGGTGGCCATCGAAGGTGATGCCCATCAGATCCCACACTTCCCGCTCGTACCAATTGGCATTGGGGAAGTGGTTGGTGATGGTGGGAAGATGCAGGTCACTTTCGGCCAGCGCCACTTTCAACATCACATCGGCGTTACGGTCGATGGAGATGAGGTGATAGAAGACGGTGAAATCGCTCTGGGGCAGACCGTCGCGATGGCTGCGCAGCCGCTCATCGGTGGCGCTGAGATCAAACAGCATCACAAACGGGGAGGGCACCTTGCGCAAAAAGCCCATCACATCCTGCAGCAGTTCGCGGGGGAGCCAGACCACCGGCACGCCGGTGCGTGTGGTCTGCACGGTGAAGTGCTCGGCCCCGAAGTGGGCAAACAGTTCGCCAATGACTTTGGCATCCTTGTGGTCGCTGGGCTGCCACTGGGCCATGGCGTAATTGCTGGGAAAATCACGAGTCAGTTTCATGGTCAGATCTCATCCGGCGTGCGCAGGTTGGTCACATTGATCCGTTCGCCGCGCTTGCGCTCTTTTTCGGCCTGCATCTGGGGACGGTAGATCCCCTGATCGCCCACCACCCAGGAGAGGGGGCGGCGCTCTTTGCCGATGGAGTCCTGCAGCAGCATCAGGGCTTGCAAAAAGGCTTCGGGACGGGGCGGGCAACCCGGAATGTAGACGTCGACCGGCAGGAACTTATCCACCCCCTGCACCACTGAATAGATGTCATACATGCCGCCGGAGTTGGCACAGGCCCCCATGGAGATCACCCACTTGGGTTCGAGCAGCTGTTCATACAGGCGCTGGATGACTGGCGCCATCTTGATGAAGGGGGTCCCTGCTATCACCATGAAATCGGCCTGACGGGGCGAAGCGCGGATAACTTCGGCGCCGAAGCGGGCCACATCGTGGGGGGAGGTGAAGGCGGTACACATCTCCACGTAGCAGCAGGAGATGCCGAAGTTGTAAGGCCAGAGGGAGTTTTTGCGGCCCCAGTTGACTGTGTCTTGCAGCACCTCCTCGAGGCGGCCCATCATGATGCCGCGCGTCGCTTCTTGCGCCAGTGGGTCATCGACGGTCTGGCGCTGCTCCTGGGGGTAGCGCTCAACGGGTGCATCCGGGTCAATCCGGGTCAGGGTGTACTTCATGGTGCAACCTCAAGGAAAGGGTCTGTGGTTCAATCACTGTTTTTGTTGTTCAGCTGCGGTTTGCGCGGTGACCAGTCCAGTGCGCCGATGCGCCAGAGGTAGATCAGGCCGATAAGCAGCAGTCCGATGAAAATGGTGGCTTCAATAAAGCCGACCCAGCCACTCTCCCGCACGGAGACAGACCAGGCAAACAGGTAGAGCGCCTCGACGTCGAAGATGACGAAGAACATGGCGACCAGATAGAACTTGGCGGAAAAACGCAGGCGGGCACTGCCGACCGAGTCGACACCAGATTCAAATGGCTTGTTCTTGGTGCGGCCGTAGGCACGACCGCCCAGCAGGGCGGCGAGGCCTATCATTACCAGACAGATGGTGATGGCACCGATGACATAAATGGCAAAAGCCCAATGTTGAGCAGAAATATCAGCAAACATAGAGGTTTTTCCTAACCAAATTAATCAAGTGACTTAACAATAATGTTACGCATTATGACACTTTCGCACTGATTTACATGTCATTTTTACGGGTTAATTATTAATCGGTTAACCGGTAATTAAATTTTGTTAAGAAGCGCACTTTTTTGTTGGTTATGGTGGGCGAGAAAAGCCTGGAAAGCGCAGAGAGTTGCTCCTCGCCATCACCTGAAAGGGGTATGTCGCGTGCGGAGCAGGATCAGATCGGTATCGCGGGCAGGGGGCACAGGCGGGAGAAGAGCGTGATGGCGGGTGAGGTAGGGGGGACGGCAAGAGCAATAAAAAGAGAGGCTTTCAAGCCTCTCCTGTCATCGCGTTCCGGTTTCGAGCGTGGGGCGGTCAGGGTTTATTGGCGACCAGCAAGACCTGATCCGGGTAGGCGCCAATGGAGCGAAGACCGATATCTCCCGAGGTGATATCCAGATACGCCCGCTGACCATTGGCGGAGGTTACCGTGCTGCTCATCAGATAGACATAGCCCTCATTGACCTCTTTACCGCCCCCCGCCATGGCGCGCGGGAAAATGGCTTCATTGAGAGAGGGCTGGTAGCAGGCATGCTCGACCAGGGTCGCCAGCTCCTTGATGTCGGGCAGGCGCCACTGGCTGATACCGCCGAAGTGATAGAGAGCATGGCTGCTGTCACTGCGGATCCGCTCCGCCACTTGCAACCCCTGCTGCCAGTAGTAAACGGTCGGTTCCCCCAGGCAACTGTTGCCACTCCATGTCTGCCCCAGTTTGCAGCGCATCCAGGTGAGGCCGGTGTGTTGATCCGTGACGGTGCCGTTGCCATGGTCAAGAAAACGGGCAGAGGGGGCGGTGCGATCCATGGTGTCATCACAAATGGCAGCACCGTGGGCCAGGGGGGCCAGCAGTGCTAGCATGGCGAACGAAAAGCGATAAAGGCTCATGATATTCCTCGGATTATTGGGAAGTGGCGACCAGTCGTACCTGCATCAGTTCGATATAGGTATCTTGCTGCACCAGCGCGGGATAGGTGGTGCCCGCATCGTCTCCCAGGAACAGGGCAGTGCGTTTGCTGATGGGGCCACCGGAGAAGCGCTGAGCTGTGTTGCTGGTGGCGCTCCAGAAGTAACCATGGAAGAAGCCTTCTTCCGAGGGGGCGATATCCGGGAAGTAACGAGTATCCACGATGATGCGCTGACCCAGCGGGTCCCTGGCCAAGCTGCCGTAGTGCATCAGTGACATCAGCTCACCCATGGTGGGTAGCCGCCACTGGCTGATGCCACAGCGCTGCTTGCCATTGAGCCACTGCTGATACGCGCGGGTGGTCAGCAGGGTGGTCAGCGCCTGGGCCCTGGCGAGGGCTGCCAGGTCCCCTTCGGCGGTGAGCTGTTCGATCCTGTTATGAATATGCTGGTAGGCCGCTTGCTGCTCGCCTGTGGTCGCCTTGAACTGCTCATCCTCATAGGCAAAGGGTCTGCTTTTCCAGTCAGGACTCAAGGGATCATCCGATTTGACCTCCCACACCAGACCGGTATTGAGATCCTTGACGCACTGCCAGCTCGGCGCGTTGTCGGGGAGAACATGACCGCGATCATCGAGTTTGCGATAGGCAAGCTGGGGACGAGTGCGATTCCAGCTGGCATCTTGTCCCGGATAGTCGGCGGGTTCCTGTTCCAGCAGCGGGTCGTTGCCATCGCTGAAGGTGGTGACGCCGGTGACGGTCAGCAGGTTGCGTGGCTGCTGCTGCACCAGCAGGGTCAGCAGCTCGCTTTGGGTCTCTTCGGCAAACTGGCCGTTGCGCTGCCACTCCTGAGCCAATTGCGCCAGCATCAGGCTGATGGCGCGATAGCTGGTGGTGAGCAACTGGGTCTCCTTGGCGTTGGCAAGGCGTGTGCGGGCCTGTTGCTGCAAACTGATCGCCACCTGTTGCAGCGCCTGATCAAACTGGCCGAGACCTGCGAGGGCCGCGCGGTCGCTGCCCGGTTGCAGCGGCGCGAGATCGGCCAGCAGCTGCGTCAGTGCGCGATCGGCGGCCACCCCTTCGGCAATGCGGCTCTGCAACAGGGTGCTGAGCAGGGTCGGTTGCAGCCGTTGTGGATCCCCTTTGGCGGCCGGATGTGCCAGCAGCAGGCCTCCGCTCCTCGGTACGAACAGCAGGGGCGAGTTGACGATGTTGGCCGAACGGCTGACCAGGGCCACAACTCCTTCGCCGCTGACGGCAGGGTCGGCAGGATCACATTGCCAGTTCTGATCCAGATCGGCGCACAGGGTACCGGCAGTCGGCAGGGCGACATCGACCCGGTAGTCCGGGATCGCCAGTGGTGCGTTATCTTCCCCGCCGCCACAGGCGCTGAGCAGGGCTGAGAGGGTTGCAATAACCAGTACGGATGGTTTCACTTCACATTCCTTGATTCGGTCACAGGTTCACGGGGGCGGTAACCCCCGTGGTACAGGATTCAACGGCGCGGGGTGCTCCGGCGCCAGAGGCGGGGCCAGAGGGCCAGCAACAGCAGCAGGGGTGAAGTCGTGCCGCCACCCCCTTCATCCTGCTCAAGGGGAATGATGCCGGTGTTGGGCAGGGCTTCATTCTTGTCGCAGCGGGCGCCGACTTGCTGGGCGACCCGCCAGTTGCGCAACTGACCGGTGTCACCGGCGATGGTGTCGTTGATCTCCAGCAGCCAGCGGCCAGCGAGCGGTTCGCCGTGCAGCTTGTCCAGCGATTCGAACGGTACCAGTTCACGGGGAAACTCCCCCTTGAGCCGGGTATGACTGGCGTAGCCCTTGTTCCACAGGCTGATCCGGGTGCCGTAAGGGGAGGTGAGCCAGATCTCCAGCTGCTCCAGCTTGCTGTGCTCCAGATCGAGGGCGACCACGAATCCGCTGTCGATGCGGGCCTTGCTCTCGGGCAGGGTGAGAGTGAAGCGGGACAGGCCGTGCCGTTCATCGCTCACCGCATCCTTGATCTGGCCACCCTGGCCGATGGCCCGTTGCCAGAGCGGTTCACCGATCGGCAGTTGCAGGTCAAGGCGGGTCTGGCGCTCGGTGGGGCTGGGCAGGGTGAGCTGGAACTGCAGCGGCAAGGTGACTGCCTCGCCACAGGTCAGGTTGCTCGCCGCTTCCAGCGGCAGGGTCCAGCGGGCGGTGCCATCGGCGTTGAGCTCTCCCTGCCAGTGGTCGTCACCCATGAGCCCCTTGCTCGGGAGCAGGCTGGCGTCAGCCACGGTCAGGGGGTGGCCGCTCTGGTTGGTTAGTTCAATGGCGAGGCTCTTTTTCTCCCCGGGCAGCAGGTAGCTGTCATCGGCAAGGCGGGCCGCAATGGGAGTGGGCAGCAGGGCGTGGTGGCGGAAGGCCTGCTCCAGCAGCTTGCCATAACTGCGATCCGGATAGAGGCGGTTGGCGGTATCCACGGTGACCCGCGCCAGCTGGGGCATCCGCACCTGCGGGCCGAGGCCGAAGTGGGATTCAATCAGCAGGGTATCGAACTCGTCACGGGCTACCTCGCCATATTGTTCAACGGCCTGGCGCAGCGCGGTGAAGAGCGGGGTGCCCCACAGCTGGTCGCCGTTGCTGCCGTTGATGGTGAGGTGAGCCGGATAGAGGAAGCCCGGATGATAGCGCGCCCGCAGATCATCGAGCTGACGGGGCGTCCGGCCGCTGATCCTAGCATCCCAGTTGAAGACCATGAAAGGCTCGAACTGGCGAGCCTCTGGACTGCGCTGGCGCCAGCTGGCGGCCAGATAGTCGCTAAAGCCCTCGCCGATGGCGCCCCAGTCACCCTCTTCTCCCATGTCGGGCAGGATATGGTGCTGCACCGCATGGCCAAACTCGTGCCAGATCACCATGGGATCTTCCGCATCGGGCACCCCTATCCGGCCAATTTCCAACCGGCGCAGGAAGGGGTCATAGAGAGAGTTGTCCTGCTCCCCGGCATCGGTATCGATGGCCAGGGGGCCGCCCATCAGCGTCGGGTAGCCAAGGGATTCCACATGGCGCTGGGCCAGATCCAGATGGTAGTAGCCATTGATATCGAGGAAGGCGGGCTGCTGGTGATCCAGCTGGAAGCCATCGGCATCAGGGCTGCTAAAGGGGGCAGTTTCCGGCGCCGTGCCATCCACGACCCGGGCGCGTGGGCCATTTAGCTGGTAGGTGTCATCCACCTTTTGTACCCTGAGTGGGACGGTGCGATAGGCCCGGTTGTCCAACACCAGATCGTGGCGCCACAGCAAATTGCCATCTTGCAGCTGGGTGCGTGGGTCGAGGGCAAAGATGCGGGCCTGCACCGTGGCCGCTTCCCCTGCCAGCGGTGCCGCTTCGGCACGGGTGTTGGCCTCTTGCAGCGTGCGCCCCAGCAGGGCGCTGCCATCGCAGGTGACAAACAGTTGCCAGTGGCTGCTCTTGCTGTTGCCCGGCTGGCTTTCCACCGCCAGCAGACGCCAGGCCGCAGTCAGGGTGTCGCCATCCTGCCAGTACCAGGGCTGGGCTTCGTCACTGCCAGCGAATTGCCACACCGTACTATCCAGCGTGGCGGTATAGGCATCCACCCCGGCGCGGCTTGCTTCATCACATGGCGTCGCCTGTGCCTGCATCAGCCGGGTATTGTGATAAAGGCGCCACGGGCGACCCTGCTCATCGAGACTGACGGCGGCCATCAGGCCGGCGATCGGTGCGCCATTGAGCTGCTGGCGATAATGCAGATAGTGGCCCAGCTTGCCTTGGCGCTGATAGGCTGGGGCATCACTCAGGGTGACGCCGAGCTGCTGTTCGAGCCAGAGGCGGGGATCGGCCGGGGCGTCCTGTTCGACAAAACGCAGTTCGGTGGCCTGAGTGGAAAAGCCAGCCAGCCCCAGCAAGAGGGCGGGCAACAGGGGTTTCATAGTGGTACTCCCAATCAGCGGCAGGGTCATTGGTTGATCCCCGCCAGATTCAACAAGAAGGCAAATTCACGAGCCCGATCGCCGCCACCGGCGCGGTGGCCTCCCTCCAGTTCGGTCAGCAGCAGGTAGGGGCCGGAGCCCGTGCTGTGCTCCCGCAGGCGGGCCAGCCACTTGACCGGCTCCCAGTAGGGCACCTGGCTGTCGTGCAGGGCGGTAGTGACCAGCAGGGGCGGGTAGGGGGCGCGCTGCAGGTTGTCGTAGGGGCTGATGCGGCGCATCGCCTGATACTCTGCGGGCTTGGCTGGGTTGCCCCACTCCTGATACTCCTGACGGGTCAAGGGGAGGGCGGGATCACTCATGGTGCCGAGCATATCGACGAAGGGAACCTGCAACACGGCGCCGCTAAAGAGTGTCGGTTGCTGGTTGAGGGCCGCAGCAACCAGCGTGCCCCCCGCGCTGCCCCCCATGGCAAACAGGGGCAGGGGAGCAGAGTCGGGCGACCAGTGGCGCAGGGCGTGACCGGCTGCGATAAAGTCGCTGATGCCGTTCTGCTTGTGGATGCCCCGCCCGTCGCGGGTCCACTGCTCCCCCAGCATGCCGCCGCCGCGCACATGGGCGATGGCGTAGACAAAACCCCGATCCAGCAGGCTCAACAGCTCTTTCTGGTAGTAGGGGCGCATCGGCGTGCCATAGGCGCCATAGCCGTAGAGCAGCACGGCGCGGGGGGCCAGATCCTTGCGCCACACCAGCGAGACAGGCACCCGGGTGCCATCGGCAGAGGTGATCCAGCGCCGCTCGCTCTGATAGGGCCATGCTTTATTGCCTGCGGTGTGCTGGTCGTTGATCCACTGGCCGCTGGTCAAATCCAGCCAGCGCTGGCCGGGGGGCTGGCTCAAGCCCTGACTGCGCACCAGAATGCGGTCGCTGGCCGGGTCATGTTCTCCTTGCAGCCAGCCGGTTCCTGCGCCACTGGCCAGCGGCAGGCGCTGGCGTTCATAGCCGTTGCGATCGAGCAGGGCGAGCCAATCCTCCCCCTGCTGGCGAAACTGCACCACCAGATGGCGATCAAACAGTCGCCACTTCTCGGGATCGCCGAGATCCTCCTCTTTGGCGGGCCACAGGCGCTGCCACTCACCGAGCGGCGTGCTGGCTGAATAGAGGGCAAACGCTCCCTCTCGGTTGCTCTTGATCACCCAGCCGGATTGGCTGTCCAGATAGTATTCCACCCCGCGCTGGCGGGGTTTGACCCGCTGCGGCTTGCCCGAGTCGAGCAGGTATTGCTCCGAGCTATCGTGGTTGTTGCCCTGCAACACCAGATGCTGGCCATCCGTGGTGCGATAGAGGCTGAGCAGCCAGGCGGGATCCTGCTCCTCATAGAGAGTCTGCTCCTGGCCATCCTGCCAGCCGCGCAGCTGCCAGGGGCGCAGGGTGTGGCGCTCGTTGGCGATGGTGTAGAGGGTGCGACCATCTTGTGACCAGGCGAGATCAGCGCTGCGCTGTGCCAAACTGGCCAGCGCCTTGCCGCTTTGGAGATTGAGCAGGGTGACCTGATAGTCGAGATCGCCGCGCCTGTCTTCGGCGATGGCCAGTGTGCGGTTATCCGGGCTCAGGGCCCAGCCGCCCGCTTCGTAATAGCCCTCACCCGCTCTGGCGGGAAGCCGTTGCTGCACCTTGCCCCCGTGGCGTTGCCAGAGTGAGCCATCCGGGCGCAGCTGCCATGCCTGATCGCCGCGCACAAGCCAGTTGTCTGGCACAGATTCCCCCGCCGGATGGCGGGTAAACTCGGCGCGCAAGGTTGCTTCCAGCGGCTGCTGCGCGGCGAGCTGCTGCTCGCTCCAGCGATTTTGTTGCTTGAGCAGGGCGAGAATGGCCGGGTTGCTACGGCTCTCGTCCCGCAACCAGAAGTAGGGATCCTGGCGTACGGGATTGCCTGAAATCAGGTGCGATTGGGACGGGATCGGCGGTGGCAGGGCCTCTTGCGCCCACGCCAACGGGGCGGCCAACAGGGCCGCCATGATTGCATGATGCTTCATCACATCCCCACGAAACGGTAGCTGAGGCTGGCTGACAGGTAGCGGCCGCTCTGGCTGTAGAGGGAGGTGTCGCTGCCAGCCGGGAGTCCGGCCACATCCTGATAGCGGACGTAGCGGGTATCGAGCAGGTTGCCAATGGTGGCATTGACCTTGAGTGCCTCGGTGATCTGCCAGTCGCCGGTGAGATCCAGGCTGAACCAGCCTGCGCTGCTCTGGCAGGCACCGTTGTAGCCAGTCTGCGCATTGGCGCACTGGGGCACCTTGGTCATGGCGGCGGCATAGTTGCCACTGAGCTCAACCCCCCAGTCGAGCTGTTGCCAGCGCAGGGTGGTGTTGCCTTCCAGCGGTGTCTGCGTGCGCAGCGGCTCACCGCGGTGATCCTTGCCATCCATCCAGGCCAGATTGGTCGAAAGCTCCCACTCGTCGCTCAGCCAGAGGCTGGCGGCCAGCTCGGCGCCCCAGGTTTCTGCTTTGGCAACGTTGCGATATTGGCGCAGGAAGACACCGTCATCGAGGCGAAAACCGGTCTGGCGCCAGTCGATGAAGTTGTAGTAGCGGTTGTAGAAAACGGCCGGTTTGACGCTCCAGTTGTCGCTTTGGCCATTCACTCCCCACTCCAGACCGTGGCTGGTCTCCTCCTTGAGGTTGGGGTTGGCAATGATCTCGAACGGCGGCATGGCAAAGTAGTGAGGAATGTTGCCGTAAACCTGATCGTAAGCGGGGGCGCGGAAGCCGTTGGCATAGCTGAGCCAGCTGCGCCATGTTTCGTTGAAGCGGTAACTGGCCGCCACACTGGGGGAGATGTGGTCGCTGTGGTTCTCGGCCAGATTGCTGTCCGGTGCGCGCAGGCGCTGGCGGTCAAAGCGCAGGGTCGGCGTAAACTGCCAGCTGCCCAGATCGATCACATCGCTCAGCCAAATGCCATCGCGGCGGGTCTCGGCCTTGCTGAAGGGGGCTTTCTGTCCCTGGGTGGTGATGCCATCTTCCAGGGTCAGATTGCTGACCGGTCGCTCGTGGTTGGCCTGCTCCACTTCCACACCGTAGCTGAAGGTGTGATCCAGCGAGCCGGTGCTCAGCTTGCTCTGCAGCTCCAGCTCACTGCCAACGCGCAGCTCCTCGAACGTGGAGAGGGTGCGCTGGCTGCGATATCTGGGATAGCCGCTCAGGGCATCGTTGCGCAGCAGCTGGCGCTGGTTGGCTTCGTTGCGTGACTGGTTGCCAAACAGGCTCCAGTTGAGGGTATCGACCATGCCCAGATCGTTGGCTTCCCAACTGAACTTGCCGCCCTGGGTGCGCTGATCGCCATCTTCCTGAAAACCGATCACGTCCCAGCTGCCATCGGGTTGGGGCACCGCTTTGGGCCCCATCTGGCGTTTGGCGTGATCCTCGTAGTAGTCCAGCTCCAGCCGCAGAGCGTGATGGGCATTGAGGGGGAGGCGGCTGCTGGTGGAGGCACTCATGCCATCCAAATCAGCCGGAATGCGGTTCTCCTCAAAGTTGGCGGTTTCGTTGCCACGCCAGCCGGAGAGGCGCAACAGATGTTCGCTCTCCAGTGCCCGCACCGCGCCGGTCATGCTGAGCTTCTTCTTGTTGCTGTCGCCACCGTAGAGGGTTTTGGCCGCCAGATAGCTATCTTGCTGTTGCAGATAATCTTCCGGCTGCTTGGTATTCATCACCACGGTGCCGCCGATGGCATCGGAGCCATGCAGGGAGGAGCCGGCCCCCTTGGCCACCTCAATCTGCTTGATGTCATCAAGGTCGAAGTTGAAGCGACCCACCTTGTCATTGATGTTGTCGGCGCCAAAGCCGTCGCTGACGCGCACTCCATCCTTGATCAGCAGGATACGGTTGCCACCGATGCCGCGCACGCTGATGTTTTGCGGTCGCCCGGCAGAGCCGGTGACCGAGACTCCGGGGATCTTGCGAAACACATGAGTCAGCTCGCTGGCGACCTGACGGTCCAGCTCTTCCTGGGTGATGACGGTGATGGAGCCGGAGACATCGGAGAGTTTCTGTTGTACCCGTTGCCCGGTCACAATGATGGTGTCGTCGCTGCGCGCCTTCTCCACAGGGGAAAGATCGGCCGCGCCAGCGGAGGCACACAGGAGTGCCGGCCATACCTGAAGCAGTTTGTTCATAATGATAATTGTTTTTATTTAAGCCTGAGGGGCGGCATTATTGCAGAGGCCTGACCACTTGACAATAAATGGCAATCATTATCATTAAGATCTTATGATGTTGATATTATTGAGCTATTTGTTTTTAAAAAGAGGCTCCCACGCGAGGCAGGAGCGGGGGGATCAGGGCTTGAGCAGTTGCAGCGACTCTTCTGCGGCCTTGCCTTGAGAGAGGGTGATATCGACCCGGCGATTCGCCTGGCGATGTTCGGGGGTGTCATTGGCAAAGCGGGGTTGAGTGTCGGCAACCCCCTGAGCGATGACTCGTCTGGCATCCAGCTGGGGGTTGGTCAGCATGGTCTGCACGATGGAAGAGGCCCGCAGCACCGAGAGCTCCCAGTTGTTGCGATAAAGCTCCACCGGTGCCTGGGAGTTGTCGGTATGGCCGGTGACCACTACCTGACCCGGGATATTGGCCAGAATGCCGGCGATCTTGTTGACCAGCGGGATGAACTGGGGCTGCAGGAACGCCGAATCGGCGGGGAACAGCGCTTTCTCGCCGATACGGATCACCAGCTGACTGCCAAGCTGCTCGACCTCCAGATCCTTCGATTCGATCTGGGCCTTGAGCTGTTGCTCAAGCTTCTGCTTGGTCACCTGCACCCACTCCTGCTCCTTGGTCTTATGGGGCCAGGATTCGGTGGCGCTCGGCTTTTCCGAGGAACCTATGGTCTCGTTGAAGGGATCCGATGCCGCCATGGGGGCATCTTTCTCCAGCACAGTCTCTTCTTTCGGGCTGCTTGGCGTGGTCTTCGATTCCGGTTCAAGAATCCCTGTGCCCCCCTGCATCAAGGGTGAGCCGGCAGGCGGGGAGATGAGGCCGATTTTACCCAGCGACTCGATAAAGCCCTGGATAAGCACCCGGGTTTCGGACTGCTTGGCCATGGCAAAGGAGTAGAGCACCACAAACAGGGCGAACAGCAATGTCATGAAGTCGGCATAGGAGACCAGCCAGCGTTCGTGGTTCTCCGGCGCTTCAGCCTTTTTCTTTTTCGCCACCATGGCCTCCCAGATAAGGTTCGAGGGTCACTTGCAGGCGTGCTTGGGACTCGCCATCCACGATGCAGAGAATGCCGGTCAGAGTCATCTCCTTGTAGTGGCGGATCTGGTGGGCAAACCCCTTGTAGCGGTTGCCGAACGGCAAGAAGATCAGGTTGGCGGCGGATACCCCGTAGATGGTGGCGATAAAGGCCACCGCGATGGCGCCACCCAGCTTGTCGGGGGCATCCAGCAGACCCATGGCGTGGATCAGGCCAAATACCGCGCCGACGATCCCCATGGTCGGGCAGTAGCCTCCCATGGCTTCATAGAATTTGACCGTCTGTTCGAGATCTTCCTGTTCAAATTCGATCTCGTTCTCCAGCACCTCGTGGATTTTGTTCTTCTCGTAGCCATCGACCATCATCTGCACCCCTTTCTTCAGGAAGGGATCCTTGATCTCCTCGATCATCCCTTCCAGCGCCAGCATGCCGCTGCGGCGGGCGTTGCCTGCCAGGGTCTCCAGCAACTGGGCCTGTTCATGCATATCGAGCTTGAGGGGGGAGAGCAGCCATTTGAAACGCTTCATGGTGCTGCCGACGACGGAGAAAGGGAACTGGGTCAGCGCAGCACCTATGGTGCCACCGATCACAATGAGGAATGCGGGCAGATCGAGCAGTGCACTGGGGTGCCCCCCCTCGATCATGTTGCCGCCAAGGATGGCGATCAACGCCAGCACCAAGCCAATCAAGCTCATTTTTTACACGTCCCTGTATGGTGATAATCGCTAGTGTAGCTAGTTAAGTATCAGTTTTTCAAAATGATATCCAATCGCTGAGCAATTAATCGGCGTGGTATGTGGCAACGGGTGTGGCGCACAACGCTGGGGGTGCTGAGTGCTGTTATGGCATCTGTGGCTAGAGACTGATCCCATAAGAGCAAGGAGCGAAACAAGCAGTGCGCAATCATCCAGATCCGGGAATCCATGTCGCCCAATAAAGAGCTTCTCCTCTCGGGACCATGTCCTAGTGATTAGGTGAACGTGCTTATAAAGAAGGCGACCTGATGGTCGCCTTCTTGTTGTGCATTGTGACGTGCAGAGTTCGCAGCCTAAGGGGCTATCAGAGCACCATGGCGGCAATCCAGCCGAAGATCACCAGCGGGATGTTGTAGTGAATAAAGGTGGGCACCACGCTGTCCCAGATATGGTCGTGCTGGCCATCGGCGTTGAGGCCGGATGTCGGGCCCAGGGTAGAGTCGGAGGCCGGTGACCCCGCATCCCCCAGCGCGCCAGCGGTACCGACCAGCGCGATGATCGCCATCGGTGAGAAGCCGAGCTGCAGACAGAGCGGCACATAGATGGTGGCGATGATGGGCACGGTGGAGAAGGAGGAGCCGATCCCCATGGTGATGAGCAGGCCCACCAGCAGCATCAGGAAGGCGGCGATGCCTTTGTGCTGGCCGATGCCGGAGGCGACCACCTGGACCAGAGAGTCGACCCCGTGAGTTGCCTTCATCACGGCGGCAAAACCGGCGGCGGAGATCATGATGAAGCCGATCAGCGACATCATCCGCACCCCCTGAGTGAAGGCATCCTGGCTTTCGCGAAACTTGATAACGCCGCCGCAGGTGAAGATGACAAAACCGGCCAGTGCACCCAGTACGATGCTGTTGGTCATCAGTTGCAGCCCCAGCGCCACGCCAATGGCCAGCAGGGCCACCCAGATATGAGTGAGGTTGAGCTCGACCGCTTCTGGCTCGGCATCCAGGATCTTGGCCAGATCGTACTGGCGTGGTTTGCGATAGCTGATGAATACCGCAATCAGCAGGCCCAGTACCATACCGGCGACCGGAATGGCCATCGCCAGCGGGATCTGGCTGGTGGTGATGGGCACGCCGTTATCGATCAGGTTCTTGGCCAGAATGTTGTTGAGGAAGATGCCGCCAAAGCCGACCGGTAGCACCATGTAGGTGGCGGTCAGACCAAAAGTGATGACACAGGCCACCTGACGACGGTCGATCTGCATCTGCGCCATCACATGCAGCAGCGGCGGGATCAGGATGGGAATAAAAGCGATGTGAACCGGGATCAGGTTCTGGGAGGAGATCGCCACGGCCAGCACGGAAGAGAGCAGCAGGGTTTTGACCCACATGATGCGGGTCGAGCTGGCATCCTTGCCCAACTGGTTGATCACCTTGCGGGCCAGCAGGTCAGTGATCCCGGAGCGGGAGATGGCAACCGCAAAGGCGCCCAGCATGGCGTAGGAGAGGGCAATCTCGGCGCCACCGCCCAAGCCACCGCTGAAGGTGGTGAGGGTATCGGTCAACGACAGCCCACCGACCAGGCCGCCAGCAATGGCCCCCAGCGCCAGCGAGACCACCACATTGATCCGCAGCAGACTGAGCACCAGCATCAGCCCGACTGCGATAACAACTGGATTCATTTGATTTCCTTATAGTTTGTTACTGCTGTCTGTCATGTGAAGGGGAGTTAGTTTGCGAAAAATGTGACAAATGTCGAGTAAAAAATCAGTCAAACCTCTCATATCGCAGCAGCATGTGGCACAAGGTTGCTCAACATGAGGGGTTTTGACCTGTTTGTCTCCGTTCATCCCGTGCGCAGCGGTTGATAGTGACATTGATGGCGATTTCCGGTGCGCCGTGCAATCAATCACTTCCCCAAAAAGCGAAGGCTGCCACTGGCAGCCTTCATTTGTTTATGTCTGCACGTCGTCATCGGCAGGGGCATCGGTTGTGTCATCATCCGGATGCGCTGGCGGCCAACCCCCCATGCTCTTCCAGCGGTTAACGATATGACAGAACAGTTCTGTGGTGCGTTCGGTGTCATAGAGGGCAGAGTGCGCCTCTTTATTGTCAAACGGGATACGGGCGCTCTGGCACGCCTTGGCCAGCACGGTCTGACCCAGCGCCAATCCGGAGAGAGCCGCGGTGTCGAAGGTGGCAAACGGGTGGAACGGATTGCGCTTGAGGCCAGCGCGCTCGGCGGCAGCCATCACGAAGCCGTGATCGAAGGTGGCGTTGTGGGCCACTATGATGGCGCGGCCGCAATCCTGCTCCTTCATCCCCTTGCGGATCCCCTTGAAGATCTCGGTCAGTGCCTCTTTTTCCGAGACAGCGCCACGCAACGGGTTGTAGGGGTCGATGCCGGTGAACTCCAGCGCAGCCTTTTCCAGGTTGGCCCCTTCGAAAGGCTCGACATGAAAGTGGAATACCTGATCGGGAACGAGCCAGCCCTGCTCATCCATTTTCAGGGTGTAAGCCGCGATTTCGAGCAGGGCATCGGTCTTGGCGTTGAACCCGGCTGTTTCAACATCGATGACGACGGGGTAAAAACCACGGAAACGGCCCTTGAGGGTATGAACTGCGTCGGTCATGGGATCTCGGTCGGGATAAAATGAGGCGGCATTATGGCAAAAAAGCACAGGCTTGTCCTCCCATCCCACGCAGTTGGCCGCGGCAAGATGGCGCGCGATTCAATATCTGTGCAGCCACCAGCGGGCGGCAATCAGCGCCGTGAGCGTACCCAGCAGGGCGCTGGCCAGCACATCCACCGGCCAGTGCATCCCCATCACCATGCGCGACAGACCAACCCCCAGCGCCCACAAAGGCAGCAGCCAGACGCCTGTGGGGGCGCGGGCCAGCCAGATAAGGCCGAAAAATTGGGCCAGGCTGATGGCGGCGATACTGTGGCCGGAGGGGAAGGCGTAGTTCACCTCGGCCTGCCAGTGGTGGCCGAGCCACTCAGGCAGGGCCAGCAACTGGCTGGCGGCATGAACCTGTTCACTGCGCACATCGATGCTACTGGCGTAGAAGTGCTTGATGGCCGGGATCAGCGACTGACTCTCCAGCCAGATCAGATAGGGTCTGGGCTCTTCGGTCAGGTGTTTGATCAGGCTCTTGAGCACCCAGTCGCTGGCGAGCAGGGCTGCCAGCGCGCATCCCAGCGCAATGAAGGGGGTCAGCTTCAGTTTGAGTTTGTAGCGGGTCAGCAACAGCAAGAGGGCGCCACTGACCCCGATCCCGGGAATATCGACCATGCGGGTGAGGGCGTATGACCACCATAGCCAGCCTGATTGCAGGGAGTCGATCAGAAAAGGCTGCCAAGGCAGGGTGGCGAGCAGCAGCAGGGGCAGGATCAGCAGGGCAGTGAATCCAAGCACCTGACTGCGGGTGAGTGAGGAGACAGAGAGCGACGAGAAATGTGGCGGCATGGTGGGTGTGGTCGATCGCGAAAAAGAGGGGCATTGTGCCACCGTGACATGCCCGGACAAAGCCGATCAGCACGTTTGTTACCTCTGCTTACACATTTGTGGCGACATCCTCGGTTTGAACGGCAGGAGAGAGTGGCCACCGAACAATGTGGTCCCCTTTCGCGCCTGATTGCATCACAGGCTGAAATCTCGGGCGGCTTTGCGCTAGAATGGCGCCCCCGTGGCGGTTGTGACCAAAGAGAGCCCGATGAAGATAGTCGTTGATGAGAATATGCCCCATGCCGTGGAACTGTTTGCCGAATTTGGCGAGGTGATCGCCTTGCCCGGACGGCAGATGCAGGCCCGCGATCTGCTGGATGCCGATGTGCTGCTGGTGCGTTCGGTCACCCGCGTCAACGGCGATTTGCTGGCGACCAGCCCCAAACTCGGGTTTGTCGGCACCGCCACCATAGGCACCGACCATGTGGACAAGGAGCTGCTGGCAAGCCGCAATATTCCCTTCTCCAGCGCCCCCGGTTGCAACAAGTATTCGGTGGGGGATTATGTGCTCTCAGCCCTGCTGGTGCTGGCGGAGCGTTACGAACTCGAGCTCTCGGCCATGACTCTGGCGGTGATTGGCGCGGGCAATACCGGCGAGTGCGTGGCTGGCAAGGCCCAAGCGCTTGGCATGAGGGTACTGCGCTGCGATCCGCCCAGGGCGCGTAATACCCCCGATGCGGGCTTTGTCGATTATCAGACCGCTCTTGGTGCCGATATCGTCAGCTTCCATGTGCCCATTACCCGTGAAGGGCCGGATGCCACCTACCATCTGCTCGATGCCGAACAGATTGCCGCGCGTCCTGCCGGGCAGATCCTGATCAACGCCTCCCGTGGCGAGGTGTGGGATAACCGGGCCCTGCTGGCGCGCCAGTTGAGCGATAAGCCGTTGCGACTGGTGATGGATGTGTGGGAGAACGAGCCCGAGCCACTGGCTGCGCTGGTGCCCCATACCGAGATTGCCACCCCCCATATCGCCGGTTACAGCCTGGAGGGGAAGGCCCGCGGTACCTGGATGCTCTATCAGGCGCTCTGCCAGCAGTTGGGACGCCAGCCTCGTCAGGATTTGAGTCGGCTGTTGCCTGCCCCCGATGTGCAGGCGGTGATGCCGGGCCGCGCACCGGATCAGGCGCTGATCAAGCAGCTGGTGCATCTGGTCTATGATGTGCGCCGCGATGATGCCCGTTTCCGGGCCCGACTCGGCTTGCCCGGCAGCTTTGACGAGCAGCGCAAACACTATCCAGAGCGCCGTGAACTATCCTCCCTGCAGGTTGAGGGGGCGTTTGCCGACCAGGTGCTGGGCGAGCTGGGATTTGCGCTGTCACGCCCCTGAGTTGGGGACTAGGAGTTGGAAGATAACCGGAAGGGGTGAGCCGTACTGGCTACCTCGAACCCATTTTTTACTGAGCTGGCGCAGATGCTACTGCGCCAGCTCAGCCATATCAGGCAGCGTCATCTCGCCGTGCGGGAGCCTGCCGACCATGGTGCCACCCGGCGCCATTGCAGCATTATCAGAGGAGAACAGAATGAGCCAGCAGTTTAACGTAGCGGTATTGGGTGCCAGCGGCGCCGTGGGTCAGGCGATGATCGAGATCCTGGAAGAGCGCGAATTTCCGGTAGCGACCCTCTATCCGCTGGCTTCCAGCCGCAGCGCCGGTGATACAGTGCGCTTTGGCGGCAAGAACCTCGAGATCCTCGATGTGGAGGAGTTTGACTGGAGCCAGGTGCAGATCGCACTCTTCTCCGCCGGTGCCGAGGTATCTGCCAAGTGGGCGCCGATTGCTGCCGAGCACGGTTGTATCGTCATCGACAACACCTCCTGCTTCCGTTACGACGAAGATATCCCGCTGGTGATCCCGGAAGTGAACCCGGATGCGCTGGCCGATTTTCGCAATCGCAACATCATCGCCAATCCCAACTGCTCCACCATCCAGATGCTGGTGGCCCTGAAGCCGCTGCACGACGAAGTGGGCATTGCCCGCATCAATGTGGCCACCTATCAATCCGTGTCAGGCTCCGGCAAAGAGGGGGTCAGCGAGCTGGCGGGTCAGACCGCTCATCTGCTCAACGGTCGTCCGGTGGAACCGACCCTCTATCCACAACAGATCGCCTTTAACCTGATCCCGCAGATCGACAGCTTCACCGACAACGGCTACACCCGTGAAGAGATGAAGATGGTATGGGAAACCCAGAAGATCCTCGGCGATGCCAGCATTGCCGTGAACCCCACCTGCGTGCGGGTGCCGGTCTTCTACGGCCACGCCGAGGCGGTACACGTCGAGCTGCACCAGCCGCTCGATGCCGAACAGGTCAAGGACCTGCTGCGCAGTGCGCCGGGTGTGACCCTGTTTGATGACGAAGGGGACTATCCGACCCCGGTGCGTGACGCAACCGGCAAGGATGAGGTGCTGGTGGGTCGGGTGCGCCAGGATATTTCTCACCCGAGTGGTATCAATATGTGGATCGTGGCCGATAACGTTCGTAAGGGCGCGGCAACCAACAGTGTACAGATTGCCGAGCTGCTGGTTCGCGACTATCTGTAAGGCTGGATATCTGCCACAGATGGGCAGCAGGGAGTGCTGCCCATCCGGACTGTGATAAATCGGGGGTGTGACCCATGCCGCACTCCGCTACATCAAGATTCTGTTGCGATATCAACTGATTAAGTTTTTTCCTACACTCAGAGTCAAGTCGGGTGCTAAATGTGTCGGACTACTGGCTTGCGACGCGAGCCTGATTTATATTGAACCGACTGTTTTGGGGTAACTATCCAGATTTTTCAATGTGATAGGGCCGTCATACGAAGGAACGAATATGGGACATTCCCGCATAACATTGGCAACGCTACTCGCATTGGGTCTGCTGGGCTCCGTCCAGGCTGAAGACGCTGCGCGGGAGCCTTTTTTTGTCGAGCTAAAAGGCCCTGACGAGCCCGCACCTCCAGCCGTCAATTCCCAGCCGCTGGCGCAACCGGTCGCCAGACCCGTGGCGCAACCGGTACGTGCAACCGCCCAGCCGGTGGTACGTCAGGTCACGGCCAATGCCGGTAGTTATGGCCCTGTTCGTCCAACCGATACTCTCTGGAGTCTGGCGAGCAAATACCGTCCCTCCAGTAGTGTCAGCGTCTACCAGACCATGGTGGCGATCTACGAGAAAAACCCCCGCAGTTTTGCCGATGGCAATATCAACCACATTCTGGTGGGGTCACGCATCCTGCTGCCGACCGCGGCCGAGGCGAGCGTCATCACCGATGCTCAGGCCCGCGCCAAGTTCCGTAGCGACAACGCCAGCTGGAAGGGGTTAAGCCCCAAATATCTGGCTGACAAGCAGGCCCATGGCGCCAAACCGGCGGCCAAGCCCGTGAAGGTTGAGACTGCCAAAGCCGAACCGGTGAAAACCGCGCAAGCTCCCTTGCCTGCGGCAAAAGCGGCACCCATTCCTGCTCCTGTCGTAGCACCGCAACCGTCTGCTGAAACCAAAGAAGTGGCCAAGGCGAGCGAGCCTGCGCCAAAAGAGGCGGTGGCCCCAGTCCCGGCGACGAGCGCCGCAGCAAGCACCACACCGGCGCCTCTGCCTTCCGATCTGGAAAAACCGGTGGGCAAACCGGCCACCGAGATGGCGCTGGCGCTGGAAGATGCCAATGCCCAGCTCGGTCAGGTGACCGAGATGAACCACAGGCTCAAACTGCGCTTGCAATCTCTCACCGAAGAGGTCGAGACCCTCAAGGCCCAGTTGCAGGATCAGACCGCGCTGCAAAAAGAGCTCGCCGAGCTGAAGGCCAGACCTGTCCCCCCCGTGGTGGCAGAGCCTGAACCCAAGCAGCACTGGCTGATGGAGCTGCTCTCCTCACCGCTCAACCTTGCCATGATCATCCTGCTGCCGGTGCTGCTGGTATTGGCGCTGGTGACTCTGTGGCTGCGGGCCCGTGCCCGTCGCGAGCTGGAGGAGCAGGAGAAGAGCCTCTCCGAGTCCACCGCCATGATGATGGATCAGGAGCAGAGCGAGTTTGACGATCTGCTGAGTGTCGATGTGACCGACAACGAGCCGGTACGCCCGGTGCCGGATCTCAATACCCCTGATGGCTTTATGCCGGTCGAGCCAGATGAACCGGCTAAAAAGCCGGATGTTGATCTGGTTTTCAGCGACGATGGCGAGATCGATCTGCAAGGTTTCGAGCCGGAGCGAATGGCTGCCCAGTCAGCCAGTCGTGACCCGGATCTGGTGCCGGATCTCGATCTCTCGCTGGATGAGCCTGTCGCGTTGGCCAATGAACCCGACATGGATCTGGCCAGCGAGTTCAATCCCAAGTCCAGGGATGCTGATGAGCTCATGAGCGAAGAGGAGCTGCAGGCAGCCCTGTTTGCCGAGCTGGATGCGGATCTTTCGGCTGATCTGGAACCGGAGTTGAGTGCAAGCAGCAAGAGTACGGCTGCTGATGATCTGGCCAGTTTTGATCTGGGTGATTTTGAAAATGAGCTGGATAAACCGGCTGCGGGCGAGGGCAATAATGCCATCGACTTGAGCGTGGATGGTTCGGCTGATGATATGTTGGCCGAGTTGGGGCTTGAGCCAACCAAAGGCAAGGAGACCGAGCTCGATCTTGAGTGGGATCCCAACGAACTGGCGCTCTCCGATTTCGAGGATGCCTTTACCGAAGTGGAGTCTCATCCGGCAGAATTGCAGCCAAGGGAACAGGCCCAGGCAAGCGGTTACGTCGAGATCGACAAGCTGCTGGCCGATGCGGATGCCACCGCGCCGGAGCAGGAGCCCTATCAGGGTCTCTCGCTGGACGTGGGGCTCGATGGTTTCCCCGAGGTGTTGCCTGAATCCACCGGCTTTGATGTGGATGCCGATGACGGCGGTGTGGGGGCCAAGCTGGATCTGGCCCGCGCTTACCTCGAGATCGACGACAAGGATAGCGCCCGCGAGCTGCTGCAAGAAGCGGCAGAGCAGGGCACCGAGCATCAGCGTGCCGAGGCAGAAAAACTGCTCAAGCGGTTGGGGTAAAATTGTCCCTGTCGCGGGATCAGCAAGAAGGGGGCAGCCATTGGCTGCCCCCTTCTTCATGGCAATTTGCACAGGGTGAATTCTCCGCCCATGCAAGCCAATCAGGCGGTTTGTGGGACTTTTCGAGTTGAGCGCGTATAATCCGCCCCGTTTCTTTCACTGCGTTTCACAACAAGACAAGTTTATCCATGCGAATTGCCCTAGGTATTGAATATGACGGCAGCCGGTATTTCGGTTGGCAGCGTCAGCGTGAAGTGATCAGCGTGCAGGAGGAGTTGGAGAAGGCCATCAGCCGGATCGCCAACCACCCTGTCTCCATCCAGTGTGCCGGGCGCACCGATGCCGGCGTCCATGCGACCGGCCAGGTGATCCACTTCGATACCGAGGCGAACCGTGCCGAAGGGGCCTGGACCCTGGGGCTCAACTCCAACCTGCCGCCGGATATCGCCGTGCGCTGGGTCAAGGAGGTGGACGAAACGTTCCACGCCCGCTTCAGCGCCACCGCCCGTCGCTACCGTTACGTCATCTACAACCACAACTTCCGTCCGGCGATCCTCGGCAGTGGCGTCAGTCACTACCACGAGACCATCGATGCCGAGTTGATGCACCAGGCGGGCCAGAGCCTGCTGGGGGAGCACGACTTCAGCACCTTCCGTGCCGTCGCCTGCCAATCCAACACCCCGTGGCGCAATGTGACCCATCTGTGCGTCAGCCGCTCCGGCCCCTACATCGTGCTCGACATCAAGGCCAACGCCTTCCTGCACCACATGGTGCGCAACATCACCGGCTCCCTGCTGCTGGTGGGGCAGGGGCTCAAACCGGTGGAGTGGATTGCCGAGGTGCTGGCGGCCAAGGATCGCAATCTGGCCGGGCCGACCGCCAAGGCCGGTGGCCTCTATCTGGTCGACGTGGATTACCCGGCCGAGTTTGCTCTGCCGCAGTTGCCGCTCGGCCCGCTGTGGCTGCCGGACTCGGCACCGGGTACGACCAGTTTTTAGTAACTGCGCCCGAAAAATTGTGGTTTAATGACCCGTCATTTGTTGCCATCGAGCTATTAAGTCATTGAACAATCTAGGCTCGATGCGTTTTGTCAGGCACAAAAGCATTAAGGAATTCCATGAGCTGGCTTGAGAAGATTCTTCCCAAGAGCAAGATCACTGCACCCCGTCGTCACAACATTCCGGAAGGGGTGTGGACCAAGTGCAGTGCTTGTGAACAGGTGCTCTACCGGGCAGAGTTGGAGCGCAACCTCGAAGTGTGCCCCAAGTGTGATCATCATATGCGCATCAGCGCTCGCGCCCGTCTCGAGAGTTTCCTCGACGAGCAGGGTCGTACCGAGATCGGTGCCGAGCTGGAGCCGCAGGATGTACTGAAATTCAAGGATTCCAAGCGCTACAAGGATCGTTTGTCTGCCGCCCAGAAAGCGACAGGAGAAAAAGATGCGCTGGTGGTGATGAAAGGGACCCTCAAAGGGGTGCCGGTTGTCGCCTGTTCCTTTGAGTTCTCCTTTATCGGTGGCTCCATGTCCTCCGTGGTCGGTGCCCGCTTCGTGCGCGCTGTCGAGGAGTGCATCAAGGAGGGCCGCGGTCTGGTCTGTTTCTCCACTTCTGGTGGTGCCCGCATGCAGGAAGCCCTCTTCTCCCTGATGCAGATGGCCAAGACCAGCGCGGCGCTAGACCGACTCTCCAAGGCTGGCCTGCCCTTTATCTCTGTGCTGACCGACCCCACCATGGGGGGCGTTTCCGCCAGTCTGGCGATGCTGGGTGACATCAACGTGGGCGAGCCCAAGGCGCTGATCGGTTTTGCCGGCCCGCGCGTTATCGAGCAGACCGTACGCGAGAAACTGCCGGAAGGCTTCCAGCGCTCCGAATTCCTGCTGGAGAAGGGGGCCATCGACCTGATTATCGATCGTCGCGACATGCGTAACCGTCTGGCCAGCCTGCTCGCCAAAATGCTGAATACTCACGTCATCGAAGAGTGAAGATGAGTTCAAACATGCAACAATCCCAAAGCCGGTCGCTTGTCGACTGGCTTTCTTATTTGGAGCAGATCCATCCGGTCAATATCGACATGGGTCTGGATCGGGTCGGTGCCGTTGCCCGGCGTATGGGGCTGACCCAACTGCCGTTTAAGGTGATCACGGTGGCGGGTACCAACGGCAAGGGCTCCAGCTGTGCCATGGCGGCCAGCATTCTGATGGCCGCAGGCTATAAGGTCGGCGTTTACTCCTCGCCCCATCTGCTGCGCTTTACCGAGCGGGTGCGGATCAACGGGGCCGAACTGGCCGACAGCGATCACTGCGCCGCTTTTGCCGAGGTGGAAGCGGCTCGCGGCGAGATTGCCCTCACTTTCTTCGAGTTCGCGACACTGGCTGGGCTGTGGCTGTTTCGCCGCGCCGCGCCCGATGTGCTGCTGCTGGAGGTGGGGCTGGGTGGTCGGCTCGACGCCACCAATGTGGTGGAGTCCGATGTGGCGATGATCACCTCCATTGCCCTCGATCACTGCGACTGGCTGGGTGATACCCGTGAAGCCGTGGCGGTGGAGAAGGCTGGGGTCTATCGCGCCGGCAAACCCGCCATCAGCGGTGAGCCCAATCCACCTGCGACTATCGCGAGCGAAGCACAGCGTCTTGGCGCCAACCTGCGTCAGGTCGGTCTCGATTTTCGTGGCGATGAGCACGAGAGCGGTTGGGATTATCACGGCCTCAACCAGTGGCGGGATCTGCCAAAACCGGCGCTGCCGCTGATGAACGCGGTGACCGTGCTGGCGGCGCTGGAATCCCTCGGCTTGCCGCTGCCGGAGTCCGCCATTCGTGACGGGCTTGCCAATGCCCGGCTGGCTGGCCGGATGCAGCAGTTGCAAAGTGCGCCGCTGGTGATCGTCGATGTGGCCCATAACCCCCATTCGGCAGCCTATCTGGCCGCGCAATTGCGCAAGATGCCCTGCACGGGTGTGCGCCGTGCCGTGGTCGGCATGCTCAAAGACAAGGACATGACGGGGTCACTTGCTGAGCTCGACGGTCTGATCGGCGAGTGGTATCTGGCCAGCCTCACCGGCCCGCGCGCCGCCACCGCTGCGCAACTGGCTGCGGCGTTGGGAGAGGGCAAGGGGCCTGCCAGGGAGTTTGATAATGTCAGCGCCGCTTATCAGGCAGCGTTGGCCGCATCGAGTCCGGACGATATGGTCATTGTGTTTGGTTCGTTTTACACTGTCGCCGACATTCTGGCGGGTGTCGCCGTCTAGGCCACACCCCGGCTCCCCAGCCCTTTGGCGGGGAGCCAAATCGCATATTGAGTTACGTAAAGGTAGGATTCAACTTGGCCTCGAAGTTTCAAAACCGTCTGGTGGGCACCGTCATCCTGGTGGCCCTGGTTGTTATTTTCCTGCCGGACTTGCTGGATGGTCACAAGCTGGCACAAAAGGAGGAGGCCTTTGCCAAGATCCCGCTGCGCCCCGAGCTGGAGCCTGCCAAGCCTGCGCTGCAGGTCTCGGCAGCCAGCAGCCTGCCCGCCGATCATCTGGCCAGCCAGCAACAGGCCTCTGCGGCCCAGCAGTGGCAAGTGGAAGAGGTGGCTGACCCCATGACCCTCGCCGGTCAGGGCAACGGCGCGCAGCTGGCGACAACCCCTGCCGCACCGGTCCAGTCGCAACAGAATGCCCAACCCAAGCCACAGCCCAAGCCAGAAGTGGTGGCCAAAAAACCGGTCGAACCGCCCAAGCCAGCACCCAAGCCGACGCCAGTCAAACCGGTTGAAGTGGCCAAGGCACCTGCGCCAGCCAAACCACAGGCGGGTCAGATCAAGTCCCTCGATGATCTGATTGAAAGCAAGATGAATCAGTCGACCACACCTGCACCCGCGGCCGCGCAGGGTAGCTGGATCCTCCAGCTTGGTGCCTTCAAGAACGTCGACAGCGTCAACGCGCTGGTGAGCAAGCTGCGGGCGGCGGGCTACTCTGCCCACACCTCGCCGCGCACACCGGTGCAGGGTCAGCTCAACCGTGTCTTTATCGGGCCGGATGTCTCCAAGGCCAAACTGCAGGGGATGCAGGGACGGATCTCCCAGATGACCGGCCTCAGTGGCTCGGTGGTCTCCTACAACCCGTAATGGCGTTGCCGTTTGCAATGGCCCTCTGAAACAAACACCGCGCCCCGTGCGCGGTGTTTTTTATCTGACCGTCGTGATTTTTAATGACGGCGTCGTACAGGCCACCACCCGGTTGGGATTTGCTGTCAGTTGGGGTAGTCTGGGGCCTTCTGCTACTCACAGGAGTTCAAGATGATCCTCTCGACGACCCCCACGCTGGAAGGCAAAACCATTCGTGAATACCGCGGCATCGTGGTTGGCGAAGCCATTCTCGGCGCCAACATTTTCAAGGATCTCTTTGCCGGGATCCGCGACATCATCGGCGGCCGCTCCGGCGCCTATGAAAAAGAGCTGGCCCGTGCCCGCGACATCGCCTTCGATGAGCTGAAAGAGCGCGCTGCCGCCCTTGGCGCCAATGCGGTGGTCGGTATCGATATCGACTACGAAGTGGTGGGGCAAAACGGCAGCATGCTGATGGTCAGCATCAGTGGTACTGCCGTGCTGGTGTGATGCGCCACGCAAGGGTTGCCGACAACTGCCGTCGCAGGCAGGGTCACGGATAAAGTGGATAACTGCTGGCTGCCCAAGGGCCGACAACCCGGTTGTCGGCCCTTCTCGTTTATTGATCAATTTCTGTCGTTGCCATACCAGTCGAGCTGGTCGGCCAGAGTGACCACCGAGCCGATGATGATGAGGCTCGGGCTCTTCACCTGACGGGCCAGTTCGGCCAACTGCTGCAGCTCGCCGCGCACCACCCGCTGACTGAGCTGGGTGCCTTGCTCCACCAGCGCCACCGGGGTATGACCGGGCATGCCGTGGGTTTGCAGCTCATCCTGAATGCGGGCGGCGTGGGCCAGCCCCATGTAGAAGACCAGAGTCTGGCGGCGGGCCGCCAGCGCCGACCACTCCTGGGCGATATTGCCCTCCTTGTCGTGGCCGGTGATGAACTGCACCCGCTGGGCATGATCGCGGTGGGTGAGGGGAATGCCGCTGTAGGCGGCGCAGCCCGACGCAGCCGTAATGCCCGGTACTACCGAGAAGGGGATGCCCGCCTCGGCCAGGGTTTCCAGCTCCTCGCCACCCCGGCCAAAGATAAAGGGATCGCCCCCCTTGAGCCGCACCACCTGTTTGCCGAGGCGGGCCTGCTCCAGCAATAGCTGGTTGATCGCCTGCTGGGGCACACAGTGGCGGCCCGCCTCCTTGCCAACAAAGATCCGCTCGGCATCCCGGCGCACAAGTGCCAGCACCTCCTGCGACACCAGCCGGTCATAGACCACTACATCCGCCTGCTGCAACTGCTGCAGACCGCTTAGGGTAAGCAGTCCCGCATCGCCAGGGCCGGCGCCCACCAGGGTTACGCTTCCCTTGCTCTGCAGTGGCTCATTCAATAGCTCTGCGACGCTCTGCTCGGCAGCTTGCTGCTGGCCGCGGGCCAGCTGGCATGCCAGTCGCTCATGGCTAAAGAGTCGCTCCCAGAAGCGGCGGCGGGCCAGCTTGTCCGGAATGAGTTTGACCCGCTCGCGCAGCTTGCCCGCCAGCGCAGCGAGCTGGCCGAGGTGTTGCGGCAGCATGGCTTCAAGTTTTTCCCGCAGCTGGCGGCTTAGAACCGGCGCCGCACCTGCGCTGGAGATGGCCACCATCAGCGGCGAGCGGTCGATGATCGCGGGCATGATGGCGCTGCAGTGGGCCGGGGAGTCCACCACATTGCAGAAGATCTGGCGCAGGTTCGCTTCGTTGAAGACCTGCTGGTTGACCTCTTGCTGGTTGGTGGCGGCGATCACCAACCACTTGCCATCGAGCAGTTCGGGATGAAAGCTGGCGGCGCAGACGGTCAGGCGACCCTGCTCGGCCCAGCTCATCAGCTGGGGTTCCAGATGCGGGGCATTGATGGTGATCTTCGCCTTGGCATCGAGCAGCAGACGCGCCTTGCGCACCGCCACCTCACCGCCGCCGACGATCAGGACCGGCTTGTTTTGCAGCTGACAGAAGAGAGGGAGAAAGTCCATAACAGGCTCCGGATGCTGGCCCGCTCGCAATGCCGCGCCGGGCGAGATAGCAGGGCGCGCCGTGACGCACCCCGGATGGTCGGGTGAAAGATCCCCCGACGGGAATAAAAAAGGGGAAGGGTGATCTACGCCCGGGCCAACGACAGATCCCCACCGGTGTCGGCCACTTGATCACGCTTCCCCAAACGAGGTTTTTCCTATTGCACTGCTTTGACGTACATGTTGGCGACGTACTGGTCTTCGGCCCAGAAGATGCGGTCAGCGACCATGGCTTCCGGGTTGAGGGTGACGCCGCGCAGCACCCGCTCCTTGAACTTGTGATAACCGGCCCGGTCGATAAGGTGACCCATGTGCAGGTAGATGGGCTTGCCATCCAGCATCTCGGCCTCGAACTCGAACAGGTTCTTGATCACCGCGTGCAGCACCTCTTCGGTCACCCAGTTGAGGAACAGCTTGCCGGTACGAGGGGTCTTCTTGCTGGTGCGTCCCCCCAGCTTGACCATGTAGAGCTGCTTGGGATCCCGCTGCCAGGCCAGGGTCGGGCAGGCCAGCACACACTCGCCACAGCCGATGCACTTGCTCTCCTCTTTGACCGCCTTGCCATGCTTGATGGCGAGGCAATCCACCGCGTGGTGGCTGCACGCCTTGACGCAGGCGCCGCAGCCGATGCAGCGTTCGGCATTGAAGTGGATCTTGGCGATGCCGAGGATGCCGAAGTCGGCCATGTTGGCCTTGGCGCAGTCGTTGGGGCAGCCGGCGATCACCATCTTGAGGTGATAGGGGTTGGGGTAGAGGTGCTTCTCCATCCGCTGAGCCAGCCCGGTGCAGTCGATATTGCCCTTCTGGCAGATGGTGTTGCCCTGACAGGCGACGATGTTGCGCCCGCCGATGCTCTGGTAACCGGCTGTGGTGTCCTCAACCTCGATGCCGCAGGTCTCCACCTCGATCTCCTTGATAAAGGGCTCGAGGGCGGCGTTGACCTTGTCCATGTCCTGATACTTGATGCCGGGCATCGCCAGCTTCTGGCGGGTGGTGAGGTGGATCAGGCCGTTGCCGTACTGTTCGGCGATCTGCTGGGCCACTGCCAGCAGGTGGGCGGGCATGATCCCGCCGGGAATGCGTACGCTGATCATCGCTTCGCCGCGCACCTTGGAGAGGCGGTATTCGTTCTTGGCGCGGGCCTTGATGATGTCGATATCGAGACTCATGGTATTCTCCCTCAGTCGATCAGATGCTGGGCCTGGTCAAAACGAAAGACTGGTCCATCCACGCAGATATAGGTGTCGCCCATCCGGCAGTGGCCACACTTGCCCACGGCGCAGGCCATGCGGCGTTCGTAGTCGACCCAGATGCGATCCTTGGGGATGCCGCGCTCAAGCAGGGCGAGCACCACGAAACGGATCATGATGGGAGGGCCGACCACGATGGCTTGGATATCCTCGCTATCCGAGATATCCAGCTGGTCGATGTAGTCGGTGACCCGGCCGATGCGAAACTGCTCGCTCTCCTCACCCTCATCCAGGGTGACGATGAGATTCTGGCGCTCGGCCCAGAGCGGCATCTCGTGGCGATAGAGCACCGCCTGCTCGTTCTTGAAGCCGAGGATCATGTCGAGGGATTTCACCTCTTCCGGGTGTTTGCTGAAGCGACGCAGCAGCCCCTTGACCGGGGCGACGCCGGTGCCGCCCGCCACCACGATGAGGTGCTGGTTGCGATAGGCCTCCAGCGGGTAGCCGTTGCCATGGACGCCGCGCATCCACACCTTGTCGCCCACATCGAGGGCAAACAGCGCATCGGTGACCTTGCCGACTTTGCGGATCAGCAGATCCACATAGCCATCGCCATGGTCGGAGACCGAGATGGGCGCTTCGCCCACGGTGGGCAGGGAGATTTCGACAAACTGGCCGTAGTGGACATCAAAGTCGCGGGAGACCCGAAAGTTCCACTCCAGCTCAGTGTGGCGCTCGATGGCCAGAATGGTGTAGGCCTTGGGCAGCAGGCGGTTTTCGACCACGTCCTGCTGCGGTTCTGCTGTTGCGGCTTGCTGGCACTGGCACATATCAGTTCGCCCCCTGCGCGTTGTCGGCTGCGATGGTCTGTTCGACCACATCGGTCATCTTGTTGATGATGTTGCTAAAGGAGATGTAGTGAGGGCAGCGATCGTCGCAGCGGCCGCAGCCGACGCACATGTGCTCCTCCCCCTGACGGGCCTTGTAGTCGTTGACCTTGTGCAGGGCGCGATAACGCAGGCGCTCGCCATGCTTTGCGCGAAAACCGTGGCCACCGGCCATGTCGCTGAAGCCATCCACCATGCAGCTGGCCCACTGGCGACGGCGCTCGCCCTGCTGGGGGTTCTCCGCATAGGTGAGGTCATGCACGCTGTAGCAGCTGCAGGTCGGGCAGGAGGTGGTGCAGCGGCCGCAACCGATGCAGCGGCTGTCGTACTCGGCCCAGACCGGATGGGTGGTGAGGATCTGGCGGATCCGCTGGGGGTCGTCACAGACGCTGTCCGGGGTGTGTACCTTGACCGGGTTGCTCTGGACAAATTCCGGGGTGAAGTCATCGGATTCACCCAGTTCGGCAAAGTAGCCGAGCAGCTCGGGATCCTTCACCTCGATGCGGGCACCCTCATCGCTCAGACGAATGGCGGCGGCGTAGTCTTGGGTCTCGTTGCTGCCCATGGAGACGCAGAAGCAGTTCTCGAAGCTCTCGCGGCACTCCAGCAGCACCAGCTTGAGCTTGCTGCGCAGCCGGGCGTAGTAGACGTCACTGTTCTGGCCATTTTTCAGGTAGACCTGATCCAGCCTGCGCAGGGCGTGGATATCACAGCTGCGCAAGAACAGCAGGGTGGGCTTGGCCTCCACCTTGGATTCGCGCAGCTCCAGATTGTCGAAGTGGAACAGGGTCTGGGTGATGGGGAGCACCACCTCTTTCGGGGAGAAGTGGGACTTCTCCTGCCACACCAGATCGGCCGGATGGCGGATGCTGTGGTAGGTGACGTTGTCGGTGTCGGAGAAGCGGCCACCCCGATATTCGGCCGCGGGCGCCATGATCCGGTAATCGGGCAGCAGCCGCTCGAACAGCTGCGCCAGCGCGGGATGGGTGAGAAGAAACGACATAAATAAACACCTTGTATGAGGGTGAGATGCCCTGGCATAGGGATGAGGAGCGGGCCGGTCAGGATGTCTGGCATCGGTTCTGGCCGCGCTTGCCTCGCCACGGTCTGTTTTTATGACTCATGTTGCTCAACTGACCCGATTGTTATTGTGTTGGCGGCGCGTGCGTCGCGGCAGGTCGGGTCATGCCTGTAAAACCCTTATCAATTGAGCAGGGCGGCCTGATAGCCTGCGCACTTGCCCATCACGTATCCCATCTCCAGCTTGTTGATATCGCGGGTGAAACGGGAGACGGGGAAGTAGTCGGCCGGGGCGATCACCTCGATCTGGCAGTCCTCCGGCGGATTGGCGATAAAATCGAGCGCCTCGTTGTAGCTGCGATCCCGCTGCTCCAGCGCCTGTGCCAGCGCGGGGCGGGTCTTGAGCAGAGTGCGGATCATCCAGGGGAAAGGCATCGGCTTGAGCCGATAGCCAAGGGGCTCGGAGAGGATCACCGTCAGGTGACGGGCACCGCGGCGGTAGGCCTCGATCACCGGGATGGAGTCGGCCACCCCGCCATCTGTCATCGGTACCCCGTGCACCTCCGGGTATTCGTGGGAGGCGAGGGGAATGGCGCAGCTGGCGGGCAGCACCTCGTTCATGTTTTCCGGCTTGACCCGGATGTACTCCGCCTTGCCGGTCAGGGTATTGGTCACCACCGCATAGAAGGGGATGCCGGTCTCCCGGTAGGCGTGAATGTCGAGGGGATACTTGCGGCAGCTGGTGTTCCACAGCCAGTGGATATCCACCAGATTGCCCCCCTTGGCAAAGCGCAGGGGATCCATAAACTGCTGGCTGCACGCCAGTTTGGTCAGGATCTCGTGGCTGCGGCCATGCTGGCTGGCGAGATAAGCCAGCAAGTTGGTGGCCCCCGCCGAGACGCCGATGGCGAAGTCAAAGGGGCGATAGTCATGCTCGATAAACGCATCCAGTACGCCGCTGGCAAATATGCCGCGCATGGCGCCGCCTTCTACAACCAATGCGCTGGGGGATGCGTTTTTGTTCATGACAGGCACCTCATTGATAAGTCAGAGAGAAAAAGTGGGAAAGAGAACGTTCGGGCTGTCAGGCCGACCATTCTGACAACCAACCGGGGGTGGCCATCGCAATGAGGTCATTCTAGGAAGGGGATAGTGTTTAGAATATCTGTTAATAATGAATCAAGTGTTTTGTATTTCTAAACGATGGTGATAAACCCGTTGTGATCAAAGGGGTTGTGTAGGAGTCTCAACGACTCTGTGATGGCTGGATATTGGCAAGGATGAGTGTGTCATGACGTTATTGGTTCCCCCGCTGCTCCGACGTGGCGATACCATCGCTTTTTTCTCCCCCTCCAGCGCGGCGACCGCCTGGGCTCCCAACCGTTTTGCCCGCGCCAGAGCCTTTCTTGAAGGGCAGGGCTTTAGGCTCAAGGCGGGCAGCCTCACCGGCCAGCAGGATCACTGGCGATCCGGCTCCATCGCCGCACGGGCCGAAGAGCTCAACGCCCTTATTCGCGACCCCGAAGTACGCTGCATCATGTCGGTGATTGGCGGCAGCAACTCCAACTCTCTGCTCCATTACCTCGATTTTGATGCGCTGAGGCGCGATCCCAAGATCATCGTTGGCTACTCCGATGTGACGGCACTGCTGCTCGGCATCCATGCCCAAACTGGCCTGGTTACCTTTTATGGCCCGGCGCTGGTGGCCTCCTTTGGCGAGTTGCCGCCGCTGGTGGATGAGACGCTGGCCAGTTTTTTACAGATTGCATTGGCCGACGAAGTTGGTGTCCCCTGCACGCTGCCTACGCCAGCGCAGTGGAGCGATGAACGGCTGGATTGGGAGAACCAGACCCGGGCCAAGCAGTGCCAGCCCAATCGGCTGATCTCGGTGGGTTCTGGCCGGGTAGTGGGGCGACTGATGGGCGGCAACCTCAACACCATGGCGGGGATCTGGGGCTCTCCCTATATGCCAGCCATCGAGTGCGGCGACATTTTGCTGCTCGAGGACAGCCTGAAATCTGCCGAGACGCTGGAGCGCTCCTTTGCCCACCTCAAGCTATGCGGGGTGTTTGATCGGATCGGCGCGCTTATCCTCGGCAAGCACGAGCTGTTCAACGATCAGGGTAGCGGCAAGCGCCCCCTCGATATCCTGCTGGAGGTGGTGGGGGAGCCGAGCTTCTCCATTCTGGCGGAGTTTGACTGCGCCCATACCCACCCCATGCTGACGCTGCCGCTGGGCATCGAGGTAGCGCTCGATCTCGACCGCCAGCAGCTCACCTTGCTGGATCCCTGGTGGGATGACTGTTGAGGCTATGTTGCCGAGGGAGATGAAGCACACATGCTATGTGCTGAAGAGGATTGATGAATGCTCGACACCGCCCATCAAGGGTAGTTTGTGGCAACAAGCGCGACTCGGGAGCGCGCTTGTTGCCATTGGCTGGATTACCAGCGGTAGGTTTTCAGCAAGGCCTCCAGTTTTTGACACTGCTCGACCAGCTGGATACTGGCGAGGTTGGCGGCATGGGCCTGACCCAGAGTGTCATTGGACGTATTGCGAATGTCGCTGACCGCGTGATCCACTTCGCTGCAGACCCTGTCCTGCTCTTCTGCTGATTGTGCCATCTGGGCGTTGAGGTCATTGATGCTGGCGATGCGTCCAATGATGTTTTGCATGGCCGCCAGGGTTGCCTCTGTCTTGCTGATGCTCTCACCGGCTTTGCTTTTTGCATCCCCGATCACCACAACGGCGCTTTGGGCCTCGTTTTGCAGGGCGGCGATCATCTGGGAGATCTCCTCGCTGGCGGCGCGGCTACGGTTAGAGAGGGCCCGCACTTCATCGGCTACCACCGCAAAGCCACGGCCCTGCTCGCCGGCCCTGGCCGCTTCAATGGCGGCGTTGAGGGCCAGCAGGTTGGTCTGATCGGCAATCCCCTTGATCACCTCAAGCACACCGTCAACGGCGAGGCAGCGGCTATCGAGTTGCTGGATCACCTGATCCACCCGATCAATTTCTGCCGACATCTCGCCCATATCTATGATGGAGTGCTGGGCGAGGCGGCTGGTATTGGCGGCATCCTGATTGGTGAGGGCGGAGAGCTCGGCGCTCTTGCGGGCATGTTCGCGCACTTCGTGGGAGCTTGCCGCAAGCTCGCTTACAGCGGCGGCAACCTGAGTGGTCATCGACTCTTGCTGACGGGCCGAGTTTTCTGTCTGGGTCGCCACCTGACGGATCTGGCTCGACTCCTGATAGAGCTGATGGGTCGCCCCTTCTACTTCCTGCAGGCTGTGCCTGAAGCCCTGCACCATCTCATTGACGGCACGGGTCATCTGGCCCAGCTCATCCTGACTCTGGTTTAGCAGGGGGATAGCGAGGTTACGCTCTTTGGCCATCTGGAGCATGGTACGTTGCAGTTGCCGCAGCGGGTGTTTTACATAGCGTTGCAATACCCACCACAGCAGGCCGAAACCGAGGCTGAAGACAAGGGCCAGACTGCCGCTCAGGATCAGGTTGTTGTGGCGGATCTCGCCGAAGGTATGGCTGAGATCGTAACTGATCCGCACCGCTCCCATGACAGTGCCTTCAGGTACTTGATGGCAGGTGGTGCACTGGGTTCCGCGATACTCCTTGTAGGCTTTGAACGGCTTGATCAGGGTGAGCTGGTTACCCTGTTGCTGCAGGATGGTTTCCCCCTGATTGATGGCGCGTTCGTCGAAGCTGTCCTGGGCTTTCTGGTCCGGGAAACCCAGGCCAAACAGGTTGCTGACGGCCGGGGCTCGAACCAGACGAGCCTCGACAATGCCCGCTTCACTCTTGAGTTTGGTCTGCACTATCTGCCGGTTGGCCATGCCACCTGTCATCATCAGCACGTTGACCTGATCCATATAGGTGTTGGCCATGCTCTCAACCTTCTCCTCTGCCAGCCGGATGGCGAGATCCCGTTGCAGCCAGGCAGAGAGCTCGAAGCTGAGGCCAAAGGTGGTGCTGATGACCAGCGCAAGAGGGAGAAAGATTTTCCAGTTCAGGGAGAGGTTATGCATAGTCGGGGCGTTCCATGCGTTGTTGTGTTTTATCTGTTCCAGCTTCATCTGAGCGTAGGCGAGGAGAGCAAGAATGATGGTTCTCTATCGGCACACCATAACCGCTCTTTAGTAAATAATCTGTTAAGCAGATCGGTAATGCTGGTTGCCAAAATGACTTCGACGAGCTGCACGGCTCTGCGGGTTGATCCAGAACAAAATGCTGGTAACGATAATCGTTATCATTGTCATTATTTGCTAAATAGTGACCACCATGAATCTGACCCCTTCCATGACCGGTATCTCCTCGCCGGATCCCCTCAAGTTTGCCTTTAGCGCCAAGACCTCGGCCCACGCCAGTCGGGGAGGGATGCGCCCCTTCCCGCTGGATGAGGCTGGCTGGCAGAGCTGGTGGCAGCGAGAGAGTGAAGCTGAGGAGCGCGCCCTCTACATCCATATTCCGTTTTGCCGCAAGCGCTGCAGCTTCTGCAATTTCTTTGAAAATGGCGCCAACCCGGCGCGGATCAACCGCTATGTCAACGCTCTGTGCGCCTCCCTTGCGCAGGCGGCTGACACCCCGCTGGCGCAGAGCCTGCCATTTTCAGCCGTCTATGTGGGGGGCGGTACGCCGACCGACATGAGCGCCGACGAGCTGGCCATGCTGGCCGCCGTGATCCGCCGTTTTCCGTTGTCGGCCGATGCCGAGGTGACGCTGGAGGGGCGGCTCAACGGCTTTGATGATGAGAAATGGCAGGTGGCGCTGGCCGGGGGCTTCAACCGCTTCTCATTCGGGGTGCAGAGCTTTGATACCCGGGTGCGTCAGCAGGCGGCCCGTTTCGATGACAGGGAGACGCTGCTGACCCGTCTGGGTGAGCTGACCCGGGATGATGCGGCTGTGATCGTGGCGGATCTCATCTTTGGTCTGCCCGGTCAGGATGATGCCGTGTGGCAGCAGGATATCCGCGATGTGATGGCGAGCGGTGTACACGGGGTCGATCTCTACCAGCTCATCGCCATGCAGGGCACCAATCTGGAGCGGGCGCAGGAGAAGGGCACCCTGGATTGGCTCGCCGATGGCCAGCAGCGGGCGGCCATGTATGCCTATGGCGGGGCGCAACTGGAAGCCCACGGCTGGGAGCGTCTCTCTTGCAGTCACTGGCGGCGCAGTCCGGCCGAGCAGAGTCGTTATAACCAGATGGCCAAGCGCGGTGCGGAGATCCTCCCCTTTGGCGCCGGTGCGGGGGGCAGCATTCTTGGCCACGGCTTGATGTATGGACGGGATCTGGCCCCCTGGCACGACGCGCTGGCCAGTGGCAAGCGGGCGCCCGGGATGGTGATGGGGCGCAATCCCAATGCAAGGATGGACGGTCTGCTGCGCGGTGCCCTCGACAGTGGCGTGCTGGCGCTGGATCGTCTGCCGGTCTCCTTGCGTGCTCATCTGATGCCGCTCTTCTCGGCCTGGCAGCAGCATGGCTTGGCCGAGATAAGCCATGAGCGACTGCAACTCACCCTTGCCGGACGCTTCTGGAACGTCAATATGCAGGCTGGCTTGTTCGAGTTCCTGCAGCTCAATCCGCTCGATGGTTCAGCGCCGCCCAGCCATGGTACCGCCGCGGTGCGCCATTCGCTGGTCTGAGCCCGAGTGGAGCATTTGCACGGCTCCGTGTGATCCACAACGAAAGAGGGAGCCTTGCAGGCTCCCTCTTTTGGCTTGGCAGTTAGCGTCGCGCGAGCTTACTCGTCGCTGCTCTCCTGATAGCTGTCGCGCATTGCTTTGGGCAAGCGGCGCATTGGCGCAAAGCCGATATCCTCGCCCACCACTTCCCGCTTGCGGGACTTGTTTTGAGGAGACTGGGCGGGCTTCTTGGAGGCATCATCCTTGGCTTTGCCCTTGCTCGCGGCTGGCTTGCCCTTGGCATTGCTGCTCTTGGCGTTGGCATGACCGCGAGCCCGGGGCGGGTTCTGCACCGGCTTGCTGCCCGGCAGAGTCTGGCGACTCGGCTTGCCGCTTGGCTCATACCCTTCCAGGATCTCCACGGTCAGGGATTGGCCGATCAGGGCTTCGATAGCCTTGAGCTGACCCAGCTCGTCCTGGCTGACCAGCGAGATTGCCTCGCCGCCACGACCGGCGCGGCCGGTACGGCCGATACGGTGGATGTAATCCTCCGCCATCTGGGGCAGTTCGAAGTTGATCACGTAGGGCAGTTGATCGATATCCAGACCGCGGGCGGCGATATCGGTTGCCACCAATACCCGAACGTCGCCACTGCGAAAATCGGCCAGCGCCCGGTTGCGGGCTCCCTGGCTCTTGTCACCGTGGATTGCCACGGTATTGAGGCCATCTTTTTGCATCTGCTGGGCGAGGCGGTCGGCGATCTGCTTGGTTCGAACAAAGACCAGCACCCGCTGCCAGTTGCCACAGCCAATCATGTGGGAGAGCAGCTCGCGGCGGCGTTCCCGATCCACCTGAATGATGCGTTGGGTCACCTGCTCGGCAGCAGTATTGCTGGGGTCCACCTCGATCAGGGTGGGGTCGTTCAGCAGGTCATCGGCCAGCGCCTTGATGTCGTTTGAGAAGGTGGCAGAGAAGAGCAGGGTTTGCCGCTCTGCAGGCAGCGCCTTCATGATGCGGCGGATGTCGACGATAAAGCCCATGTCGAGCATGCGATCCGCTTCATCCAGTACCAACACTTCCAGTTGGCTCAGGGTCAGGGCGCCCTGGGTCAGCAGATCCAGCAGACGGCCCGGGGTGGCGACCAGAATGTCCACCCCCAGCTTGATGGCGTCCAGATTGGGCTTGATGCTGACACCGCCATAGGCGATCAGAGTCTTGAACGGCAGGTGGTGGGCATACTTTATGATGCTCTCGCCCACCTGTGCCGCCAGTTCGCGGGTCGGGGTGAGCACCAGGGCGCGCACCTGACGTCGGCCGCGGCCATGGTTGGCCAGCAGACGCTGCAACATCGGCAGGGTGAAACCGGCCGTTTTGCCTGTGCCTGTCTGGGCACCGCCGAGCACATCCTGACCAGCCAGAATAGCCGGAATGGCTTGCTGCTGGATGGGGGTTGGCTGTTCGTAACCCAGCTCCTTGACGGCCCGCAGGATGTGCGGGGACAGACCCAGTTCGTTGAATGACATGTTCGAGAGAAACTCCTGAGATGAGCCTTTGGCTCAACGGGTGGTCAGCGCGTTGGGGCCAGCCACGATATGGAAATGATAACGGGGCCGTAATATAGCAAAAGAGCGGCCGCTGCGCAGTAGCTGTTGTACCGGCCGCTCTTTTGTATCGCGAAAAGCAATCAGAGCAGGTCGCGGATGGGCGTGACCAGACTCTCCGGCTTGGTGGTGGGAGCAAAGCGGTCAACCACCTTGCCATCACGGTCGATCAGGAACTTGGTGAAGTTCCACTTGACGTTTTCGAGCCCCAGCAGCCCCGGTTTCTCTTTCTTGAGCCACTGGTAGAGGGGGTGGGCCTGTTCACCGTTGACATCGCACTTGGCCATGATGGGGAAGCTGACCGGATAATCGAGAGAGCAGAAGCGAGCGATCTCGTCCGCATCCCCCGGCTCCTGATTGCCGAACTGGTTGCAGGGGAAGCCCAGGATCACCAACCCCTCTGGCCCCAGCTCGCGATAGAGGGCTTCCAGCCCCTCGTATTGAGGAGTAAAGCCACATCGGCTAGCCACATTGACCACCAGTACCACCTTGCCCGCCAGTTGAGTCAGCGGGTAGGGGCTTCCATCCAGTTGTTGCAAAATAAGGTCGGGCAGAGGCATAAGCAGATCCTTCTCGTGGTTATCCGTGGGGTGTCAGGTCGGTTGTGGCGATGAGCGCCGGCCTAACGACATGATGGTGATGTGGCTACGGTATCGGTTGGCTCTTTTAACGGCAAGGTGAGAGCAAGGATCCGTCCCCTTGATTGCAAGGGCCATCACAGTTTCGACAGCCAATACGATCCTTGGCAGAGCGGGATCACAACTGTCGACAAAAACGCGGGGCGGCGGGCAGCAACTCGCGTATTGATGTTGGGACTTCTCAAGAGAAGCAAACCGGTTTGTGACTTTGCCGGTAAGTCGCTACAAAGCGCCCTCTTTCTACTCATTGTGAGCCAATCTTGGACTATCAAGCTGCCATGGATGCCATTTACACCCGGGGATGGGTGATAGTGGATGATTTTTTGACCGCCACCGAGGTGGATGCCCTCAAAGCCTGTTTGCCAAGCGAATGGCAACCGGCCGGGATCGGCCGTGACGCCCTGCACCAGGGCAATCCCGACATTCGCCGTGACCAGATCCACTGGCTGGAGCCCTCCCTCGGTGCGCCGGTGGCTGACTACCTCGCCCGGATGGAGTCCCTGCGTCTTGCCGCCAACCGGATGCTGATGCTGGGATTGTTCGACTACGAGGCCCACTTCGCCCGCTATCGCAGCGGGGATTTTTACGCCACCCATCGGGATGCCTTTGCCGGTCGCTCCAACCGCCGTCTTACCACCGTGTTTTACCTCAACAACGACTGGCTGCCCGAAGCGGGTGGAGTGCTGCGCATGTATGACGACAAGGAGCAGTTTCTGATGGATGTCAGCCCCAAGGGGGGGCGGCTGGTCATGTTTCTCTCCGAGGAGTTTCCCCACGAGGTACTGCCTGCCAATCGCGAGCGCTACAGTATTGCCGGCTGGTTTCGGGTCAATGGCAACGGCATGGGAAGGGTCGATCCCCCGCGCTGAGGGGCAATGTGTCCCGATTTTGACACAGGGGAGACTTTTCACTGCAAGAAGTGGGGTCATGGGTCTCCCATCAGCTGACAAGGGTTGATCTCCCTTGCTACACTGGCGCGCACTTATGTTCGTATCTGGCTTCGTCCGGTTTTTATGGTGGTTGGCTTATCAAATGGTCATGACGAGGCCGCTTTTCCCAAGGGATCACATCTAATGAAGAACATGCATGTCTTGCTGCTGTGCGGCGGCGGTGGCTCAGAGCACGAAGTTTCTCTGCGCAGCGCCAATTTCCTCGAGCAACAACTGGGCCTTCTGCCCGGTGTCGAAGTGACCCGCGTCGAGATGTTCGCCGATCGCTGGCTCAGTGCCGATGGCCGCGAGTGCAAGCTGGGGCTCGACAAGCTGCTTTCGTTTGACAGCGTGGCCCGTCCGGTGGATTACGTGGTGCCCTGCATCCACGGCTACCCGGGTGAGACCGGCGATCTGCAATCCTTCCTCGAACTGGCCGGATTGCCTTATCTCGGTTGCGATGCCGAGGCGAGCAAGATCTGCTTCAACAAGATCAGCACCAAGCTGTGGCTCTCCGCTATCGGTATTCCCAACACCCCGTACCTGTTCCTGACCGAGCAAAATGAGGCGGCGCTCGCCGAGGCCAAAGCTGCGCTGGCCAAGTGGGGCAAGGTCTTTATCAAGGCGGCCTCCCAGGGCTCTTCCGTTGGCTGCTACTCCGCCAGCAACGAAGCGGATCTGGTAAAAGGCATTGCCGATGCCTTCGGTTACTCCGAACAGGTACTGATCGAGAAAGCGGTCAAGCCGCGCGAGCTGGAAGTGGCGGTTTACCAGTATGGTGACGAGCTGGTGGCGACTTATCCGGGCGAGATCTGCGTGCCGCAGGACAAGTTCTACACCTATGAAGAGAAGTACAGCAGCGCCAGCCATACCGAGACCGCACTGCGTGCCGAGGGGCTGACCCAGGCGCAGGCTGATGCTATTCACGAGTATGCCCTCAAGGCATTCCGTCAGCTGAAGCTGACCCACCTCTCGCGCATCGACTTCTTCCTGACCGACGAGGGCGAGATCCTGCTCAACGAAATCAACACCTTCCCGGGCATGACCTCTATCTCCATGTTCCCGAAACTGCTGGAGCATCACGGTCACCGCTTCGCCGACTACCTTGAGCAGATCCTGCGCAAGGCCAGCTAAGCCGGTCGCTCTTGCTGACGGATGTTGATACCGTTCCAATAAAAATCCCCGCCAATTGGCGGGGATTTTTTATGTCTTTATCAAGCGGGGCAGGCCAGCTTGAAGGGATAAACAGGCGGGGATGACTCTTCCCCGCCTGTTGCTACCTGTGGGTGTTACCGGCGGTTAGCCGCGAGCCACCCGAAAGCGCACGCTGCGGGAGTGGCACGGCGCCAGCTCGCCAAACTCGCCAGCGGCCAGTTCAAGGGGCAGGGGCTGTTCGTCCATCCGCACCGCTTGCCAGTCGCTCAGGGTGTGCTGGCTGGCCACCTTGCCACCCTCCAGCACCGCTTGCTCGCTCGGGTTGTAGACCCGGATCACCAGCGCCTCTTCATCCTCGGCTTTTTTCAGGGCGCTCAGCACGGGGCCGGAGGGATCCATGGTGAGCAGACTGAAGTGGTGCGGGGTGGTGAAGCTCGCCTTGTTGAGCTTCATGGCATCGAACGGGATCTTGTTGTAACAGCGCACCGGGGTGAGGTAGCTGCGCGCCGCCTGCATCACGTTGGCACTGATGTGATCACCGGCAAACGCCAGCAGGCTGAAACGGCAGCTGAGCTTGCCGCGCACCTGGGAGTCCGGGGTCGGCAGCTTGATGCCGGAGGGGCGACCCGGGCGCAGCAGCAGCTCCTCTTTGCCGAGTACGCCTACCCCGCGTAGCAGGGTGAGCGCTAGGGTGTCGCACTGCTCGCCGATCACTTCAAACTCGCGCAGGCCGTCGCTCAGCACCGCCAGACCCTGCTTGCCATCTTGCAGGGCGACGAAGTTCATCAGCTGCCAGACCGGAATGGGGGCCTCTTTCCACCCTTCTGCCTCCCAGTTCGCCATGGCGCTGTCGCGGGTGGGGCGGGTGATGCAGCCAAACTGGTTGTCGGAGACCACGGTGTCGCTCGGGAAGGGGGTGGGGATCAGCACCCGCACTCTGTGATCATCGGCCTGATTGTCGAGCTCCAGCTCGATATCGATACGCGGGCTCTGATGCGCCAGGGTGATGCGGCAGGTGACATCGAGGTGGCCGCTGCACTGGCGGTTGGCACGCTCGGCGAGGTTGGCAGGCAAGGCCATACGCAGTTTGAGGGTCGCAATGCTCTGCCACGCTTGATGGGTGACCTCGCGGGTCACCGCAAACTCGGTGGAGTAGCGCAGCCACTCGTCCCGCGACGGCGAGTAGTCATACTCGTCGCCATCATCGGAGCCCTCTTCCAGCGTGAGCACCTGATCAAAGCGAGTGCCGCGCAGCTTGTCCAGGATCTGCAAGGTGCCGTTGTCGTTGAGGGCGATGCGGTAAAAATCGTTCTCCAGCAGCTCGCCGCTGGCCGTCACCGGCTGCTCCACTCCCGGCTGATTGCCCTCGATATGGAGAGTGCAGTAGCCCATGGCCGGCAGCGGATGGCAGAGTTGGATATCGTACTCCATAAAGGGGTCGTAGTTGCCGTAGTGAACGATCTGTCTGTCCACCAGTCCCGGGTCAATCTCGCGTCTGGCGCGGATGAAGTAGGGGAGCGGCTGGCCTGCCTCGTCGCGCAGGGCAAAGGATTGGGCGCGAATGCGGATACTGGTGTTGACCACCTCCTGACGGGGGAAGGGCATCAGGTTGAACAGGCAGAGCTTGTCAGCCACCTGTACCCCGTCTTCACAGAGCGCCACCGGCATGTTGTCGACAATCTTGCGCATGTAGAAGCGGATCAGGTTCTCGGCCATGTCGTCGGCCAGAATGAAGCGGGTCATCACCTCCTGATGCACCTTGTCGCTGCAGCAGCAGCCGATGCTGTCGTGGGCGTGGTTCTTCATGATCTCCTTCCACATCTTCTCAAGCAGCCCATGGTGGTACTCGAAGCCGAGTGCCCAGGCGATGCTTGCCAGCGGCTCGAGGATGTTGACGATCTTGTTCTCGATGGCGGCGTGGGCCAGCTTGATGTCCATCCGGGTGGAGGAGATGGTGCGGTGTACCCGCATGTATTTGCCGTCGTTGAACTCCCCCTTGAGGGTGGCCAGCTGGTCGCGGCATTCTTCAATGCGCTCGAATACCTGCTCGAAGCGGCTCATGTGGAATTCACGCTGGGGGTAGATCTCCCGCAGCTTGTCGATGATGGCGAAGATGTTCTGTTGCAGAGGCATCTGATCGTGGCCGTTGGGCAGCAGGATATCCTGGGTCACCGAGGCCTTCTCCAGCACCTCGAAGTAGGATTCGAGCCGCTTGCGCAGCCCCGCCTCATCTTCCGGCAGGTACTTGCCGATGGCGTAGCCAAGCGGTAGCACCTGGGCGGTCACCTCGCTGCCATCGTTGCTCTGCCAGAGGAACTCGGTCTTGTCGGTACCGTGGCGCTCTGAGCAGCCGCGCCAGAACATGGCTCGATCGATCCCGAAGCCGTTGAAGATGTGGGGCAACTGGGAAGACATGCCGAACGAGTCGGGCAGGTAACCGATCTTCATCGGCTCGCCAAGGCTAAGGCAATCGCGCATCCCGTAGAGCAGGTTGCGCAGGATGGACTCGCCGCTCACCTGCATGGTGTCGGTCTGGGTGTACCAGGGGCCGATGATGAGTTTGCCCGCTTCCACCAGTGCCTTCACCCGGGCCTTGTTCTCGGGCTGGATGGCGAAGTAATCCTCCAGCACCGCAGTCTGGCCGTCGAGCACATAGAACTTGTAGTCTGGGTCGGATTCAAGCCGCGCCAGGATCTCCGCCATATTGTTGACCAGCAGGATGCGGGACTCCTCGGTGGTGAAGTACCACTCCCGATCCCAGTGCATGTGCGGCGTGATGTGAACTCGTGAAACTGTCATGACAATGATCCTTTGCTGACGCACGGCGGCCCTTGCCTGCCGTGCGGAAAAATAGTCTGTTGAAAAAACGGTGGTGAAGATGAGCCTTACTCTGCGGCGACCACCTGATAGGTGCCGCGCTGCATGGCGTGACGGCGCCAGCCGATCAGCACCACAGTGGAGATAAGGGTGCCCACCAGCGCTGCACCGAGCCAGACGGCGGCAGCCATCAGGGCGCCGTGGCCACCATCGTGGAGCAGGAAGAGGGAGAAGATGCCGGCCCCCGGAGTAGAGAGACCAATCCCCATGGCACCCACCATGGCGCCGGTGACCACCGAGCCTGCGAGGAAGGAGCCGATCACCCGGATCGGATCTTCGATGGCCATCGGAATGGCGCCCTCGGTGATCCCCGCCAGCCCCAGCAGCCAGGTCGATTTGCCGGTCTCGATCTCGAAGGTCTGGAACAGGCGCGGCGCCAGCAGGGTGGAGGCTGTGACGGTAAAGGCCGAGACCATCTTGACCGCGCCGAAGATGGCGTAGGGGCCGTAGACCCCGTTGGCCATGGCGCCGAGGCAGAAGGCGTAGGCCGCCTTGTTGACCGGACCACCCAAGTCAAACGAGCACATAAAGCCGAGCAGGGCGCCCAGTACCAGCGCATTGGTGCCGGAGAGGCCGTTGAGCCACTCGGTGAGGCTGTTGTTGAGCCAGGCTACCGGCTGGCCGATGACAAACAGCATCAGGCTGCCTGCCACCAGGGTGCCGATCACCGGATAGAGGTAAAAGGTGAGAAAGCCGTTGAAGTTGGGGCTAAGGCGTACATGCTGCTTGACCCAGCGCATCAGGTAACCGGCGATCAGGCCACCGACCACGCCGCCGAGGAAGCCGGAGCCAATCATGTTGGCGGCCAGTCCCGCCGCAAAGCCCGGGCCCAGCGCCGGTTTGTCTGCCAGCGAATAGGCGGTATAGGCCGCCAGCACCGGTACCATCAGGGTGCCCAGCATGCCGCCGCCCAGCTTGCGGTACATCCAGAGCCAGGAGTTCTCGGTATCAAACAGATGCTGCAGGCCGAAGATCTGGGCCAGCAGCACAGAGACGGCGAGTACGGTACCGCCCGCCACGATCAGCGGCACGGCAAAGGAGATACCGCTCAGCAGCGCCTGCTTGAGCTCGGTCTTGAGGCCCACCTTCTTGCCGGTTGGCGCGTCGCTCTGGCTGAGGTTTGGTTTCGGGGCTGTGCGACCACTCTTGGCCGCTTCCAGCGCCTCATTCAGGATCCGCTCGGCATGGCGGATTGGCTCGGCCACCGGTGTCTCGATCCGGGGGATACCGGCGAAACGCTCCTGCTCCTTGATGGCCACCTCGGCGGCGAAGATGCAGGCTACCGCAGCATCGAGCGCTTCTTGCGGCAGGCGATCCTCAATGCCGTTGGCACCCTGCTTTTCGACCAGTACCCGAATGCCCAGCTTGCGCCCCGCTTTTTCCAGATACTCGGCAGCCATATAGGTGTGGGCGATCCCCGCCGGGCAGGCAGTGACACAGACCACAGTAGGTTGATTTGTATCTAACTTGTCTTCTTTTGCTGGTTGTTTGCCGCTATCCCCTTCGCCATCGAGCAGCGCCATCAGCTGCTCGGCACTTTGGGCCGCCAGCACCGCCTCGCGGGTATAGTCATCAACCAAAGCGGTAGTGAGGGTGGTGAGCAACTGCATATGGGTAGAGCCCGCCTGATCGGTCGGGATCGCCAGCATGAAGATCAGGTTGACCGGCTCGGGGCCGTCGATCCCCTCCCAGCCCAGCTCCTCGCTCAGGGTAGCGACGGCAAAGGCCGCTTCGCGCACCGCATCGCACTTGCCGTGGGGCACCGCCAGCCCTTCGCCAAGGGCGGTGGGGCCCTGTGCCTCGCGGGCCATGACCGCGGCCAGAAAGGCGGCCTTGTCGTGCAGCTTGCCGGCCTGATCGAGCCGATCAGCCAGGGCATGGATGGCCGCATCTCGATCGGCAAACCGGGTTTGCAGCGTGATGAGATGGGGGCCGGTAAGACTGGTCAGATTCATGATGATCCTCTGTCAGGTTGGCTTGCCAGCAAGCCGTCATGGTGAAAGTGACAGCGATGCTAACAAACCGGCCGACTGATTTTTGTGAGTGGTATCATACAATTAGTTATTTGTATTGTTTTTGTATTGTTTGTCCAAGGTGATTTGTTAGGTCAAATGGGGCCAAGCCGTTTTGTCTGCCGGGCAACTGGGGTAGAATGGCGCCTCTTCCATTTATCATGGCGCAGAGCCGACGAGGTGGCCTTTCGTGTCGAAAAAACCCATGTATCGCCAGATAGCCGACACCATCCAGCAGTGGATTGCGCAAGGGGAGCTGGCCCCCGGCGATGCCCTGCCCACCGAAGCCGAGCTGCGCGAGCAGTTCGGGGTGAGCCGGGTGACGGTGCGTCAGGCTCTCAAGCAGCTGACCGAACTCAACGTCATCGAGAGCATTCAGGGTAGCGGCAGCTACGTGCGGCAGGAGAAGGTGAACTACGACATCTATCAGCTCACCAGCCTCTATGAGAAGGTGACCGATCCAGCGGCCGAGACCCACAGCGACATTCTCGCCTTCGAGGTGATCAAGGCGAGCAGCGAGCTGGCCGAGCGGCTCAATCTGCTGGAAGGGGCGCTGGTCTATTACGTCAAGCGGGTGCGCTTTATTCGCCAGATCGCGGTAACGCTGGAGGAGACCTGGATGCCGCTCGCTCTCTTCCCCGATCTCAGCTATGCGGTGATGCAGGGCTCCAAGTACCACTACATCGAAGAGGTGAAGCAGCTGGTGATCGACCGCAGCGAGCAGGAGATCATTCCGGTGCTCCCCTCGGCGCAGGTAGTGGAGGCGCTCGGTATCGATCCCGCCAAGCCCATTATCGAGAAGGTCTCCCGTGGCTTCTTGCAAGATGGCACCGTGTTCGAGTTCAGTCGCAACTTCTTCAAGAGCGATGATTACAAGTTCACCCTGGTCGCCCGCCGCGCCAAGGGGTGAGCGGGCGGCAGCATCTTAGATAAAAAAGGCCACCACCGTGTTTGCGGTGGTGGCCTTTTTGTTTGGCCGATTAACGGGCCAGCAGCTGGGCTGGATAGTTCGTTGGCTGGTGGTTTGATGCAGCCGACCTACTGCGCAGAGTCCTTGACGATCCCCTCGACCCGCACCTGCAGGCTCCCTTGCGCCAGGGTGGTGATGAGCTGGTCGCCACTGTTGACCTGATCGGCGCGGCTGATGACTTCGCCGCGTGGAGTGCGGGTGATGGAGTAGCCGCGCCCCAGAGTAGCGAGCGGGCTTACCCCGTCGAGGCGGGCGGTGAGCATGGCGAGGCGGTGACTAGCAAGGTCTTGCCGCTTGGCAATCAGGGCATGAAGCCGCTCCTCGGCCAGCTGATGGCGGCGCTTGCCAGCTGCCAAGAGGCGCTCCGGACTTTTGCCCTGCAGGCGCAGCTCAAGGTTGGCGAGGCGCCGCTCACCCTGATGCAGCCGCTGGCGTAGCAGCTGCTGCAAACGAGTAGATAGCTCGTCGAGGCGCTGGGATTGTTGCTCCAGCCGCCGCTTCGGATCCTGATGGTCGAGCCGCTTTTGCAGCAGGATGAAATCGTGGCGGGCGGCGGTCTGCTGGCGGCTCATCGCCTGCAGCAGTCGCTGTTTAAGGTGGGCGAGGCGCTGGATGCGGGCCTGATTGTCCGGCGCCACCAGCTCGGCGGCAGCCGACGGGGTTGGGGCGCGCAAGTCGGCGGCAAAGTCGCTGATGGTGACATCCACCTCGTGGCCCACCGCGCTCACCACAGGTATGGCTGAATGGGCAATGGCGCGGGCCACCGCCTCTTCGTTAAAGCACCAGAGATCTTCGAGGGATCCGCCACCACGGCCAACGATCAGCACATCCACCTCGGCGCGCTGGTTCGCTTTGGCGATCGCCGCGACGATCTGGCTGATGGCGGCGCTCCCCTGTACCTGAGTCGGGTAGATAAAGACCGGCAGATCCGGGGCGCGCCGTTTAAGCACCGTCAGCATATCGTGCAGGGCGGCACCTGTGGCTGAGGTGACAAGGCCCACCGCCCGTGGTTCACGGGGCAGCGGCCGCTTGCGGCTCTCGTCAAACAGCCCCTCGGCACCGAGGCGGCGCTTGAGCTCCTCAAAACGCAGGGCCAATACGCCGTCGCCCGCCGGCTGCATCGACTCGATGATCAGCTGGTAGTCGCCGCGCGGCTCATAGAGAGAGACCCGCGCCTGCACCAGCACCTGCATGCCATCCTGCGGGCGAAACGCCACCCGCCGGTTGTTGCCCTTGAACATGGCGCAGCGCACCTGAGCTGACATGTCCTTGAGCGAGAAATACCAGTGGCCGGAGCTTGGCATCGCCAGATTGGAGAGCTCGCCGGTCAGCCACACCTGCCCCAGATCCTGCTCCAGGATCATGCGCACGGCGCTGTTGAGGCGGGTGACGGTAAAGACCTGCTGTTGCCTGTTTTGGCCGGATTCGTTGCGATAGTTCAAGGCGGTTCCTGCGCACGGTTCCTCGCCAGCGAAGGCGGAGGAGAGAAACAATGTCGCCATCTTACCCCACTTCACCTCGTCCGCCGAGTCAATGGATCAGGTTGGTCACTCCTCCCTGCAAATCGGTGTTGCATGGAAATGAAAGCGCTATCAATCACATACAGCCAATAGCGAAGTCGATGGTGGTCACATTTTGCGCGCATTCGCCATGAATTGGTTATGGGGAACTCTAGACTGATCGGGCTCATCCGAAGGCGGGACTGTAGCGGATGGGGGAATGCCGGGGCACACCGGCATCACACACAAAACAATGAAAATAAAGGACTATCAATGGCTAGATGGATACTCGCGGCCGGATTGTTGGGAACCCTGATCACGGCGCCGACGTCGGCGGCGGAGTGGTTCTTCCGGGGCACCGCGAATGGATGGGCGGCGACCGCCATGACGTCGACGGACGGCGTCAATTTTGATACCTGCCAGCGCTTCGTGAGCGGGGATGCCAGCGGCGGCCCGCGCTTCAAGATAGACAGGTACGGCAACTGGCAGCAGAGCTACCCGGCGGCCGACTACGGGGTCAATGCCAACACGGCGTACCAGATCCGCATCAACGCCAGCACTCAGGCGGTGAGCGCGACGGCGGTGGCCAGTTGCGAGGCCTCGGGGTTTGCCAGCACCTTGCCGCAACTCAACGTACGCGGCACCTTCAACGGCTGGGCAAGCCTCCCCATGACTCTGGTAGGGGATCACCTGTGGCAGGTGGAAGCCTACATGGATGGCAAGGCGAGCCAGCGCCTCAAGTTTGATCAGGCTGGCGACTGGGCCGTCAACTTTGGCGACAGCAACGGCGACGGCGTGCTGGAGAAAAGTGGCGGCGACATCTTCTGGAACGCCGTGGGTACGGTGCGCATCCAGGTCAACGACCAGACCCTGGTCTACAGCATCACCCCCCTTGGGGATGACAACCAGCCGCCGCTCGCGGTCATCACCCCGGGGAGCACGGTGAATGTGACCCAGGGGGCGTCACTGACCTTGAGCGGCAGCGACTCTACGGATCCCGACGGCCAGATCACGAGCTATCTGTGGAGCAGCGGCGAGACCACGGAGAGCATCGTCGTCAGCACCACCCAGACCGGCACCTTCACCTATGGCCTCACGGTCACCGACGATCAGGGCGCCAAGGGCAGCAGCAGCGTGAGCGTGGTGGTTGGGGCAGGACAGAGCAGCGACAGCTGGTACTTCCGGGGCACGACCAACAACTGGGGGCTCACCCCCATGACCATCGAGGATGGTACCACCTTCTGCACCGAGCAGGCCTTTGGCAGTAACAACCCCCGCTTCAAGATTGACCACAAGGGGGACTGGACCGAGGCGTATCCGGCCCAGGATTACCTGGTTAGCGCCAACACCCGCTATCGCATCTGCTTTGACAGCCTGCGCAAGGCCATCGAGGTGGAGACGCTGGCCGGGGCCGATCTGCAGGCCCCCACGGTGACGGCCACCCCGGCCCCGGGGAGTTATCTGGACAGCCAGTCCATCACCCTGGGGGTGAGCGACGATCAGGACAGCGCCCCCGCCGTGCATTTCACCACGGACGGCAGCCAGCCCACCACTGCGTCGGCCCGCTATGCAGGCCAGCCCTTGGTGGCGAGCGACAAGGGGAGCGGCACCGATCTGGTGATCCGCACCCTTGCCATTGACGCCAGCGGCAATCAGCGCGAGCAGCGCTTCGAGTACCGTATCGGCGAGCAGGGTGTGGCGAGCGGCGATTTTCGTGCCGAGAGCATCTACTTCCTGCTGACCGCCCGCTTCTATGATGGCGATCCCAGCAACAACTACCATAACCGGGATCGCTACAAGGCGGGGGATCCCCATTGGCGCGGCGACTTCAAGGGCTTGATCGCCAAGATCGACTACATCAAGGATCTCGGCTTCACCGCCATCTGGGTGACGCCACCGGTGGAGAACCGCTCCGGCCTCGACTACCACGGCTACCACGCCTACGACTTCTACCGGGTCGATCCCCGTCTGGAGTCGCCGGGGGCGGGTTACCGGGAGTTCATCCAGGCGGCCCACGCCAAGGGGCTCAAGGTGATCCAGGATGTGGTGCTCAACCACTCGAGCCAGTACGGCCTGCGCGGCAAGACCTGGATCGATCGCCTGCCCGTCAAATACTACGTACCGGCGGGGTCGAGCCAGGGGCTCATCAACAACGGCCCCTATCAGGGCAACCTCGGGGACTACGCCAGCGCCAACCGCTGTGACGACGACAACCCGGTGGCTCCCGACTGGTACAAGGCCCGCTGCCAGTCCGATCCGGCGGGCACCCAGCCTCTGGTGGACCCCAAGACAGGCGCCACCGTGCCGAGTGCTGGCTACAACCCCAACCGCTTCTTCGGCATCGACGCCCAGACCCTGGATCCCGCCTGGTATCACCTGGACGGTTTCATGTCAGGCGGTGACTGGGAGAGCCCGCTCGCCCTGCAGCGCAAACACATGGCGGGGGATTGCATCGATCTCGCCACCGGCAACCAGAACGTCAAGGACTACCTCAACGGCGCCATCCGCCAGTACCTCGACATGGGGGTTGACGCCATTCGCATCGATACCTTGAAGCACATCGAGCGGGACGAGCTGCTGACCTATGTCCACGACTGGCAGGCCCACAAGCCGGGGTTGTTCGTCTTTGGCGAGAACCTGGTCAAGGGCACCGGCTGGGGCTCTGAGCTGGCCAACGACAATGCCTCGGCGGTGATCCGTCCCTGGTGGTATACCCGCACCACGCCGAACCCGGCGGATCCCCGGGCAGGGGGCGATTCCGGCCTCTCTGTGCTGGACTTCTCCCTCTTCTCCACCTTCCGTGACAACGTCACCCGGGGGAGCTTTGGCGGGGTGGGCGGGATCTTTGCCATGGACTGGGTCTATGGGGATGCCACCAAGCTCATCACCTTCTTCCAGAACCATGACGTGGGGCCGGATAACGACTTCAAGTACCGCTACGGCGGGGAAGAGGGCAATGCGGCCATGACCTACAACCTGCTCTGGACGGCGCGGGGCATCCCGACCCTCTACTACGGGGAAGAGGTGATGTTCCAGGCGGGCAAGCCTCAGGATATCGACGGGGCCACCATGACGGTGGATCAGACTGGTCGTGCCTACTACGGGGAGGTGCTGGACAACCCGGCCACTCCGAGCCACCCGCTCTACCAGCACATCAAGCGCCTGAACCAGATCCGCAAGGCGGTGCCCGCCCTGCAGAAGGCGCCCATGAGCCAGGTGAACGAGTGGGGCAGCGGCATCAGCTTCGTGCGTGACCTGAGCGCTCAAGGCAGCTACGCTGCCGTGGGCCTCGCGGCCAATTCGGCCCAGCAAATAAACCTGAGTGGCCTGAAGAACGGCACCTATATGGATGCGGTGACCGGCGCGAGTCAGAACGTCAGCAACGGCAGTCTGAGCTTTGCGGTGCCCGCCTATTCGGCACGGGTCTGGGTACTGAACGGCCCGGGCAAGGTGGGCGTTGACGGTAAATATCTCAAATAAGGAAAGCCTGTCACAGTGTGCAGCGAGTCGGCCTTGGGGCCGACTTTTTTATGCCGCATATCAAGGGATCGAGGGAGATGGACCAGACGGGGAAGGCAATAAGCAGTAGCGTCGACATCGCTTGGGAGCAAGCGGCATCCGAGGGTGGCTTGCTCTGTTATGGTGCTTTCGCCCCAAAGTGGTGCGCATCATCGACATTGGCAGCAGGAACCCACCTTGGAGAAATATGCCGTATCCACCCTATGCCCCTCCTGTGACGAGCATGATTCATGCTGCCATGTGGCACCATATCAACATGATCCACTTAATAACGGGCTTTAAAAGGGGAGATGGTGAGCTGCCTTCAGTATGGCTGGTCAAACATGCTGATGCAGCCTGATGTTTGTCCCATGAATGGGTGTGTTGCTCCTGTCATAGGCAGAATGTCGGAATTTAAATTTGATTTTTCAGCTTATCCTGGATGCTTGTGTTGATTGGCGCTTTTTTTGCTGAGTCTTGTGATGTTGACAGGGGGACCGGCAGGGGAAATGGCCAGGGCGCCCGAGTATGCCGACCCCTTCGGCCCAGTGACTGGTGCCCTGATGTCACAGCAAACATGGAAAGGAGTCATATGGAAAGTGAAATGACCATGTCGCCCGTGCCGGCGACCAAAGCCCTGGCCCACACCCTCAAGGACGATGTTTACGGCATGGTGCTCGGGGTCATGTTTATCGCGGTCGGTCTCAACCTGCTCAAGTGTTCCGGCATGATCACCGGTGGCATCGCGGGCATCGCCCTGCTGCTCGCCCATGTCAGCAGTTTGCCCATCGGGGTTCTGTTCTTCATGGTCAACATGCCCTTCATGGTGTTTTGTTACTTCACCATGGGGCGCGCCTTCACCATCAAGACGCTGATCGTCAACGTTACCCTCTCGGCGGCCACCCAGGCGGTACCGCTGCTGCTGACGGTGAGCTATGTCCACCCACTGTTTGCCGCCTTGGTAGGGGGGACCTTTCTCGGCATGGGGGTGTTGTCTCTGGCGCGCCACAATGCCTCCGTAGGTGGCACCGGGGTGGTAACGCTCTGGCTGCAACGGCGCGTTGGCATCAACGCGGGAAAGAGCCAGATGGTGCTTGATGTGCTGGTGTTTGCACTCTCCCTGCTCACCTTGCCACTGCCCTTGCTGCTCTGGTCCACCCTGAGTGCGCTGGCGATGAACGCCATGCTGATGAATTGGCACAAGCCAGGTCGCTATCAGGGAAACTGAACACCCGGCTGCACATAATTGGATCATGGAAAATGCTGTTCCGGGAGGTTGGAGGGAGAAAGGAGCTCAACGACAAAAAAGATCATCTTGTCGTGAAAAAAGGCATGATTACAGCTGAATTTATTAGTTTTTTGCGCCGTTGGCCGCGTTAAATCGGGCTACGCCATAAAAAATTCAAAAAACTTCTTTACCAGTGACCAATGGGTGAGTAAACTTCGTCGGCAATATTTTACACCCCCACTTCCTCAACGGTGAGATATTGCCATGCTCAGGATTGCCAAAGAAGCGTTAACCTTCGACGATGTACTGTTGGTTCCCGCCCACTCCGAAGTTCTTCCCAATACTGCCGATCTGCGTACCAAGCTGACCTCCGCCATCAGCTTGAACATCCCGATGATTTCCGCCGCCATGGACACAGTGACCGAAGCCCGTCTGGCTATCGCACTGGCCCAGGAAGGCGGTATCGGCTTTATCCACAAGAACATGTCCATCGAGCAGCAGGCTGCCGAAGTGCGCAAGGTCAAGAAGTACGAGAGCGGCGTGGTGACTGACCCCGTCACTGTACGCCCTGACATGACCATCGCCCAAATCAAGGAGCTGAGCCACAAGAATGGCTTCGCCGGTTACCCCGTGGTGACTGACGGCAATCAGCTGGTCGGTATCATCACCGGCCGTGACGTGCGCTTCGTGATTGACCTCTCCCAGACCGTTGAACAGATCATGACCCAGAAAGATCGTCTGGTCACCGTGCGTGAAGGGGCCCCTCGCGAAGAGGTGGTTGCCCTGATGCAAAAGCACCGTATCGAAAAAGTGCTGGTGGTGAACGGCGACTTCAAACTCAAGGGCATGATCACCGTTAAAGATTTCCAGAAAGCCGAGCGCAAGCCCCACGCCTGTAAAGATGACAAGGGTCGTCTGCGGGTCGGTGCTGCGGTTGGTGCCGGTGCCGGCAACGAAGAGCGCGTCGCTGCGCTGGTAGAAGCCGGTGTAGACGTGCTGCTGATCGACTCCTCCCACGGCCACTCCCAGGGCGTGCTGGATCGTATCAAGGCCACTCGTGACGCCTATCCGGATCTGCAGATCATCGGTGGCAACGTCGCGACCGCCGCGGGCGCCAAGGCGCTGGCTGCTGCTGGTGTCAACGCCGTCAAGGTCGGTATCGGCCCGGGCTCCATCTGTACTACCCGTATCGTGACCGGCGTGGGTGTGCCCCAGATCACCGCCATCTCCGACGCCGTTGACGCGCTGGAAGGCACCGGTATTCCGGTGATTGCCGATGGCGGCATCCGCTTCTCCGGCGACATCGCCAAGGCCATTGCCGCGGGCGCCAGCTGCGTCATGGTCGGCTCCATGTTCGCCGGTACTGAAGAAGCGCCGGGCGAGATCGAGCTCTATCAGGGTCGCTCCTTCAAATCCTACCGTGGTATGGGTTCTCTGGGCGCTATGTCCAAAGGCTCCAGCGATCGCTACTTCCAGACCGACAATGCCGCCGACAAGCTGGTACCGGAAGGTATCGAAGGTCGCGTGCCGTACAAGGGTCGCCTCAAAGAGATCATCCACCAGCAGATGGGCGGCCTGCGCTCCTCCATGGGCCTGACCGGCAGCGCCACCATCGACGACATGCGCACCAAGGCTGAATTCGTGCGCATCTCCGGCGCCGGGATGAAAGAGTCCCACGTCCACGATGTGACCATTACCAAAGAAGCCCCCAACTATCGGATGGGCTGATAAAACGGGGCCCTGCGCCCCGTTTTTCCACCCTTTTTTTATCCCGTGCCCTTTGTGACAACATCAGCCTGATGCAGGAATAAAATGACTAAAGACATTCACCAGCACCGTATCCTTATCCTCGACTTCGGTTCCCAGTACACCCAGCTGATCGCCCGCCGCGTGCGCGAAATCGGCGTTTACTGCGAACTGTGGGCCTGGGACGTAACCGAAGAGCAGATCCGCGAATTCAATCCGAGCGGCATCATCCTCTCCGGCGGCCCCGAGTCCGTCACCGAAGCGGGCAGCCCGCGCGCCCCCGAGTATGTGTTCAACGCCGGTGTCCCTGTGTTCGGTATCTGCTACGGCATGCAGACCATGGCCGAGCAGCTGGGTGGCAAGGTGCAATCCTCCACCGAGCGTGAATTCGGTTACGCCAAGGTGGAAGTGCTGGGCGAAGCTGGCAAGAGCAGCGCCCTCTTGCGCAACATCGAAGATGCCATCGCCGACAACGGCAATGCCCTGCTGGATGTCTGGATGAGCCACGGTGACAAGGTCACCACCATTCCGGCCGACTTCACTACCATCGCCCGGACCCCGACCTGCCCCCACGCGGCCATGGCCAACGAAGCCAAGCGTTTCTACGGCGTGCAGTTCCACCCGGAAGTGACCCACACCCGTCAGGGTGCCCGCATGCTGGAGCACTTCGTCAAAGATATCTGCGGCTGCGAATGCCTTTGGACGCCGGCCACCATCATCGACGACGCTGTTGCCCGCATCCGCGAGCAGGTGGGTGACGATGAAGTGATCCTCGGCCTCTCCGGCGGTGTCGACTCCTCCGTGGTTGCTATGCTGGTGCACCGCGCCATCGGTGATCGCCTCACCTGCGTCTTCGTGGATAACGGCCTGCTGCGCCTGAACGAAGGCACCCAGGTGATGGAGATGTTTGGTGACCACTTTGGTCTGAACATCGTCAAGGTCGATGCCGAAGAGCGCTTCCTCTCTGCGCTGGCCGGTGTTGACGAGCCGGAAGCCAAGCGCAAGATCATCGGTCGCGTCTTCGTCGAAGTGTTTGACGATGAAGCGAAAAAGCTGAAAAACGCCAAGTGGCTGGCGCAAGGCACCATCTATCCGGACGTTATCGAATCCGCTGCCAGCAAGACCGGCAAGGCCCACGTCATCAAGTCTCACCACAACGTCGGCGGCCTGCCGGAAGAGATGAAGATGGGTCTGGTCGAGCCGCTGCGCGAGCTGTTCAAAGACGAAGTGCGCCGCGTCGGCCTCGAGCTGGGTCTGCCCTACGACATGCTCTACCGTCACCCGTTCCCGGGCCCGGGTCTGGGCGTGCGTGTCCTTGGCGAAGTGAAGAAAGAGTACTGCGATATTCTGCGCCGCGCCGATGCAGTCTTTATCGAAGAGCTGCGCAAAGCCGACCTCTACAACCAGGTCAGCCAGGCGTTCGCCGTGTTCCTGCCGGTGCGCTCCGTTGGCGTGATGGGCGACGGTCGCAAATATGACTGGGTCATTGCCTTGCGCGCTGTTGAAACCATCGACTTTATGACCGCCCACTGGGCTCACCTGCCGTACGACTTCCTCGGTCACGTGTCGAACCGCATCATCAACGAGATCAACGGTATCTCCCGCGTGGTGTATGACGTCTCCGGCAAGCCGCCCGCAACCATCGAATGGGAATAAGCGGCTCGCGCCGTTCTGCCCTTCGAGCATAAAAATGCAAAAAAGACGCCCTTGAGGCGTCTTTTCTTTTCTCAATCGTTTGCGCCACATATCTTCTTTTTTCGAGCAGCTTTTTCGCCACCTTGCCCCTGTCATATGTGACAGGGGCATTTTTGCCATCCCGCACTAGGCTCTCTCATGCCAATTGAGCCCGCTGTCAACAGCGGCTTGTGGCTGGGGGGAGGGCTGATCCAGTTGCAGATAGCTGCGCAAACGGGCCCATCGTCATCGCGCCAACCGGCAGTGATGACACCCCGGTGGAGACCGGAAACCACTTGAATCAACGGGGCGCAGCCCGAACGGCCAAACGAGTCGGGACCATAGAGCACGGAGAGTTTGATATGTCAGAACAAGCAGTGTTGGTGGGTGGATGGACCGCATATCACAAGCTGACCGCCGAGGATCAGGCGGTATTTGATCAGGCGCTGAAAGGATTTGTCGGGGTGCAGTACGTACCCTTTGAAGTCTCCACCCAGGTGGTGGCTGGCACCAACTACCGCTTCAAGTGCAAGAGCACTGTGCCGCTTGCCAAACCGATCCATGGCGAAGCCGTGGTGCAGATCTTCAAATCACTGGACGGGGATGCCCATATCACCTCCATTACCCCGATCTGATTGGGTGCGGGGCAAAGCGGGGAGGGGTAGATCTCTTAACCGGTTTGCTCCAGACTCCAGATAAAAGAAAAGACGCCTTAGGGCGTCTTTTCTTTATCTATGCTCCGGCACTGCTGATATGTGGCCAGTATTTGTACTTATTGATTAATTTGTTGATCTTGCTCAGGAAACTATCATCATCTGCTTTTGCTTATCTGTCTTGCTCGCTAGGATATCCGTCTGGATATGACCTCTTTGAAGTCACCAATGAATCAGAACAGAGACTTCGCGTGGCTCAAAAGCAGTAAATTGGAGGGGCGGATGCCCTGCGATGCAGGCGGAGTACCCTTAGATCTACGTTATTCTTTTTGGAGGCAGCCATGCCAGATATGACATTGATCACCACAGCTTTAAACGGAATTAAAACTGCTACCGACATTGCACGCTTTCTCAAAGACAGTGACTTCTCACTGGAAAAAGCGGAACTCAAGTTAAAACTAGCAGATTTAGTTGGTGCTTTAGCTGATGTAAAAATGGAATTAGCAGAAATCCATGAAACGATCGCGCAGAAGGACAAAAAGATTGAAGAATTGGAGAGTGCTTTTCAAAGTAAAGATTCTTTAATTCGACATATCGATGCATTTTATGAAGTGGACGAAGCAGGAAATCCACATGGGATTGCGCACTGTCTAAAATGCTGGGAAATTGAGCATAAAAAGCGTCCTCTAATTAAAAAGGCGACGAACCGCCACATCCATGTATGTCCCGCATGTGCTCATGAGTACGCAGATTGGCGATCACAACCAATAGAAGGGAAGCCCGAGTAGGCACTAACAATGCGCTCAATTGCTGCTCGCAAATAGCTAATCGCCAAGAGCCTCGCTTTTAATAGTCCGTTAGCTTAATCGTTATGTACATATTTTTAATATGCTGTAGGAATAGCTAGATGAGTGATTATCAGGATTTTTGTGAAGCATTTGGAGGATACGCTAGTGATCCAGATTTTATGGATGATTGGCTGGCAGTGTACGGCCATGATAGTTCTGTTAAATCTCGGCTGGCGCTATTTGATTACACTGATATCGCAAATAAATATAGTTTGTCTAACAATGAAATAGAACAAATAAAAAGTTATATGAATATTTATAATATTCAAGGCTTTAAAAGTCAAAAAGAGGCCAATAAATATATAACCAACAAAAACCGTTGGGGTGAGTTTCCTGATATAAGGTCGCTGAATGATCATGGTGCATATAAAAATGTTCCTGGTATTTTACCCAAGTTTTATCGTATAACTTGTGAAATTCTCGATATTACAAAAGGAAATGGTGCACCACTGATAAAAGCTACCAAGTATTAAGGACACATAACAAGCCGTTCAAGTGAGACTGCTAAATTTTGACTAAGTTCTGCTTCTTTACTCAAATTTTGCCAAGCATTACCATAGCCTAATGCTGTTGGGTGCAATGAAATTGCACCGCTAATTTAATCTCTGCTCCCTTGAATGAGAAATACTCAGCAAACGGTGCAATGCGCTGCGCTTATTGCACCCTACGTCTTTTCGTAAATCCGCTGGGGTGGGGTGGCTAGGCACCATGTCTTGCCAAGGCAACAAAAGGGGCGATTTGCGCCCTGATTCTTCTGATCTCCCTGTTTTATATCGCTGCACGTTTGTCCGGCACAGCCTTATTGTCTGCTGACTCACAACCAGCACTCCTGTTTCTTCCCCCCATCAGGCCGGGCAGGAAAAGCCCACCTTCACTCATACCTCGCCGCTTCCCAGGCGTGTATCGCCTGTTTGCGGGTCTCGCCCCAGTGATAGCCGCCGAGTTTGCCATTTTGCTGGATGACCCGGTGGCAGGGGATCATCAAGGCGACGGGGTTGGCGCCCACCGCCAGTCCCACGGCGCGGGCGGCTTTGGGATTGCCGACGGCGCTTGCTACCTGGGCGTAGCTCACCACCTTGGCGGGCGGGATCTGCAGCAGCGCCCGCCAGACGCTGATCTGAAAGTTGGTGCCGCTCACGTGCAAGGAGATGGGGCGATCCGGCGCCTTGCTGCCATCGAACATGGTGTTGATGACCCCTTGGGTGCGTGATGGCGCTTCTTGCAGCGTTGCCGCAGGCCAGCTGTGGGCGAGGGTGGCCAGCGGCGCCTCTGGGGCCTTGTCATCGAGAAACGAGAAGTTGCACACCCCCCGCGGGGTCAGGGCGACGAATGCCTGACCAAAGGGGGTGTCGTGCACCCCGTGATCGATAACCAGCCCGGCCCCGCGCAGCTTGTACTCGCCCGGCGTCACCGCTTCGAGCTGCACGAAGTGATCGTAGAGCCGCGAGCCGCTGCTAAGGCCCAGGGTATCGGCCACCTCGAGCAGTGGGCGCGACTCCTGCAGCAGCACCTTGGCCCGCTCCAGGGTCAGCACCTGCAGATAGCGTTTGGGCGTCACTCCGGCCCAGCGGCTGAACAGCCGCTGGAAGTGAAAGGGACTTAAGTGAACGTGCGCCGCTATCTCGTCCAGAGTGGGTTGGCGCTCCACCTGACTTGCGATAAAACGGATGGCATCGGCGATGCGGGCGTAATCAGACATAAGGCGCTCTCACGATAAGTTTGCGGTCGCAGTGTGTTGGGGGCGACAACATCATGTGCGACAAATAGATACCCCACCATCGGCCAGCAAGGCAATGCCGGTGGTAAAGCTGGATGCATCGGACGCGAGATAGAGGGCCGAGCGGGCGATCTCCTCCGGTTGGGCCAGCCGTTTGAGGGCATGCATATTCTGCACAAAGGCGAGGCTCTCTGGCGTATTGGCAAAAGCCCGCCCCATGGGGGTATCGGTGCCCCCCGGCAGCAGGGCGTTGACCCGAATCCCTTGTGCCCCATACTCGGCGGCCAGCATCCGGGTCAGGCCAATTAGGCCCGCCTTGCTCGCCGCATAGGCCGCCATGCCGGGCAGCCCCAGGGTATGGCCGACAAAGGTAGAGGTAAAAATAAGCGAGCCGCCGCCACGCGCCAGCATGGCGGGGATCTGGTACTTGGCCCCCACAAAGGCGCTGGTGAGGTTGGTATCCAGCGTTTCCTGCCACTGCGTCAGCTCAAGCTGCTCTACGCTACCCGGCGTGCCTGTGGTACCGGCGTTGTTGAAGGCGATATCGAGCCCGCCGAAACGGGTTAGCGCGAGATCCACTAGGGCGCGGGCGTAACTCTCGCTTTTCACATCTCCCGCCAGACTCACCGCCTGGCCCCCCTCATGGCGGATCTCCTCCACCAGCAGATCCAGCTCGGGTTGGCGGCGGGCACCGACGACGACGCTGGCCCCTTCACGGGCAAACAGGATGGCACTGGCGCGACCGATGCCGGAGCTGGCGCCAGTGATAATGGCGACCTTGTTGGACAGTAATGACATGGCAGTTCCCTCGCTGAGTGTGTTGTGCGCCAGCTAAGTGGCTCACAGGGTTGGCTGTGGGTTGGAACCTCAATAGATTCCAACCGACTTGGGTTTGGCCCCCACTATGGCAACCACTCCTCGCAGGAACGACCCGAATCTTGCTCTCTTTGTCCCCAAGTCGTTTTGCGACATGTCGATACAGTCCTTCGCGGCAACAAAAAGGGGCGTTTTGCGCCCCGAATTCTTTATCATGCCCCCTTTAAAATCGCCGGATCCAGGTGCGGCGCGCCCTGTGTGCTGCAGTGAGGGGCGAGAGCCCCGGCGCCATGGTGGCTGCGTGCATCATCAAGCCTGCCTGGCAGGGCATTGACGGCGATTGCAATCAACAGACACGCTCCTGGATCAATAGCCCGTCATCTCCAGATAGCCGACCCCCTTGGCATCCCCCGAGACAGAGACCGCGCCCTCCCAGTAGTCAAAGCGACCTGTCATGGCCTGATTGGGCTGACGGGCTTTGATGGTGAGGCTCATACCGGCGGCGTTTAGCTGCCACTCGACGGGGTAGGGTTGGCCTTTGGGACCGAGCCAGCTCTTGCCCGGCATAAAGCGGATCTGCTCCGGGTTCAGCACCTGACTGCTGCCGTCGCGCTCAATCAAGATGCCGTAGCGGTTCTCCGGCTCGGTGCGGCCCGATTTGGTGCGCAGGCGAAACAGCATCAGCTCGCGGCCATCGGCCAGTTGCAGCGAAAACCAGTCCCAGCCCGATTGCCACTCGGCCAATACCGAGCTGCTCCACTCGTGATCAAACCAGCCTTGTCCGGTGATGGGGCGGGTTTCCCCATCACGAGTCAGGGTGCCGCTCAACTGCAGGCGCGGGTAGGAGTAGTAAAAGGAGGCGTTGCCCGGGCTCTTCTCGCTGTAACCGGCCTTGCCTTGCAGCACCAGCGGCTTGGCGGCAGTGACGGTGAGGTTCAGTTCGCCAATCTTGCTCTGTACCTTGAGGGTGGCGGGGAACAGCGCGGCCCCTTGCGAGGCAAGCCGCCACTCCCTGAGCCAATATTGGCCGCCGCTGGCCCCTGCCAGTCCCGGCCCCTGCCGACTGGCCCGTTCATCGTGCCGGTGGCTGCCACGGTCGAGATCCGTGATGGCAAACTGGGCCAGCCAGAGCTGGGGGGTCAGCCAGGGGTTGCTGGTACGGAGTTCTTGCTCGATCCCTTGGCGAAACAGGGTCCACTGCATGCCATATTCGCGTCCCTGCTCATCCTTGAGATTGCCGGTGAGATACCACCACTCGGAGCGGTAATCGGGGTGGGCGGCGTGATCCTCCGGCAATTGGATAGTTTGCCCCGGCAGCACCTTTTTGAAGCTGTCGTTGCCGCCACCGAGCAGGGCGCCCAGATCGCTGGCCTGCGCGCTGCCAATCATGGCAATCAGCGGGAGCAAGAGGGTGGCGAGCCACAGGGGCCGTAAGGAGGACAAGATCCCCCTCACCCTGGCCCTCTCCCGAAGGGAGAGGGGATGGTTCAATGCCGCACTGTGCTCTTCTTTGCGTTGAAGAAGGGGCGGAGAGAGGGAAGTGGTCGATGGGAGCTTCAAGCCATGGCTGAGCCAGTGCGCTAACCGATATTTCATACCACTCTCCTTGCCGCATACCAGGAGGCCAATGCGCCACAGACCGGTGCCAGCAACAGGGCGGTGACCGCATGAAGGGGGGCGGACTCGAAGGCGAGGCGCCAGCCAAAGGCGCGGGGGTTGACCACCTCGATCAGCACCCAGGCGAGGCCATACCCCACCGGTAGAGCCAGCAGGGCGGTGAGCAGCCCCAATCCCGCCCCTTGCCACAGCAGCAGCTGGCGGCAGTGGCGGGGGCTCAAGCCCAGACTCTGCAAGGTCTGCAGCTCGCCACGGCGCGCCAGCCCCAGCACCATAAAGGCCGAGCCGATCCCGACAAAGGCGATGCCGAGGATCAGCAACTTCAATAGCTCGGTCACCACAAAGGTCTGGTCAAACACCTTGAGCGCCGCGCTGTGGATGGCGGGGGCGGAGAGCAGATTGAGCTGCTCGCCAAAGCGCTCGCGCAGGTGGTCGGCCAGCTGTTCGGGGTCGTTGCTAAAGAGGGCGAGGGATTGCACCGCCCCCGCCTCGAAGGCGTGCAGAATTTGTCCCTTGTCGCTGCCGTAATCCTGATAGACGCCGGTGACGGTGAACTGCCGTGGCCCCTGTTCGCCACTCACCTCAAGGGTCTGGCCCACCTTGACCCTGAGGCGCACCGTCAGCGGTTCGCTCGCCAGCACTTCGTCGGGGCGGGTCGGCCAGCGTCCGGCCAGCAGCGGATAGGCCGCTTTCAGCTGGGGGATAAAATCCATCTGCGCCCACTCGATGGGCTGCCCCTGCCAACGAGCGGGGTGCACCGAGCGGCGCGAGGCGGCGCTCACCAGCGGATTGGCTAGCAGGGTCTCGAGGGTTGTACCGCTCAAGGTGCCCTTGTTGCCCGCCACCCCTTTGGGGGCGGTGACATAGAGATCGGCGGCCAAACGCTGGCCGAGCCAGATCTCCACGCTGGAGCGAAAGCTCGACACCATGACCCCGATGCCGATGGCCGCCGCGATGGCGAGCTGCAACGCCATCACCGCGATGGCGGTGCGGTCGAGATGATAGAGGGTATCAGCCACCCCGAGCCGGGCGGTGAGGGGGCCGCCCGCGCGCCGTCGCAACCAGCCAAGCAGGCCGCGCAGGGCATCGGGCAGCCAGAGCGCCATGGCCAGCAGCCAGCCGCCGGCGATAAAGAGGGCGCCACTCAGACCCGTTTTCGGCAGCCACAGGCACAGAGCGCACAGCAGCAAGATGGCGATGGCCAGCCCGCGCCGTCGCCACGGGTGAGCGGGGGGACGGCTGCTCCCGGCTCGCAGTTCGAGGGGGGATTGGCGCAGCAGTTGCCACCAGTCGGGCAGGTTGGCGGCCAGCGTGCCGAACAACCCGATCAACAGCGCCTTGAGCAGGCTCACAGGGGAAAGGCGCAACAGATCGATGGGGTTGGGGCCATAGAGATCGGCCAGCGCCTGGGTGAGCTGCCCCATCAAGGCGAGCGCCAACAGGCTGCCGAGCAGCACCCCGAGCAGGGTGCCGAGGGTGGCGAGAATAACGAGCTCCAGAATGAGCCAGCGGAGCACCCGACTCGGCCCCATCCCCAGAATGATCAGCTGGGCCAGCTGGGGGCGGCGCACGCTCTGCACAAATCGCTGGGCGTTGAACACCAGAAACAGTCCCACTGCCATGGCGAGCAATGAGAGCGCCGTCAGGTTAAGGGCCAGCGCATCGCCAAGCTGGCTGGCATCGAGCGCCGGGCTGATGGGCTCAAGCCACAAGGGCTGGTTCGGGTAATCGGTTTGCAGGGTGGCCTGCAGGGTGCGAGCCTCGGCGTCGCTTAATTTGAAGACGATGCGATCGAGCCGACCCGCTTTATCCAGCAGCGGCTGGGCGAGGCCGATGTCGGTTATCAGCAGCCGCTCCATGGGCACGGCGCCCTGTTCAAAGGTGCCTGCCAGCGTCAGGGTCAGGGGGCGGGTGCTGGCGCCATCGCTGCCGCCCAATACAAAGCGGCGACTCTGGCCCGCTTGCCAGCCAAGGCGCTGCGCTTCGGGGGCCGCCAACCAGATGCTGTCGGCACGGGTTAAGGAGAACGCAGGTTCGCTCGCGGGTTGGGCGCCAAACAGCTGGCGCAGGGGGCCGGGGTTGAAGAGATCCATTCCCAGCAGCTGAAAACTGCGCCCCTCTTCATCCTTGAGCCAGCCATGGAGCTGGGGCATGGCATCGAGGGCGGGCTGGCTGGTCACCAGCTGCACGTAAAGCTGTTCATCCAGCCCGCCAGCGGGGGCCAGCCGGTAGTTGGCTTCCCCTGCCAGCTGGCTGCGTGCGGCGACAAAATTGGTGCGGGCACTGTGATTGAGCAGCTCGATGGCCACCACCAGCGATACCCCCAATACCAGCCCGGCCAGACTCATCAGCAGCAACCAGGGGTGACTGCGATAGAGGCGCAGCAGCGCTTTAAGTGGCAGCATCAGCGTGCTCCCGGCAGACGCAGTCGCTGCCTAGTCATGACGGGGCCCCTTGAGCTCGATAAGTTGCCCCCCTTCGAGGCGCAGCACCCTGTCTGCCAGCGCAGCATAGGCGGGGTTGTGGCTCACCAGCAGCAAGCCTGCGCCTGTGTCCCGCACCGCCGCCACCATCAGCGCCATCACCTGTTCGGCATTGTGCTCATCGAGGCTGCCGGTGGGTTCGTCGGCGAGCAGCCAACTGGGTTGATGGATAAGGGCGCGGGCCAGCGCCACCCGCTGACGCTGACCGCCGGAGAGCAGCTCCGGCCAGGCATGGCGCTTGTGGCTCATATCGAGCCGCTGCAGCAACTGGTCAATCTTTGTCTCATCCGGTGGCAGAGCGTTGATGGCCAGCGGCAGGGCCAGATTCTCGGCCACGTTCAGGGTCGGCAGCAGGTTGAAATCCTGATAGACGATACCGAAATGGCGGCCCCGCAGGCGCGCCCGCTCGTCGGGTGAGCGGGTGTCGATCCGGGTCTCCCCCAGCCAGATCTCCCCTTCATCCGGTGCAATCAGCCCGGCGATCAGATTGAGCAGGGTGGACTTGCCGCAGCCGCTTTGGCCCAGCAGCAGGGTGATCTCGCCTGCGGGAAGGGCGAGATCGAGATGGTGGAACAGCGGCAGTCGTTCACTGCCGTTATCGAAGCTCTTGCAGAGGTTGCGCAGGGTCAGCATGGGATAACCGTTTGATGGTCAATGGCTTTCATCATGCTTGGTACGCTAGCACGGCCAGCATTGATCAACACCTCTTACGGTTGATCAAGAGTGCCAGTTAGTGATCAAGGCGGCAAAAGAGCAGTGGATCCTCGCTGGATCCCGCTCGCCCGAGGTGGTTAGAATAGGGGCTTCCATGGGTCACAGGATGAGCAAGGATGTTACACAAGCAAGTCAGTTTTATCATCGATAGCAAGGGCAACAAGCAGGCTGCCGTCGTCCCCATCGAGATCTACAACGAGCTGATGACCCTGCAAAAGGCACTCTCCGACAACCGGCCGGGGGAGCGCGAGCTCTACCACTTCAACGGCAAGGGGGCTGAGGCCCACGGTTATCCTGTGGGCAAGCGGCAAAATCCGGGCTTTATGGTGCTGGCCGGTTCCACCGCCAATGGCGAGGATGCCGCCTCTTTGCGTGAAGCGGTGATCGAGCTGCGTCACGAGCTGCTGGAAAAGGGGGTCATAGTGCCCCGCAGTCAGGGCGGCTTTGTCTTTACCGCCGATCAGCTGTTCAACAGCCCGAGTCTGGCCGCCAGTCTGGTGGCGGGCAATAACCGCAGCGGTCTGGATGCCTGGCAGAACAGCGCAGGCTATACCCTCAAGCAGTCGGGTTTCGGCAAGAAATAATCCCGCGTTTCGACAGCAAACCAATTAAGCGTTAATTGACCTGGATGAATTTTTCTTTTCATCCAGGTGTTAGCATCATTGCCAGATGGTTCTAAAAGGAAGAGACCATGTCTGCGCTTACCCCAGTTATTTTGCTGCTGTCCCTGTTTATCCCTCCCGCCCATGCCAGTAGTGGCCCAGTTCTGTTGACATCCTCCTCAATCGGACTTTTTTGTGTCGGATTGTTTGTGCTGGCCTACGCCCTGGTGATGGCTGAAGAGTATCTGCAACTGCGCAAGTCCAAACCCGTGCTGGTGGCCGCCGGGGTGATCTGGATCCTGATCGGTATCGCCTATGCACAGCAGGGGATGAGCCATGTCGCCGAGCAGGCCTTCCGCCATACCCTGCTGGAATATGCCGAGTTGATGTTGTTCCTGCTGGTGGCGATGACCTATATCAACGCCATGGAGGATCGGCGGCTGTTCGATGCCCTGCGCGCCTGGCTGGTGCGATCCGGCTTTCACTTGCGCACCCTGTTCTGGTTGACCGGCGGGCTTGCTTTTTGTATTTCGCCGGTGGCAGATAACCTGACCACAGCGCTCTTGATGTGCGCCGTGGTGTTGAAGGTGGCCAACGGTGATCGGCGTTTTGTCAATCTTGCCTGCATCAACATAGTGATCGCCGCCAACGCCGGAGGGGCGTTCAGTCCCTTTGGCGATATCACAACCCTGATGGTGTGGCAGGCGGGCAAGGTGCAATTTGGCCAGTTCTTCACCCTGCTTATTCCCTCTCTGCTCAATTTTCTGGTCCCGGCCATCCTGATGAGCCTGATGGTGCCGCGTCATGTGCCGGAGGCTGATAACGAGGTGGTCGATCTCAAGCGGGGTGCCCGTCGCATCGTCGCGCTGTTCTTGCTGACCATCATCACGGCGGTGCTATGCCACAGTTTCCTCCATCTGCCACCCGTGCTAGGCATGATGCTAGGGCTCGGTTATCTGCAGTTTTTCGGGTTTTATCTGCGAAAGTCACTGCCGCGATCCCTTGCCCGCAAGCGTGCGCTCTACGAACGCAATGGTGATGAGGTGCGGTTGCGCAGTCTGGGTTCTGTGGTGCCATTTGACGTGTTCAACAAGGTGGCCAAGGCGGAGTGGGATACCCTGCTCTTCTTCTACGGGGTGGTGATGTGTGTCGGTGGGCTGGGCTTTATGGGGTATCTGGAGCTGGTATCACACTGGTTGTATGACGGTACGGATCCCACCATGGCCAACGTCTTTATCGGGGTCTTGTCCTCCGTCATCGACAACATTCCCGTGATGTTTGCCGTGATCTCGATGAGCCCGGACATGGCGCTGGGGCAGTGGCTGCTGGTGACCCTGACCGCCGGAGTGGGTGGCAGCCTGCTCTCCATCGGCTCTGCGGCCGGGGTGGCCCTGATGGGACAGGCCCACGGCATGTATACCTTTTTTGGCCACCTGAAGTGGCTGCCGGCCATCTTGCTCGGTTATCTGGTGAGCATAGGGGCGCACCTCTGGCTCAACAGTGCCCAGTTCTGAACGTCTGGGCGCCAGTACGAGCCAATACGAAAAGAGGCTTCCGTTGACGGAAGCCTCTTTCGTCTTCCTGGCCGGGGGGAGGGGGATCAATCGCCTCGCTTGCCGGTCAGCAGCCAGTAACTCAGGGTGGAGCCCACCCCGCAGCAGGCGATGGCAATGGCCATCGGCAGCGGCGAGTGGGGCGGATTGAGGTTGACCAGAATGCCGACCAGGGCGCCGATGCCAAAGCGCAGGGTGCCCGCCAGTGCCGAGGCGGTGCCCGCAGATTGCGGGAAGTGGCCCATCAGGCCGGTCATGGCGTTGGCACCCACCAGACTGATATGGCCGACAAACAGTACCACCGGAATGACGATGCCCCACAGGCCGCCGGTCTGGCTCCAGGCGTTGTAGACCAGCAGGGCGCCCGCGCAGGGCAGCACCAGCAGGCCGTATTGCAGCATCCGCTCGGCACCCACCCCTTTCACCAGTCGGCTATTGACGAAGGTGACCACCATCATCAGCAAAATATTGAGACCAAACAGCCAGCCGTAGTGCTCGGTCGGCACCTTGAAATACTCGATATAGACATAAGGGGAGCCACTCAGGAAGGCGAACATGCCGGAGCTGGAGAGGGAGCCGCACAGCACGTAGCCCATGGCGCCGCGATGGGAGAGTACCCCCCAGTAGTTCTTGAGGATCTGGCCCAGATTAAGGGGCTGACGGTGCTCCGGTTTCAGGGTCTCCTGAATTTTCCACTGCATCACCAGACAGATCAGCAGGCTGATCCCCACCAGCAGCCAGAAGATCACCCGCCAGTCGGCGTGGGCGCTGATATAGCCGCCCACCACAGGGGCTACCAGCGGCGCCAAGGTCATCACCAGAATGACGAACGACATGGCGCGAGAAAACGCATCCTTCTCGAACAGATCGCGCAGCAGGGCATTGACCACCACCGAGCCCGCCGCACCGCCCGCTGCCTGCAACATCCGATAGGCCAGCAATTCGGGCAGGGAGTCCGCCATGGCGCAGCCCACCGAGGCGATGGCAAACATCACCAGCCCCGCCAGGATCACCGGCTTGCGGCCATAGCTGTCGGCCAGCGGGCCGTAGAAGAGTTGGCCGATGGCAAAACCGCCCAGAAAGGCGCTGATGGTGAGCTGGGCACCGTCGATGCTGGTGGCTAGATCCCGAGCGATGGCCGGAATGGCGGGCAGATACATATCCACCGCCAGCGGGGTCAGACCCGCCAGAGCGCCGAGCAGGATAAACAGGAAACGGGGAGAGAGCATGGTGGCCTGGGGGGACTGTGCGTGGGGCATAGGGTATCCGCTGGTGAACCTTGGTTGAAAAAGGGAGAAGGGCGAGTCTATCAGGTTTGCCCCCGCTCGGCATGACGTTCCTGCTCCCTCAAAAGGGGGAGGTGCCCGATCGCTCAGGCACCTTGGGGATCAAGCTTTCGGTCATGTCGGCGCGCTGCGCGGATCACCCCCCCCAGCCAGAGCAGCCAGGCCAGCAACGAGATGGCGTAACCGAGCCGCTCCGGCCAGCGGGCGGTGAGGGTAAAGGTGAGGCTGTGTTGTCCGGCGGGCACCCAGACCTGCACCAGCCCGTTGCGGGTGCTGCTGACGCTCAGCGGCAGGCGCTGGTCGAGCCTTGCCTGCCAGCCCGGGTAATCAAACTGGTGCAGGACCAGCTTGGCGGGTGCCGGGGCATCCACCGTCAATTCGATATGACGAGGCTGCCAGCGCTGGATCTGCCAGTTCACCCCCTGATGGTCGCTGGTGATGGCGGGCTGGAATTCCTCTTTCCAGGCCAGCAGGGTGGGGGCAAACATGCCGCGTGGCACCTGCTTTGGTCGGTATTCGCGGGCGCTGCGCTTGCTGTCGAACTCCCCGTCGAGCTGACTCTTTACGGGAGCCTGGGTGAGCGGCGCCTCGCGTACATAGAGTCCCTGCGAGAGCAGGGTGAGGGCAAGCAGTAACCACCAGACCCACTGCCACGGGCGATAGGTGGGGGTACCCAGCGCCACCACGGCGACGGTAGCGATGACCAGCAGCAGATTGAGGCGCCAGGGAAATTGCACCAGTTGCAACGGAGTGAGCAGGCGCCACAGGGGCTCGCTTGGAGGCAGCATCATCAGAAAGCTCAGGGTGCCAATGACCCCCCAGAGCAGCAACTCGGGATGGCGCGGCTCGCGGGCGGTAGCCCAAGCTACCAGCAGCAGAGCCAGGGTGAGCAGCGTCAGCCAGGCGAGATGGCCGCGAAAGCGCCAGTCATCACGGCTTTGGGGCAAACGATCGAGAAAGTTGCGCTGAAATTCGAACATGCCGGTGCGCATCTGCTCCATGGAGATCCCCCCCTGATCGAGCAGGGCGGGCAGCAGCAACAGGCTGGCCATCGCCAACCCCCAGAGCTGGCCCAGCAGGGTGCCAATGAGCGGGGAGGCGGTGACAGGGACACTGACAAGCGCTGTGCTCCCCTTGTAGCGCCAGACCAGTAGCAGGCTGCGCAGGGTGAGCAAGCCCAGAATGAGCAGGGTGCTTGGTAGATGGGAAAGCGTCAGCATGGAGACGGCCAGTGCGAGCAGCAGTAGTGCAAAGGGGGCGCCGCGGCAGAGGCGATCCTGCGCCAGTAGTGCCAGCGGCGCCCAGACGAAGGCCCAGCTCTCCGCCAGGGCAAAGCGGGCGTAGATATCGATGGCCAGATGATAGGGCAGCGCCATATAGAGCAGACTGGCCGCCAGCGCCCGTCCGTGGCCGGCAAAGGGACGCAACCAGAGATAGGCAAACAGGCCGGAGAGCCAGAGTGCCACGCTGCTGCTCCAGAGCAGCGGCGTCATCGCCTCGTGGGCCAGTGGGGTGGGGCCGGCGAACAGGGCGCTCACATAGTAGGGCAGGGGGGGATAGAAGAAAAAGACCGGGCTGCCGAAGGCGCCGTTCATCTCCATCAACCAGCGCGGATAGAGCTCACCTTGCCACAGTTGCACGGCAAAGAAGTGACCGGAGAGCAGGTGGTGAAACAGATCATGGCCCTGACTGCCGCCGCGCAGCCAGAATGGTAGCAACAGGAGGGCACAGGCCCCGGTCAGCACCGACAAAACCCACAGCCACTCTCTGGTTACACGCATAAGGAGACTCGTCTGTTATGGATGCGCTGTGAGTGTACCCGAGTTGTTCCCCTCTTTTTTAGTTGCCTTGGCGGATTTTTGTGCTCTTTATATGTTTCTTGTCACTTTCCCCATGGGTTGTCTGCCGTGAGGGAATGGCGAGCCAGAGTCCGGGCTCGGCGGCAAAGCGTGGGGCAAACCAGTGCTGGCGCACCGCGCTGGGCATTTCGTTCTCGGCGATGGGGCGGCGACTGAGGCGGCAGGCTCCCTGAGAGAGTGCCAGCGCCGCATCCCCCTTGTACCAGCCATCGGTGACGGCCAAGGCTGTGGTCTCCCGCAGCAGCCGCACTCCCCACTGGGTCACCAATGCCGGACACGCTTTTTCTGCGAGCCTTGCTGCCTGCACCATGGCGGGTGGACGGGGCAGGGTAAAGGTTACTCCGAGCAGCAGCAATCCGGCCACCGCGACCACCCCCTCGCCACGGCGCGGCAGCCAACCTGCCAGCAGCACGATACCGAGCAGGGTGACGGGGGCCAGATGGCGGGGATTGTCGGGATTCTGGCCAAACAGGGTCCAGAGCAGCAGGGCGAGCCAGTAGAGTGTCCAGAGTGGGGGGAGGGCGGCAGGGTGGTTTTTTGATCTTTGCCAAAGCGGCAGCACCAGCAAGGCCCCCATCAACATAGGCCAGAGCGGGGTCAGCTGACCGTTGAAGGTGCGCGCCCAGCTCAGCAGCCGATCGCCGTGGGCCGCCGCCGTGTTGCCCCACAGGGTAAAGTGGCCGTCGGTAAAGCGCCGCCCCTCGCTGAAATAGGCCCAGCCATCGGCTTGCCAGACAAACAGCAGGCTGATAAGCCCCACCAGCACGATGGGGAGCACAAACCTGACGCGCGTGCCCTGCTGCGCCAGCCCGAGCCACAGCGGCAGCAGCGCCAGCACAAAATAGGAGGGGCGCAGTGCCAGCATAAGGCCCAGCAGCAGACCCGCCAGCGCAATTCTGCGCTGCTGCAAGGCCAGCAGCGACCCGAGCCAGGCGGCGAGCGCTGGCCCGTCCGAGAGGCTGGAGAGCGCCAGCGTCGGGGTGAGCGGCAGTGCCAGCACCAGTAGCCAGACGGGTGCCAAAAGGTTTGGCCGTTGCCACAGCCTTACCGCCAGCAAGGCGGCGAGCGGCGCCAGCAAACTGCTACCGAGCAGACTTGCCCACTGCACTGCGCGGGCCGGATCGTCCACCGCCAGATTGATGAGCCGCGCCAGCCAGATAAAGGCGGGGTAGCCCGGAAAGTGGGGGGAGAACTCCAGCACGCTAAAGCGCGTTACCCCGTGGGCGAAATTGAGGGCATCATCGGAATCGAGCGCCACAGGGAAGGCTAGCAGCCAGCCGAGCCAGGCCAGTTGCAGCAGGATCAGCAAGTAGGGTCGATTAGCGAAGCGTAATCGGCCGTGGTGACGCCCCCCTTCTCCCCTTGCGGGAGAGGGGCTGGGGATGAGGGGGGCTGTCATCATCGATGAGAGGCCATCAAAGCGGCGCCAGCACGGCCATCAGCGCTTTTTCCGCTGCGGCAAAGGCGGCGGCGTCGGCGGGCTTGGCGCCCACCCCGAATACCCCCGGGTTGCCGATGGCATCCAGCACCTTGGCCAACGCCTGTTCGGCCGCCTTGCGATCCCCCTCGCTAAGGGAGGGGAGGATCAGATCGAGGAAGCGCTTGCTCTTGACCACCAGCACCTTGGCGGTCTGGTAGTCGCCAAGATTCTGGCTGGCCCCTTCGAGGCGGCGCTCGATCTCCGCCTTGTAGGCCCGGTTGAGCAGGGCGGCGGTGGCGGCAGCGTCTTTCCCCTTGATGGCGGCGGCCAGCGGCCCTTGCAGCTCCACCTTGTGGTGCTGTTCCAGATAGGTCAGCTCGTCGGCAATCTCGCTCAAGGTGGCGCTGGCATCCTTGCCGTCAGTGGCGGCGCCCAGCAGCGCCTCGCGGGCGTCGATCAGTGGCTCCTTGCCGGCGGCGGCGTAGGAGTATGCCTGCGCCTGCCCGCTCAGGGTCAGCAGCAGGGTGAGGGCGAGTAAACCCGGGCGGATGGTCATCCTGTTCTCCTTACTTATGCCAATGGCGCGGCACTCAGGCCACGCTCTGGGTTTCAATCACGGTATTTTCGTTGCGATGGTTAAAGATGGCGTGGCGTCGGTCCACCCCGTCGATCACCATGTCGGCCGCCATCATCCCCATCTCCATGGCGGTGTCGGTGAAGATGTAGCGGAATGTCCCCTGACGGCCGGTCATGATGAGGTTGGTGATGGGCATCAGCGCCTTGATGGCTTCGTTGCGGCGCGCCTGATAGCCCAAATCCATCAGCGGATAGGCGTACTCGCTGCGGGCTTCGAAGGTCTCATCGCCAAGCTTGGCGGTATCGACGCCGAGGCTCGCCAGATCGGCGGTGACCCGACCGCGCAGATCAGAGAGCGGCGCCTGCCAGGTGGCATCGCCTGGGTTGCATGGGATCTCCAGCATCACCGAGGTCTGGCCCTGGGGCGCCATAAAGGGGCTGCGGCGGCGCGGCTCCTGCAGACGGGTGGCCAGAATATGGGGGTCGGAGAGGTACTGCCAGGTGTTGTCCGACAGGTTCTCTTGCTTGAGCGGCATATTGATGAAGCGCAGGGATCGGTAGTGCAGGTCGCACGGCAAGCCAAGATGCTGGCAGGTGAGCGGCAGCGGCAGGGTGGAGATCACCTGATCAAAGCGTGCGCTCTGCTCAACGTCATCTTGTTTCCAATACACCCGTTCAATGCGGCCATCAGCCTGCTCAAGGCGGGTGATGGTAGCGCCAGTTTTCAGTTCAACGCCCTCTGCCACCAGTCGCTCCCCCAGAGTGGTGAAGATCTGGCCGAAGCCATATTTGGGGTAGCGGTATTTGCGGGCATAGGTGCGCACCGAGATACTGCCGTTGCGTCTTGGCAGCAGGCGGCGGGCCACGTCTTTGAGATCGATGAGGCTGATGCGCTGACCGGCCCAGTCGGCGGAGAGTTTGTCCGGGTTGATGCCCCACAGCTTGCCGGTGTAGCCCTCGAAGAACTGGCGATAGAGGGTGCGGCCAAAGTGGCTCTGGATCCACTCGGCAAAGCTCGCCTTGGCAAAATCGGTGGGCTTCTTGGCAAAGGGCAATAGCAGCAAGTCTTTTACTGCACCGGCCATCAGGGCCAACGGCGCCGTCTTGAGCAGGTTGGGCAGGTTCAGGGGGTAGTCATAGGTGCGCCCGCCAAAGCGGATCACGCTCTTGCGCTCGGCGTGGAGCAGGTCGTCCCCCATCAGCTCGTCGATAAAGGCGAGCAGCTCGGGGTTTTTGGTGATAAAGCGGTGGCCGCCGTAGTCGAAGCGATACTCCCCATCGCGTCCCTTGAAGGTCTGGGTGGCGCACATGCCGCCCACCACGCTCTCCTGCTCGAACAGGCTGACGGCAAAACCGGCGCGGCGCAGGCGCCAGGCCGCCATCAAACCGGCGGGGCCTGCGCCCAGCACTGCAATGCTTTTCTTGTTGTTATCGCTCATGACCTATTCCGAAACTGCTTGATAGATAAGGGAACCGCGCCAAGGCGCGGCTCCCGAATGGTGTTATTACCCCGTGGCCTTGTTGCCACAGGGCGTGCGGGCTCAGCCCTTGCTGGATGCGGCGCTCACCTGAGGGCGATAGCTGCGCTGCCAGAGGGTAACGAAGATCGCCAGATAGAGGGCCCAGGTCAGCAGCTGCAAGCCAGCGGGTGAGGCATTGTAGCCAAACAGGGCGCGCAGGAAGGTACCAAATACCCCCTGATCGTCGAGAATGTGGCTGATGTCGAACACCGGCGTGGTCCAGAAGGTGATGATATCTGCCGCCTGCAACATGTTGACGGCGGACGAGAGCAAGCCTGCGGCGATGATGATGATAAGCAGGCCCGTCCAGCGGAAGAAGGGAGCCAGCGCCACCTTGCGGGTGGAGCGCAGCAGCCCCCACACCAGAGCGATGGAGACCAGCAGCCCCGCCAGCGCGCCAATCATGCCGGATTGCAGATCCACCCCTTGCCCCGAATAGAGCAGGGCGGAGAAGAAGAGCACGGTTTCAAACCCTTCGCGCATCACCGCTAGGAAGGCGAGCAGCACCAGACCAAACAGGTTGCCGCCATCGATGGCTGCATCGATGCGCGCCGTCATGGCCCCCACCTGGGATTTGGCCTGTTTTTGCATCCAGATCGCCATATATGTGAGCACCAACGTGGCGAAGATGAGGATCCCCGCCATCAAGAGGTGGTTGTAGCGCTCGCTCTCGAACTGGCTCACCACCACCTGGAACAGGAAGGCGACGACAAGGGAGGCGATAAGGCCGAGCCCCACCCCCAGATAGATGAACTTGTTGTAGCGGCTCGCCCCCAGCTTGGCGAGGTAGGAGAGGCAGATGCCGACCAGCAGGAAGGCTTCCAGCCCCTCGCGCAGGGTAATGAGAAAACTTGCAAACATCAGGATTGAGGCTCCGTTGCAGGCGTGACGGGGAGAGGCCGCAGGGTCAGTTGCAGCCGATTGAGTTGCACTATGGGTGGCTCCGGCAAGCTGGGCTCGGCGGCGCGCACCGCATCATTGACCCACTTGGGGTAGGTGCGGAAATTGAGTTTGATATCGGCCTTGAAGGGCCCTTGGGCTTCTGCGGGCAGCGACCAGACTTCATCGCGCCAGCCATCGGCCGGAATGCGGGTATCTTCCAGCAGTTTGGCGTAGCGCCAGAACTTGAGCCCCACCGGCTTGCCCTCGGCATCACCGAACACTTTGCGAAACAGTCGCGCATCTTCAGGGACGGCACCATCCACCGGCTGGCCGCTGGCAAGCACCAGCTTGCCGCTGGCGTCGGTGACGGTCAGCTCCAGCCAGAGTTCACGAAAATCGGCCACTCCGGTGGGCAGGGCATGGCCTGCGCCGGTATTGGTGACCCGCACCACCAGCTGTTGGCTATCGGCAGCCTGTTCGATACGGGCGGAGAGGGTAGCGCTGGAGCGCAAGAGCGCCAGGCTCTCCTGTTCAAGTGCAGGATTACGCAGCCCCACCAGCTGGTGCTGGGCGCCGGTAAAGTTGTGGCGATAGAGCCGCGCTTTCATGGTGCCGTTTTCAGTGGATTGACCCGCGACCGGCGCACCGCCGTTACCCGGCTCCGGGTTCATATGGCAGTCGATGCAGGTGCGCCGTTTGGCGGGATCCTCCGCGTTCGCAAAGCTGGATTTTTCCCACTCGTCCCAGGTGTTGACGATATTGGCGCCGGTGCCCGGGGCAAACTCGTTGTGGCACGACTTGCACAGGGCCGCGTCGCGGTAGAAATCCTTCTGATAGGAGGCTTTGTGGGCCGCCGGACGGGCGTTGATCTGCCGCTCGGCCAGCCAGTGCTTAAGGCTGCCGCCCGGGGCATCCTCGAACACATAGCTCTCGCGGTCTTTCAAATTCACGGTAAAGGCGCTGTTGCCGCCCGCGTCTTCTACCTTGGTGATGCGATGGCAGAGCACGCAACCGGTCCCTTCCTCAACCACAGGTTCGCCCGCCTTGTGGGCGGCAATCAGCGAGGCGCCACCTTGCTCGAACATGTGGGAGCCCTTGGGCAGGTCCAGCTGGCCTGTCATCACCTGCTGGGGCATATGGCAGCCCTGGCACCACTGGCCAAACGCTTCCCCTTCGGTTTCGCGGGCCAGCGCCTGCACCACCTTGTAGTAGGGGTGGGAGTTGCCCATCAGCCGGTGGTTGCTCTCGCTCCAGTCCTTGAAGGCCTGTTGGTGGCAGTTCTGGCAGGAGGCGGAGTTGAGCCACTCTTTCGGGTGAGTGGTCGGCGCCTTGGCGGGATCCTTGCGCGGGGCATCGAGCCGCAGCCAGTTGGCGAGATAGGGGAGGTTGCCATCGGCGGTGACGAAGGCGTGCAGATCTTCCATCATCGCTTTCACTTCCGGTTGGGGCCTCGCGGGGTCAACTGCCTCGGCGCCATCGCGGGTGTCATGGCCCATGCCGCCTTGGGTCTGCTGGGTCATGCGCAGGTATTCGCCGACAAAATCCCCCGCCACCATGTTGGTGAGGTTGGCGTGGCCGTTGATGGCGTTGTCGCCGCTCTTCTGGCGATGGGCCGCCATCAGATAGCGGTTGGTGAAATTGAACCCGTCCAGATGGCAGGAGTTGCAGCTCATCCAGTTGTCCCCCGCCATGGGGAAGCGTGAGTTTGCGGCTGTGTTACCGAGGTTGAACAGCCGCTCGCCGCGCTGAAGCGGCTCGGGGCGTGGATCCGTCTCTACCAGCTTGGCGAAGTGGGGCACATCGACGGTGACCCGGGCAAACGGGCCGCTGCCGCCACTATTGAGGCGGGTGAGATCCTGCCCCATGGCGTTGTGCACCAGAATATGGTCACCGTCGATCAGCAGATCCCGCGGATTCTGGCCCGGCAGGTGGCGCAAGAGCTGGGTCGCCTTGGCGCCCCCCTGAAACTTCTTGCGGCGGTGGCGGTTGTTGTTGGATTTGCCGCTGCGGGAGAGGTCGAACACCAGCAGATCTTCCGAGCCCGCCAGAGTCAGATAGACCCGCTTGCCATCTGCGGCAAAGCGCGCCGCAAACGGGTTGGAGACAATCTGGCTGCGGTTGCCGACGCTGGGCAGGTTGATCTGCAAAAAGAGCTGCTTTCTTTCATCGACCCGCTCTTTCTCCTCATCGAGATCGATGATGGAGACGGCCGGAAAGACGGTGCTCTGAAACTGGAAGGGGTGGCTGAAGCTCCACAGTACATGGGGCAGCCAGGCTTCGCTGCCATCGGGGGAGAGGGCGATGCCGTCCAGCAGGCGCGGCAAGCCCTGGGAGTCGCTCGGCGTGTCGCTGTGGGTCTCGGTCAGGGTGATGAGCTTGGGCTTGGGAAGCGAAGAGCCCTTGGCGCCGTGGCCAAGCTTGGCGAGATCATAGATGGCGAGCTGGCCGGTCATGGCGTGGGTCAGCAGCAGGCGATCGTTGTCGGTCAGGGCCAGTCCACGTGGAGTCTCGGCGGTTTCTGCATCCAGCTGGAGGTTGCCGGCGGTGTCATAGGCCTGCAGGCGAGCGGATTCGAACAGCGTGACCCAGAACCACTGCCGTTTGGCATCGAAGATGACCCCGTAGGGTCTATGGCCGATGGGGATCGTCTTTTCCAGATCGAGATCATCATCCAGCAGCAGCAGGCGATCACCGCTGTAGTCGGTGACCAGCAGGGTGCCGTCATCGGCGCGGGCAAGCTGGCGTAGATCGCCCCCCAGCTGCACCTCTTTGAGCCGCTTGCCGCTATCGCGCTCAAGCAGGGTGACGGAACCTGCGCTCAGGTTGGCGGTGACGAGGCGCGGGGCGCTTCCCTCCTCATAGGCAAGCATCCCTGTGCCCATCTGTTGGGCCAACGCAAAGGGGCTGGCCAGCAGCAGGAGGAGGACCAGCAGGGGTGACAAATATGCAGAAAACGATGACTTCAACATGGGATCAGTTGCGCCATTTCAAGATGGTCCAGCGCCAGGCGTGGCGCAGCACCAGAGGAGTTAACGCCAATGCGCTCAACCAGTGGGCCCAGCTGGCGAGGTTGCCCATGGCATCGCCCGGAGTGCCGTGCAGCACCAGCAGCAGGCCGCTGGCCAGACAGATCAGCAGCAGGGCTTCAATAATCCGCCCCGTGGTGCGTAAAAAGGGTTTGTTGCTGCGGTGCAACAAGCTGCGATGGGAGAGCCAGAAGGCGCCAAATAGCAGCGGGAACAGGGTGAGCGAGAGCATCACATGGAAAAACAGATTCCAGCGTGCCAGCGACCAGAGCGGGGTCAGCGGCTCCCACAGCAGCAGGCCGGAGAAGAACATCAGATAGAGGGTGCCCTCGGCGGCCTGATGGTGGTAGGCCAGCCACTGCCAGAATTGTCGGGGTGAGAGAGAAAGGCTTGTCATAAAGGCTCCAGCACCCGGGCAGGGCAGCCCGGGGGGAGCAAGTTTATAACGCAGTAAGAGTAATGAAAAGTGTTATCAATTCCATTGATAATGAATCAAGCCTGAATGAACGGGGTGACCTAACACGACGATTGATAATTCCTTATCCGCTTGGCAGCCACCTATGGGGCGAGAGTGCGGGCGCAGCCGCTCCTCGACAGCGGGGCAGCTTGCGGCTCGGGGTTATGGCCGCGCGTCGGGCGTTCAACTCACCAAGAGGCTTTTTATATTTATTTCAATTGATTGCAGCTAAAACTTGGCTAGATGTTCGACTCCTGATGAGGATCATCAGCAGCATATTCCCGTAGCTGGCGACTGCGCAGCAGATACCAGAGTGACCAGAGGCTGGCGACCAGCACCAGCGCGGTGGGCCAGCTGAATGACCACTTCTGCAGATTGAGGCTGTGCAACTGCATCAGCAGGCCGCTGACGGCAGAGCAGAGCAGCAGCAGCGGGCTGTGGCGCCGTAGTCTGGCGCGAATGCTCTGGGTCTGCTGATAGGTGCCGCCGCAGGCGAGCAACGCCAGCATGGCGGGCACGTCGGTCAGCAGGCTGATGTAGAAGGTGATCTTGTCCGGATAGAAGAGGGTCAGGATCTCGCTGCCGCTCTCGCGGGTCACTCCCGCCATCAGAAAGAGCCAGACCGAGCGGGTCAGCAACAGGGCGATGGGCCAGAACCAGAGAGGCGGGCGCAACTGGCCGTGATCGTCATATCGGTGTTCGGGGTAGAGGGTCATGGTTGCCCGTTATCCACTTGAATTGAGTGATGGAGGGGATATGGGGCGACGAAGCGCCCTTTGCAAGGCGTTGGGCGTGGCGCAAATTAATCGGGGGGCCATGCCCCCCAATCCGTTTCTTCAGATATCGCTGCGCGCGTCGGCGGCGTTACAGCCACCCCTTGCGCTTGAAGAAGAGCCCGGTGCCGAGCGATGACATCACCATCAGCACCAGCGAGAGGGGATAGCCATACTCCCAGGCGAGCTCCGGCATGCGGCCAAAGTTCATGCCGTAGATACTGGCGATCAGGGTCGGCGGCAGGAAGATCACGGCGGCTACCGAGAAGATCTTGATCACCTTGTTCTGCTCCAGATTGGTCACCCCCATGGAGGCCTCCAGCTGGAAGTTGATCTTGTCGAACAGGAACTGGGTGTGAGGCAGCAGTGACTCCACGTCGTGCAGCATCTCGTCGATCCACTTGTTCTGCTCCAGGCTCATGCGCTGGCGCAGGCTGCGTTTGAGGAAACGCAGGGCGCGGCGGGTATCGTGCAGGGAGAGACGGATCTGGCCGTTGGCCTCTTCCTGTGCCAACAGCTCCTTGAGCATAGGGTTGATCTGATCCGGCTCGAAGATCTGATCGGCGGTGTTTTCCAACGTCTTGTAACCATCTTCGATAAGATCGGAGAGGTACTCCACCTTGAGGTTCTGCACCTCCAGCAGGATATCGAGGGCATCCTCCACCTCCAGCCGATCCTGGCGCATGTAGTGGCGCAGCAGGCGCACCAGCCCGATGTCATCTTCACGAATGCTGATCAGCAGGTTGTTGCGCAGGGTAAAGGAGACGTGGACACCCTTGGTGTCACGACCGATCCGTTGGGGAAACAGGGAGTGAATGTGCAGACCATCGGTATCCCAGTAGAAACGGGCGGATGCTTCGATGTCGTCGAGCTCCTCCTTGTCGGGAACCTCTTCCAGGAACAGGCCCGTCAACCATTCTCGCTCTGCCGTGTCCGGCTTGTAGGCATCCAGCCAGACCGTGTTGTCAGGTACTATGTCGTCAGGCCCGAGCGTGACTATGTCCAGCACCTTGTTATTGAGAATGTAGGCGGTGATCATCTGTCCCCCCTTAAAAAGTCATGGGTAATCAGGGATGGTTGCACAGGTCATGCGGCCTTAGATCGCTGAAGAAGGCGATCCCGTGGATAAGCAGATCGGGCCGATGGAAAACCTGAATGCGGCGAACTATACAGGGGTGGGCCGCGCTTGTCAGGGGCTATTCATCAGGGATTCAGCTTGTTTGTCCAAAAAAACAGCGAGGTCGGATCACCTTAGCGGCTATGCGGGGTAGAACCAGCCTTTGGCGGGGGGAGGGATGGCTGGGGCTGCTTGTTGCCGCTACCCCGCGTCATCAGATATTGGGATAGTTGGGCCCGGAGCCCCCTGTGGCGGTATCCAGACGATGTTTTGGGGCTGAGTATCTTTGATGTCACCGCATCTTGGCATCGCCGTATTCCATCACATATTGGGATAGTTGGGCCCGGATCCTCCTTGTGGCGGTGTCCAGACGATGTTTTGGGACTGAGTATCTTTGATGTCACCGCATCTTGGCATTGCCGTTCCATCACATATTCGGATAATTGGGCCCGGAGCCCCCCTGTGGCGGTGTCCAGATGATATTTTGACTGGGATCTTTAATGTCACAGGTCTTGCAGTGAATACAGTTGGCTGCGTTGATTTGCAGTTTGGCCGCGCTTTCCATTTCCAGCACTTCAAACACCCCGGCCGGGCAGTAGCGTTGAGCGGGTTCTGCCCAGGTGGGCAGATTGACCTCGACCGGAATGCGCTCGTCCTGCAGTTTGAGGTGGCAAGGCTGATCCTCGTCGTGACTGGTGTTGGCGAGATAGACAGACGAGAGTTTGTCAAAGCTCAGTCTGCCATCGGGTTTGGGGTAATGGATGGGCTCGCAGCGGCTGGCCACGCGCAGCTGACGGTAGTCGTGAGCCTTATCGAGCAGCTTGAAGGGCGAGTTTGCGCCAAACAGCCGTTGCTCCAGCCAGTTGAAGGCACCGCCCAACCAGGGACCATAGCGGTGAAGAGCAGCGCCGAAGTTGCGTGCTGCCTTGAGTTCGCGGGCCAGCCAGCTCTGGTGCAGCTCGTCACCATACTGGGCCAGATCCAGCCCTCCCTCATCGCCCCCCCGCAGCGCCATCGCGACGGTTTTTGCCGCCAGCATCCCCGATTTCATGGCGGTGTGGATCCCCTTGATGCGGGAAAAGTCGAGGGTGCCGGCATCGCAGCCGATCAGCAGGCCGCCTGGGAAGTGCATGCGGGGCAGGGCGTGCCAGCCCCCCTTGGTGATGGCGCGGGCGCCATAGCTGATGCGTTCACCCCCTTGCAACACGCCGGCGATAAGCGGGTGATGCTTGAAGCGCTGGAATTCGTCGAACGGGCTGAGCCAGGGATTCTGGTAGTTGAGATCGACAATCAGCCCGACCGCCACCTGATCCCCCTCCATGTGATAGAGATAGAAACCGCCGTGACTATTGCCGCCCCCCTGCTTGCCAAGGGGCCAGCCACTGCCGTGCAGCACCTGTCCCGCTTTGCCTTGCCCGGCAGGCAGTTGCCACAGCTCCTTGAAGCCGATGGCATAGTGCTGGGGCTGGGCAGGGCTTGCCAGATTGAATGCGGCGATCAGCTGTTTGCCAAGATGGCCTCGGGCCCCTTCGGCAAAGAGGGTGTAGCGGCCGAGCAGCGCCATGCCGGGCACATGATCAGCTTTTGGATTGCCCTCCCGATCCAGCCCCAGATCGCCGGTGATCACCCCCTTGACCCGGCCCGCTTCCATGATAAGTTCGCTGGCGGTAAATCCCGGGTATATTTCGACTCCCAGTTTTTCCGCCTGTTGGCCAAGCCAGCGGCAGAGATTGCCCAGACTGAGCACGTGGCAACCCTGATTGTGCATCCGGGGTGGCACCGCCCAAGCGGGGAGTTGCAGGGAACGTTGCTCGCTTTGCAGCAGATGAACCTGATCGTCGCTGACCGGCACGCCGAGCGGCGCTTGCTGCCAGCAATCCGGCAGCAGCTCTTGCAAGGCGACGGGATCAAACAGGGCGCCGGAGAGCAGATGGGCGCCAATTTCCGCTCCCTTCTCCAGCAGACAGACAGAGAGAGTGGCATCCTGCTGTTTCAGGGCGATGGCTGCACTGAGCCCCGCCGGACCGCCGCCGACGATGACGACATCAAATTCCATTGCTTCCCGTTCCATCTTGCCTCTGCGCTCTGGTTGGCCTAGGGTAATGCTGGTAGTTTACGTAAACGTAAAGCTGTTGTAAGTAAAACTGAGCAAGAAAAAGCAAAAAATCAGGGAAGAGCGTACTGCAACAAACGCAGAGGCACACTAATGAATTCAATCCAAAGAGACGAGGCATGACCCCATGAAGCTGCTTGTCGCGATCAAACGGGTAGTCGACTACAACGTCAAGATCCGGGTGAAGGGAGACGGCTCCGACGTGGAGCTCGCCAATGTGAAGATGGGGATCAACCCCTTTTGTGAAATTGCGGTGGAGGAGGGGGTCAGGCTGCGGGAAGCCGGGGTTGCCAGCGAGCTGGTAGTGGTGACCTTTGGCCCGGACGCTGCCGCCGAGCAACTGCGCCATGGGCTGGCGCTGGGGGCGGATCGGGCGCTGCACTATATAACCGGTGAGAGTGTCACCGATGAGACGCTCGCCCCGCTGACGGTTGCCCGCGCCTTGCACAAGGTGTGTAAGCAGGAGCAGCCGGATCTGGTGCTGCTCGGCAAACAGTCCATCGATTCAGACAACAATCAGGTGGCCCAGATGCTGGCTGCTCTCAATGATTGGCCGCTGGCGACCTGCGCGTCCGCCCTTAAGGTGGAAGCGGGAGAGCTGCTGGTGACTCGCGAAATCGACGGTGGCCTCGAGACCCTGGGCATGCCGTTGCCTGCCGTGGTGAGCGCCGATCTGCGTTTGAATGAACCGCGCTTTGCTTCGCTGCCCAACATCATGAAGGCCAAGCGCAAGCCGCTTGATAGCGCCCCCTTCTCGACACTCGCCGTTGAGGTGGCCAATCAGACCCGCTTGCTCGGGGTGATGGCGCCGCCAGCCCGCAGCGCTGGGATCAAGGTGGGCTCGGTGGACGAGCTGGTGGACAAACTCAAACACGAAGCGAAGGTGCTGCCATGAGCGTGCTGATCATTGCCGAACATCATCAAGGCCATCTGGCCGACAACGTGGCACAACTGGTGACCGCAGCCGGCTCCATCGGCGGTCAGGTTGATCTGCTGTTGCTCGGGCAGGGGCTGACCGAGGCGGGTGAACAGGCGGCAGCTCTCGGCGGTGTCGACAAGGTTCTGCTTGCCGAACATCCCCTGCTGGCCGACGGGCTGCTGGATGGGGTCGACAAGCTGCTGGCCAGCTGGTGTCAGGGTTACAGCCACTGCCTGATGGCGGCGAGTGCCATGGGCAAGGCGTTGCTGCCACAGGTGGCGGCACGGCTCGGGGTGGAGATGCTCTCCGAGGTAACGGCTATCGAGAGCAGCGACACCTTCCTGCGCCCCATCTATGCGGGCAATGCCATTGCCAGAGTGGCAAGCTCGGCGCCCGTCAAATTGATGACAGTGCGGGCCACCGCGTTTGCCAAGGCGGCGACAGGCGGGCAGGCTCTCATCGAGCACTTGGCCGTGCCCGAATTCGCTGGTCGTACCCGGCTGGTCGAGCGCCGCGCGGTGCGCTCCAGCAGGCCCGAACTGACCGCCGCTCGGGTGGTGGTCTCCGGTGGCCGAGCTCTGGGTTCCAAGGCGCAATTTGCCCTGATTGAGGCGCTGGCCGACAAGCTGGGCGGCGCTGTGGGGGCATCGCGGGCCGCCGTTGATGCAGGATATGTCGCCAACGATCTGCAAGTGGGACAGACCGGCAAGGTGGTGGCGCCCGAGCTCTATATCGCGGTAGGCATTTCGGGCGCCATCCAGCATCTGGCGGGGATGAAGGAGTCGAAGGTGATCGTGGCCATCAACAAGGACAGTGAAGCCCCCATCTTTCAGGTGGCTGACTACGGGCTGGTGGGGGATCTCTTCACTCTGCTGCCGGAGCTCACCGCCAAACTGTAAATTTGTCAGAAATGGCTGGGCTGTGGTCGTTTATGCGCTCTGCCCGCCATTTCTGTGCATGTTCCCTGCAAGCCCTGACCCGTTCAGGGCTTTTTCTACTGCAAGGGGGATGCAGAGTGACGGTAAAAGGTTGAGCCAGCTCCCAAAAAGCCTTTGATCCGCTGGCTGCTCTTGTGTAAAACCTGACAAGTCATCGATCACACTCATCCACTCACGGAAAGCGTCATGAGCAAACAGGTTTACAACTTCTGCGCCGGCCCCGCCATGTTGCCGGTTGAAGTCATGGAGCGCGCCCAGCGCGAATTTTGTAATTTTCAGGGGCTGGGAGCCTCGGTCATGGAGCTTTCCCACCGCGGCAAGCACTACATGGCGGTCGCCGAGAAGGCTGAAGCGGATCTGCGCGAGCTGCTGGCGGTGCCGGAGAACTACGAGGTGCTCTTCATGCACGGTGGCGGCCGCGGTCAGTTCTCCGCCGTGCCCATGAACCTGCTGGGCGGGGCCAACAAGAAGGCGGACTTCCTGCTGACCGGTGTCTGGTCCCAGAGTGCTGTGGATGAAGCCAAAAAGTATGGCGATATCCAGACCTTCCAGGGGGTTGCCAAGAACGAGCAGGGGATCTCTCACCTGCTGCCGACCCCGGCGTTTCGCGCCGATGCGGCCTATGTTCACTACTGCCCGAACGAAACCATCGACGGCATTGAGATGTTCGACATCCCGGCCACCGGCGAGGTGCCGCTGGTAGCAGATCTCTCCTCCACCATTCTCTCCCGTCCTCTCGACGTCAGCCGCTTCGGCATCATCTATGCTGGTGCCCAGAAAAATATCGGGCCGTCCGGGCTTGCCATCGCCATCGTGCGCGATGACTTGCTGGATCAGGCCAGAGCCGATGTGCCCTCGATTTTTGACTACAAGCTCACCGCCAAGAACGACTCCATGTTCAACACGCCGCCCACCTACGCCTGGTATCTGGCCGGTCTGGTGTTCGAGTGGCTCAAGGAACAGGGTGGCCTCGAGGCGATGGAAGCGCGCAACAAGGAGAAGGCCGACTTCCTCTACGACTATCTCGATCAGTCGAGCTTCTACGGCAATCAGGTGGATGTCAGCTGCCGTTCGCGGATGAACATCCCGTTCCAGCTGAAAAATGCCGAGCTGGACAAGCAGTTCCTGACAGAATCGGAAGCGGCCGGCCTGCTGGCCCTCAAAGGGCACCGCATCGTCGGTGGCATGCGCGCCAGCATCTACAACGCCATGCCGCTGGAGGGAGTGAAGGCCTTGGTGAGCTTTATGGATGGTTTTGCCAAGCGCCACGGCTGAGAAGAGAGTACTCACATGCTTGCTGGCGGCCTCTCGTGACAACTCGTGAGCCGCTTTCAGCTATTGCAGTGATTCAAGACGCCGGGGATACCCCGGCGTCTTTTTTTCAACAGAACCAGCGCGCTGGCGTTTGCCGTGCGATTTCCCCTGAAAGTGCCCTTGCCGAGCGGGACGCAGGCTGTTAACGTCCGGACAGGCGTTTATTTTTGAGATAGCACAGGAAGTCTATGAATTCGTTGCGTTTGGAACCCATTTCTCGTGTGGTCGGTGAGGTCAATTTGCCCGGCTCCAAGAGTGTCTCTAACCGTGCGCTGCTGCTGGCGGCGCTGGCTCGTGGCACCACCCGTCTGACTAACCTGCTCGACAGCGATGACATTCGTCATATGCTGGCTGCGCTGACCCAGCTCGGGGTCAAGTACAAGCTCTCCGCCGACAAGACCGAGTGTACCGTGCAGGGGCTGGGCCGCAGCTTTGCGGTGAAAGAGCCGGTCAATCTGTTCCTCGGCAACGCCGGTACCGCCATGCGACCGCTGTGCGCCGCGCTGTGCTTGGGCTCCGGTGAATATACTCTGGGCGGCGAGCCGCGCATGGAAGAGCGTCCCATCGGCCATCTGGTGGATGCCCTGCGTGAAGCGGGTGCCCATATCCAGTACCTGAAACACGATGGTTATCCGCCGCTGGTGGTGGACGCCAAGGGGCTGTGGGGCGGCGATGTGCACGTCGACGGCTCCGTCTCCAGCCAGTTCCTGACCGCGTTTTTGATGGCGGCGCCGATGGCGGCGGGCGATACCCGGATCCACATCAAGGGGGAGCTGGTTTCCAAGCCCTACATCGACATCACCCTGCACATCATGAAGCAGTTCGGGGTGGTCATCGAGCACGACAACTACAAGCTGTTCTACATCAAGGGCAACCAGACCTACATCAGCCCGGGTGACTTTCTGGTGGAAGGGGATGCCTCCAGCGCCTCCTACTTCCTCGCGGCGGGTGCCATCAAGGGTAAGGTGCGGGTCACCGGTATCGGCAAGCACAGCATTCAGGGTGATATCCACTTCGCCGACGTGCTGGAGAAGATGGGCGCGCGCATCACCTGGGGTGATGATTTCATCGAGGCGGAGCAGGCGCCGCTGCACGGAGTGGATATGGATATGAACCATATTCCCGATGCGGCCATGACCATCGCCGTAGCGGCGTTGTTTGCCGAGGGGCCGACCTCCATTCGCAATATCTACAACTGGCGGGTGAAGGAGACCGATCGTCTGCACGCCATGGCGACCGAGCTGCGCAAGCTGGGCGTCGAAGTGGAGGAGGGGCATGACTTCATCACCGTGACCCCGCCGACCCAGCTCAAGCATGCCGAGATCGATACCTACAACGATCACCGTATCGCCATGTGCTTCTCGCTGGTGGCGCTGTCGGATACCCCGGTCACCATCAATGATCCCAAGTGCACCTCGAAGACCTTCCCGGATTACTTCGACAAGCTGGCCAGTATCAGCCAGCGTGGCTGATCACTGACAAACCCGTCATCACCGACGCTTCGGGCCCGCGCTGAGCGGGCTTTTTTGCCTTCCTCACCAGCATCGTCATTTCGCTTAGCATCATTTCAATAACTTGCAAGATTGCCATATAAAATAGTTTTGTGATTACTGTAATTTCCTATTTACACATGCGTTGTCGCGGGCTATGTTGAGATTTCCTAATCGTAGTCATCTAGCAGGAAGCCTTGTCATGCAGCATCAAACCGACGACGTTCGTATCAGTGAAATCAAAGAGTTATTACCCCCGGTTGCGGTGCTTGAGAAGTTTCCGGCTACCGAGGTGGCCTCGTCCACCGTTTTTGAATCCCGTCAGGCCATTCACAATATCCTGGCCGGCGAAGATGATCGTCTGCTGGTGGTGATTGGCCCTTGCTCCATCCATGATCCGGTTGCCGCGCTGGAGTACGGCAAGCGCCTCAAGGCGCTGCGCGACGAGCTGAAAGATCAGCTGGAGATCGTGATGCGGGTCTACTTCGAAAAACCGCGTACCACAGTGGGCTGGAAGGGGCTGATCAACGATCCGTACCTCGACAACAGCTGCAAGATCAATGACGGTCTGCGTATTGGTCGCAAGCTGTTGCTGGATCTCAACGACATGGGGCTGCCGACTGCCTCCGAGTTCCTCGACATGATCACCCCGCAATATGTGGCGGATCTGATGAGCTGGGGCGCGATCGGTGCCCGTACCACCGAATCCCAGGTACACCGCGAGCTGGCCTCCGGTCTCTCCTGTCCGGTGGGCTTCAAGAACGGCACTGACGGCACCATCAAGGTTGCCATCGATGCCATTGGCGCTGCCAGTGCGCCGCACCACTTCCTGTCGGTCACCAAATACGGTCACTCCGCCATCGTGGCGACCCGCGGCAACCCGGACTGTCACATCATTCTGCGTGGTGGTCGTGAGCCGAACTACAGCGCCGCCCACGTGGACGAGGTGGTGAAGGGGCTGGAGAAGGCCGGTCTGCCCCAGAAGGTGATGATCGACTTTAGTCATGCAAACAGCAGCAAGCAGTTCAAGAACCAGATGCTGGTGGCCGAGGATGTGGCCGGCCAACTGCGTGCCGGTAGCAAGGCGGTGTTTGGTGTGATGGTGGAGAGCCATCTGGTGGAAGGCCGTCAGGATCTGGTGGAAGGGTGTGAACTCACCGTCGGCCAGAGCATCACAGATGCCTGCATCGGTTGGGCCGATACCGAAGTGCTGCTGCGCAACCTGGCGGATGCCGTTGCAACCCGTAACGCCTGCTAAAGACCGGATTTCGCAGTCGCAGTGACAAAGAGAAAGTGATAACCAGAGGCCGCTATTGCGGCCTCATCTATTCGTATTGCGGTGCTTAAGGCTCAGGGCAGGGCATCGGGCCGGAAGCTGGCGCGGATCTGCGGCACCAGGCTTGATGGGTCGAAGCCTTTCTCTTCGCCCAACACCGGATGGAGCAGGGGCTTCTCTTCTATGGGGGTGATATCCCCCGCCAGCAGCTGGCGAGTCGCCTGACCCATCTGGTAGAGCTGGCGCACCGGCGCAAACTGGGTCGCCAGATTGAGGGGGTCATCGGCGCGGGTGAAGGCCATCATGGGGATCTGGTAGGTGGCATCGCGCGCCGGCTTGTCACCGTGAATCCCCTTGCCGGCGGACATCAAAAACGGCTGGTGATCGCCAAAGGCCACCACCAGATAGCGCTTGTCCGACTGGTCGAGGGTCTTGAGCAGCCGCTCCAGCGAGGCCATGGCATCCACCACCCCGGTGTAGTAGGTGTTGAGCAGCTGGGTGTCGCTCTCGCTCTGTTTCGGACAGGCGCCGCTGCGCTCCTGCCCCTGATAACGGGGGCCATCGAAGGGGCCGTGCCCCTGCATGGTGACTGCATAGGCAAACAGCGGTTTGTCATCCTGTTCGCTGCGCTTGAGCAGGTGGTCGATGAGCGCATCATCGGAGATATAGGGCCCCTTGTGCTCAAGGGTGGTGAAGCGGGTATCGAACCAGCGCTCCTCATAGCCGAGCGCCGGGATCGCCTTGGCGCGGCCCCAGAATTTTTCCACATAGGGGTGGGCGAACAGGGTCTGGTAGCCGCTCTGTCTGGCGCTCTGGGCCAGCCCCGGCACCTGCTGCGAGAGGTAGTAGTAGGGCACCACCCCTTGCTTGAGCAAGCCCACCGGCAGGCCGGTGTTCATCTCGAACTCCGCCAGTACCGTCATGCCGCCGGTGGTGGGGGAGTGGATGGTCTTTTGCCACTGCTGCACGCTGGCGGGCAGGGAGAGGGTGGGAGCCGGGGCGCAGATCCGCCCCTTCCAGTCGAGCCAGAGCGACTCATATTGCAGTACGATCACCAGATCCCAGCGCGGCGCAATGCCCTGGGGCGGATAACTCAGCTGCGGGGTCAGCTCGTTGATCTGCAAGGGGTAGCGAAACACGCTGCCGCTTTGCAGCATCTCGTCCACCAGATTGAACAGATAGAGGCCGGGGCCGGAGCGGATGATGTCCCTGTGGTAGTTAACCGCGCGATCCACGTAGCGAATGTTGGCCCCCAGCAGCTTGTTGCCGGTCTGGGTGGCAAAGACGCAGAGGGCAAAGAAGGCGACGGTGGCCGCGGCTGTGCGCAACACCCAGCGTGACAGGGCAAAGCGCCAGCAGAGAAACAGTGCCAGTAAAACGGTGAAGATGGGTAGGATGGGGTGCTGGTCGAGCAGGATCCGCAGCAGCGCCAGCAGGTTGCCAAAATCGTCCCCGCCGAGCGGCACGCCGTAGATGGCGATCTTCATAAAGTTGGCCAGCAGACCTATGCCTGACAGCGCGGTAAAGACCAGCCCCATATAGAGGTTGAAGCCCGCCAGTGCGCAGAGGCTCCAGCCCAGCACCATGCTGCCCCAGGCCAGATAGTAGTGCTCCGGCCGAAAGCCTGACCAGAGCAGAAACTCCCCCAGCTTGAACACCACGAAGCCGTGCAGCAGCACGAAGGTGAGGTTGCCGAGCAGCAGGCTGCCGATGATCCGCCAGCGCAGGCTGCGGCGCAGCTTTGGCAGCACCGTTTTGAGCACGGCGGCGCTCAGGGCCAGCACTAGGGTCAGGCTCACCACCAGATAGGTGAGGTTGAAGCCCTGCTCCGGCAGGGTTTGCAGGATCTGGCTGAAATCACCGCTCTCGGGGCGATCCTTGAGCAGCAGACCGATGCGCAGCTGATAACGGCTGGCCAGTGCATCGTCCGGTGCCCGCAGGGTGCTGTTGAGATCCAGCGAGCAGCGGTTATTGCGGCACACCTGACGCTTATCCACCGCTTGACTGAGCTGGTCGATCCGCTCCCCCTTGTCGTTGAGCAGCTCCACTCGCACCTTGTCCCCCGCTTGCAGCGGCCCCCGCAACAGCCACTGGCTGCGCACCACCAGATAGAGGCCGCGGCTGTCGCTTTTATAGAGCAGGGCGTGGCGGGTGAGGGTGGCCAGCGGATTGTCGGCGGGGCCCAGCACCAGCGGTTGGGCACGGCCCAGCCAGCTGCCGGGATTGATCAGCGGTAATAACAGAGTCAGCAGCAGCAATCCGCCCAGCAGGGCCAGTAGCCCAGAGGGCAGACTCAGGGCACGGGGGCGGCCTGAGGAGGGGCGATTCATATAAGCTCATCCTTTGAGCGAGTAAGGGAGAGATCGTTCATCCGCATAGAGTTTGACCCGATGGTGCGGGCCTTGTTTCAGCTTGTCAATTTAATGACCACTTAATGAATATTTGGTTACAGCTCAACCTTGCAAATTGTGATCCCGATCGAGGGGTTGTTCGGAATATGTGATGAAAGCGTCATCATGGGGTTTTGCCACTGGCTTGGGAGGGAGCTGCTGTTTAGTCTCTCGATAGCGACTGGAGGTACATGTATGAATCCCAAAGTGATGGCACGTCAGGCCAGATTGCTGCGCATGCTGGAGAGCAAGGAAGAGATCCGGATCGGACGCGAGCGCGACTGCCCGCTGCCGCTGGCCCAACTGGTCAAGCTGAAGGATACTCATCCCGCAGTGGTCAAGGTCTATCGCCACGGTCTCACCGCCGAGGTGTTTCACCTCAAGGTGGAGGGGCATCACTGGTGCCTCAAGCGGCGACGTCAGGATTCACTGGTGGCCAACCTCGATGGCAAGACCGCCTTTCTGACCGAGCTGGAGCGGCGGCGTGAAATCGAGGCGCTGCGCGAGCTGCATCCCACCGTCCTCTCCCACGTGGTTTGCACCAGTTTCGGCTCGGCGCGGGCCGGGGTACTGGTCTCCCCCTGGTTGCGGGGTGTGCCGGTCCATCAGCTCAACGAACGCAATCTGGCCCAGATGCTGGAGGTGCAGGGTGAGCTGGCCCGCTGGGGCTGGTTTGACTGGGACCCGAGTCCGGGCAACCTGCTCGATGACGGCGAGCAGATCTGCGTGTTCGACTTTGGCTATATGTGGACCTTCGATCCCCGCTTTGAATACAACTCCAACGGTCTGGTCGATCCGCAGTTCCATGTACCGGAGCGGCTGGAGACCCGCACCCTCTCTGGACTCTGGCTCGATGAGGCCGATCCTCTGCCGCAATTTCGCTACTGGCGTGAACTCTGCCTCAAGTGGGTCAAACGGGAGATCCACCACCTGATCCGCGAAGGGGCCAGCGCGCCCGTGCTGGCCCGCCTGCACGCCCTGCAGGGGGAGTGGAGCGCCGCGCTGGTGAGCGACGAGGCGCTGGTTGCCAACTGGTGGCGGGACATGTATCGCAGCCATCGGCTCGATGTGGCCGATGATCTGAGCGGCCAGAGCTGCGGCCCGCTCACCCTGCGTCGCCTCGACTGGCTGATGCAGGCGGTGACGGATCACTATTCGCTGCTGGTGGACAATCTCTCGCCTCAGGAGACGGAGCTGGGCCAGACCGGGCTACTGGCCCGCTTGCAGCAGCTGCGCCGGGAAGCCGTCGCCTGTCAGTTGCCAGCCACCAGCCTTGCCTGAGCCAATACCTTTGCGGAGTACAAATGAACAGGGCGCCGTGTTGGCGCCCTGTTGCATGGCCGGAATTGCCTCGCGGTGAGGGTCAGTCCAGCAACTCCTGATGGAGGCGGTTGACGATATTGCCCGCCTCGCTCTCCTTGACCAGGAAGCAGAGGTTGTGGGCGCTGGCGCCGTAGCAGATCATCCGGATGTTGTGCTCGCGCAGGGCGTCAAAGACCTGACTGCCCACCCCGTTCACTTCGCTCATCCGGTTGCCGATGAGCGCCACCAGTGCCAGACCGGTTTCCACCTCCACCTTGCAGAGCTGGCCCAGCTCGGCCAGTACCTTGTCGCTCAGGATCGGTTCGCCGTTACTCTGGCTGCCGGTGTGATCCAGCGTCAATGACACGCTCACTTCCGAGGTGGTGATGAGATCGACCGAGATGCGGTGACGGGCCAGAATCCCGAACACTTCGGCCAAAAAGCCGTAGGCGTGGAACATGTTGAGGCTGTGCAGGGTCACCAGCACCTGCTGGCGGCGCAGGGCGACGGCGCGAAACAGCGGGCTTGAATCTGTGCTGGCGCGGATCCAGGTACCACCGGCGGCAGGATCCCTGGCGGAGCCGACAAACACCGGAATATTCTGGCGCACCGCCGGTTGCAGGGTGGCCGGGTGGAGCACCTTGGCGCCGAAGGTGGCCATCTCGGCCGCTTCGACAAAGCTGATTTCGGGAATGGGGCGGGCGCGGGTGACGAGGCGCGGATCCGTGGTGTAGATGCCGGGCACATCGGTCCAGATCTCGATACTGGCGGCATCGAGTGCTTCGGCGAGCAGGGCCGCGCTGTAGTCAGAGCCGCCGCGCCCCAGCGTGGTGGTGCGCCCATCGCCATCGGCACCGATAAAGCCCTGGGTGATGATAAGGCTGTCGCCAAGCTGCGGGCCCAGCGTCTGCTGGCAGAGGGTTCGGGTGGTGGCCAGATCGACGGTGGCCTTGCCAAAGCGGCTGTCGGTGCGCATCAGCTGGCGCACATCCTGCCAGTGAGCCTTGACGCCGCGCTGGCGCAGCAGCTCGGTAAAGAGGCGGGTAGACATCAGCTCGCCGCAGGCGATGAGGCGATCGGCCAGCTCCGCATCGGTATGCTGGTGGGCTTGCTGGGCCATGAGGCGAATTTCGTCCAGCTGGCCATGAATAAGGGCGCTCACATCAACGGGGTTGCCGAGATCGGTCAGAATGGCCTGCTGGATCCCGGCCAGTTTGGCCAGCTGCTCGTCGCGGCCAGCCTCGTCCAGCTCCCCTTGAGCCAGGGCAACCAGCAGGTTGGTGACACCGGCACTGGCGCTCAGTACCACCACCCGGGTGGCGGGATTGGCCAGCACGATGTCGGCGCAGTGATTCATGGCCGGGAAGTTGGCGACACTGGTTCCGCCAAACTTGGCGACATTGATCGGGCTCATTGCTTACTCCTGTCTTATTTTAAGATTCCGGTTCCATCGGGCAAAAAAGAGAGGAGGAGGCTGAAAATGGCAGGAATGAACGAAGCTATCCCGGCCAGAAGCACTCCACCTGCAGAGCCCATCCCGTACCGCCCCTGACAGGGCGCGGTGGGGGATGATCACTACCGATGACAACCCGGGGGATTCAGCCCCCGCAGCCGACGTTGAGGTCACCAGTCTCCTCACTCGTCTCGGCGCTGCTCCCCCTGACCCAAGTTCACCGGACGCTGGTGTCCTCCCTTGGGCTGCCTGGGCAGCGCTCCTCTTCTGGCTCCACCAGGGCGGTGGAGTGCATTTAGAAATACCCTGCGTTGGATTGCACTGTCAATCGAGTTTGTGAAAAAGTTCAAATTGTCGGCTAACTCAACACAGAATCAATGGCTTAGGCAATGGTCTTTGACAAAACCTTGGAACGGCGCTGCCAGTTGTAGAGACGCTGGCGCGCCACCGGCAGATCTTCCACTTCCAGCGGATCGAAGCCCCGCTCCCGGAACCAGTGGATGGAGCGGGTGGTGAGCACGAACAGGCGGCGAATGCCAAGCCGCTTGGCCCGCTCGGCCACCTTGGCCACCAGCTGATCCCCCCGGTTGGAGTTGCGATAGTCGGGGTGGATGGCGACGCAGGCCATCTCCGCCATCGCCTCTTCCATAAAGCAGTAGAGGGCCGCGCAGCCGATGATGAGACCATCGCGCTCGATGATGGTGAACTTGTCGATCTCCATCTCCAGCTGCTCGCGGGAGCGGCGCACCAGAATGCCTTCCTCCTCCAGCGGGCGAATGAGATCCAGAATGCCGCCGATATCCTCGATGGTGGCGGCGCGGGCCTGCTCGGCGCTCTCCCGCACAATCTGGGTACCGAGGCCGTCGCGACTGAACAGCTCCTGCAACATGGCGCCATCATCCTGATAGCTCACCAGATGGGAGCGGGGCACGCCGCCACGGCAGGAGGCAATGGCCGCGCGCAAGTAGCGGGCGGTGCCGGACATCTCTTCGCCCGCCTGCTCCAGCTCCACCAGCAGCTCTTCGGCCTGCTCGGGGAAGAGTTCGGAGATGGCTTCTCCGCGCCTGTCCATTACCCCCTGGGTGCTGCTAAAGCAGATAAGCTTGTCCGCCTTGAGGTCGACCGCCACCCGGCGGGCTACCTCTTCCGAGCTCAGGTTAAAGCTCTCGCCGGTGACCGAGCAGCCGATGGGGGAGATAAGCACCAGACTCTTCTGGTCGAGCTGGCGAGTGATCCCCTCCACGTCGATGCGGCGCACCCGGCCGCTATGGCAAAAGTCGATGCCATCATCCACCCCCAGCGGCTGGGCAGTGACGAAGTTGCCGCTCACCACGCTGATCCGCGCTCCCTGCATGGGGGTGTTGGCGAGCCCCATGGAGAGCTGGGCTGTGATGTCATATTGCAGGCCGCCACACACCTGTTTGATGATGGTGAAACTCTCGTCATCGGTGACCCGGATCCGCTTGTGATACTGGGCCTCGATACCGGCGCGGGCCAGCGCTTCATCGTTTTGCGGACGTGAACCAAACACCAGCACCAGGCGTATGCCCAGTGTCTGCAGCAGGGCGATATCGCTGACGATATTGGCGAAGTTGGGGTGGCAGATGGCTTCTCCCCCCATCATCAGCACAAAGGTGGCACCCCGATGCACATTGACATAGGGGGTGGATTGCCGGAAGGCATTGACCAGACTGGGTTCGCGTTCACGCACTTGATATTTCTTCCATAAAAAAACAGCGATTGGCTCAATATATGAAAATTAATTCACAAATCAAGACTAAATATTGATTTTGGCCGTTTCTGGTCTACGAGGGGCGGCTTGGCCGTGCGGATTGTGAAAGGGTGACAGACGGTGCAGACGGCCGCCGGAGCGAGCGGGGAGGGGCCCGCCGGTTGATCCGGCGCTATAAACTGCTATCTTCGATGCTCCTTTTCGTCAGCTGTGTGATTTCACAGGGTTTTATACAAGGACAGAATTCATGGAACAGATTATTTCACCGGCAGATGCCCTGCCGGGACGACGCGAAGCGATGGTGATTGGTCAGCAGCATGCGGTGAATGGCAACCCGACCCAGGGTCCCTGGCCCGAGAACATGGAGATCGCCTGGTTTGGCATGGGTTGCTTCTGGGGCGTGGAGCGCCTGTTCTGGCAGCAGCCGGGCGTCTACTCCACCGCTGCCGGATATCAGGGCGGCGTGACCCAGAATCCCACCTACAAAGAGGTGTGCAGCGGCCTGACCGGTCATGCCGAGACGGTGCAGGTGGTGTTTGATCCGGCGGTGATCAGCTATGGCGATCTGCTCAGACTGTTCTGGGAACAACACGATCCGGCGCAGGGGATGCGTCAGGGTGGGGACATTGGCACCCAGTATCGCTCGGTGATCTTCTATGGCGACGAGAGCCAGCAGATCATTGCCCAGCAGAGCATGGCGGCCTATCAGCAGGCGATGGCGGCAAGCGGCGACAGCCGTGCCATCACCACCCGCATTCTGCCGCTGGCGCCCTTCTACTATGCCGAGGATTACCATCAGCAATATCTGGAGAAAAACCCGGATGGCTACTGCGGATTGGGTGGCATTGGAGTCTGTTTGCCGCCCAGCCTGAACCGCTGAACAAGTTTGTAGTCGATTTCTTAATAAAAGTGAAAATAAATGGTCGGAGGAGGGAACTTATTGCGACCAGTCGGGACTAACTAGGTAGCGTCCAGGGATCGGATGCAAAGTCCAGACACATTTCTTGCCTTGATAACCGCCTGATGAATGAACGCACTGGCGGGTTGAAAATGATAGCAAGCAGGGCTGCCCACCAAGGCGGCCCTTTTCCTTATCTGCTGTTTTGCAATCTTGCGTTGGGCGGAAAAACCGGACGGCAGATCAGCCGATGGCGCTGTCGAACAGGTTCTTGATGAGATCGATAAACTCGATGAGGAAGGTTTTCTGTTCCGGGGTCGGGGCGCGCAGCCAGACGGCGGAGAGCACCTCTTCCAGATCGGCGACCACGGCGTCGGCCTCCTGCATGATGGCGAAACGCACCTTGGGATCGAGCTGGGGGTTTTGCTCGCAAATGGCCATCAGGTTGCTGGCAACACGGCCACTGACCAGATCTTCGATGGTCTCTTCACCATCGTTCTGCTGCTGGGATTCAAACAATCCCAAACTCTCCACCAGATACTCGATCAGCGAGATATAGCCTTCACTTTCTACCACCATGGTTGCTGCCTCAATACAGTAACAATACGAAAATTAAGCGTATTTTAGTGGCTTGCCCTATCTTGGCAAGCAGCAGTGCAGGCGATGGCGCGTAAAACTGACTCCGCCCCGCTCCACGCACTCCAGCCCGGTCAACGTAAAGCCATGTCGTAAAAATAGCTCATAACTGAAGGCGCTGGCCTCGGTGGTGATGAGTGTCATGCCGAGCCCTCGGGCCCCCGCGAGCGCCGTGGTGAGCAGCAGATTGCCCAGTCCCTGGCGCTGATGGCCGGCGCTCACATAGAGCAGACTGAGGTGGCCATCGGGGCTCAGGGTGACAAACCCGAGGGGCACATTTGCCTGCTCCGCCACCCAGCCGTGGTGCTCGCGCAGCTGGCTGACAAAGCCCGGATGTTGTGAACCGAGGGCCCACTGCTCCACCTGCTCGGCGCTGTAGTGTTCGGGGCCGCAGCGTCGCACCGCCTGCTCAAACAGGCTCACGAGGGCGGGGATATGTGCCTCACCAAGGGGGACAATGCAAAGTGCTGGACTAAGTGCTGGGGTCATAAGGTTGGGTCGTCAGTGGGGGAGAGGGGACGCGGCGCCTGTGGCCGTTTGGCTTTGGGCAGACCCGCGACAACCCGCTCATAGGAGTGGTGCACCCAGCCCTGCCACAGATCATCTGGCAAGGTGCTGTTCAGGGTCACTGTGTTCCAGTGTTGCTTGTTCATATGCCAACCCGGTTTGACCTCGGGGTGGATCTCGCGCAGCAGCAACGCCAGCTCGGGCTCGCATTTGAGGTTGATGGTAAGCGGCTCGGCCTGCCAATCCACCAGCGCGAACATCTTGCCCGCGATGCGGTAGACCAGGATCTCCGGGCCAAACGGGGTATCTTCGGTGGCGCCCGGCAGGGTCAGCAGAAAGTGGCGCAAACGGGTCAAATCCATGGAAAGTTCTCGCGCAAGGGGTGATCCGGGTCATGTCAGGCGCATATCTATCGGCGGGCCTGTTCTGTTAATATGCGCGCAGCCGAGTATACCCCCCATCACCAAGGGAGCCTATTGGATGTTGTATCACAAGACTTTCGAACTGGGTCCCGAGCGGGATTGGGTGGTGTTTGTCCACGGCGCCGGTGGCAGCTCCTCCATCTGGTTCAAACAGCTGCGCGCCTATCGCGAGCACTTCAATGTGCTGCTGCTGGACTTGCGCGGCCACGGCCAGTCCCACCAGCTGCAACAGGTGGTCAAGGGTCACTACAGCTTTCGGGAAGTGACCGAAGATATCGTTCGGCTGCTCGATCATCTCGATATCCGCCGCGCCCACTTTGTCGGCATCTCCCTTGGCACCATCCTTATTCGTCATCTGGCCGAGCTCTGCCCGGAGCGGGTGAAAAGCATGGTACTGGGGGGCGCCATTTTGCGGCTCGATATCCGCTCGCGGGTGCTGGTGCAACTGGGCCGACTCGGCCAGCACTTCCTGCCCTATATGTGGCTCTACCGGCTGTTTGCCTTCATCATCATGCCGCGCCAGCACCATCAGGAGTCGCGCAACCTCTTTGTGCGCGAGGCCCGCAAGCTCTGCCAGAAAGAGTTCAAACGCTGGTTCCGCCTCGCCACCGAGGTCAACCCGCTGATGCGTTACTTCCGCGAACGCTCCCTGCCCATTCCCACCCTCTATGTGATGGGAGAGGAGGATCATATGTTTCTGGCACCGGTGCGCGAACAGGTGGCCCGCGATGCCAGCTCCTCATTAGCGGTGATCGAACAGTGCGGCCATGTCTGCAATGTGGAGCAGCCGGAACAGTTTAATCGTCGTACGCTGGCGTTCATTCAATCGCTGGGGGGCGGACGGAAATAAGGATTCATTACGCTGTGCATTCAGGTCATGCTACAGCGGCATTGCAAGCTGGCCGCGAGCAAAGCGCTGCCAACGTGCAATAGATGTCGCTGTCTTGGCGATCGTATAAGCCGCATACTTTCAAGCTATAAGGGGTGATCTGCCCCCCTGATTCTTTATAATGCCCCCCTTTAAAACCGCCGGACCCCGGTTCGGCGCGCGCTGATGGCTGGCTACGTCATCAGGCAGGTCATCAGGATTGAGAAACGGTTATGCATACTCTGGAACAGCTGCGCGCAGGTGAACTGTGCGGTGCCCGCCATCTGAAGCTCTCTGAAAATCTGACGGAGTTCCCCAGCGAGATTTTGAGCCTGAAAGAGACGCTGGAGGTGCTGGATCTCACCGGCAACCAGCTGAACTCGCTCCCTGACGAGCTGGCCGGGTTTGGCAAACTGCGCATCATCTTCTGCTCCGAGAACCGCTTTACCGAGCTGCCCGAGGTGCTGGGGCGCTGCCCGGCGCTCACCATGGTGGGCTTTAAGGCCAACCAGATTGTCACTGTCTCGGCCAGGGCGTTGCCCGCCGGTTTGCGCTGGCTGATCCTGACCGACAACGCAATTGAAAGGCTGCCGGACGAGCTGGGCCAGTGCGATGCCCTGCAAAAGCTGATGCTGGCGGGCAACCGCCTGCGCGAGCTGCCCGCCAGCCTTGCCAACTGCCGCAATCTTGAGTTGTTGCGTATCGCCGCCAACCGCATCGAACGCTTCCCCGAGTGGTTGCTCTCGCTGCCGCGCCTTTCATGGCTCGCCTACTCCGGCAACCCCTTTAGCGAAGGGGCGGAGGCGCGGGCCATCGATGATGTCCATGTCGCTCCCCTTGCCTGGGAGACGCTGGCGCTGGGCGAGCTGCTGGGGCAGGGAGCATCCGGCGTTATCCATCGCGCCACCCTTGTGGGTAATACTGCTGATGAAGTGACTCTGGCGAGCGATAGAGGCGATGGCAGTCAGGTGGCGGTCAAGCTGTTCAAGGGGGCGGTGACCAGCGATGGCTTGCCCCGCTGCGAAATGGCGGCATCGCTGGCGGCGGGCACTCATCCCAACCTTATCAAGGTGATAGGCAAGGTGGCGGGTCACCCCTCTGGCATTCCGGCGCTGGTGATGGAGCTGATCGACCCGGCCTTTGCCAATCTGGCCGGGCCGCCGAGCCTGGACTCCTGCACCCGGGATGTCTATTCCGAGGGGCTGCATCTGAGTGTGTCGGATGCGCTGGCGATGGCCCACGGCATCGCCTCGGTGGCGGGCCATCTGCACCGCGCGGGCATCATGCACGGGGATCTCTACGGTCACAATATCCTGTTTGCCCGTGGGTCTGACGCACCGGCTCGCGCCCTGCTGGGGGATTTTGGCGCCGCTTCCTTATATGACCGCAGCGACAGCGAGCGGGCGCTGGGCCTTGAGCGACTGGAAGTGCGCGCCTTTGGCTGCCTGCTGGAGGAGCTGCTGGCCCATTGCGATACGCAAGACTCACCGCTCGATGGGTTGCATCAGCTCAAAGCGGCCTGCCTCTCGGAACTCCCCGCCGAACGCCCCGATTTTGCTTATATCGAGCGTCAGCTGGCGGCCGCTCGCGCCACGCTGTCGTGATCTTTCTGGCGTTGGCAGGCACGAGTTGGCCTGCCAATGTCATTCCTTTCATTGATTCATTCATTGCCATACTCCCATGACGTTTTTGCATGGATTGGTATGTCTTGTCCGTCATAAACGTAGCCAATTGCGATCATTGCGACAGCGAGGCGCACGGCAAGGGGATGTCCCATCATTCGCCCGATAACACGCAGAGACTGCGCGGCAAAAAGGGGAGGGGAGAGGGTTGCGCGGTGCCGGTTAAGTTGTGATATTGAGGCATCTTTAGTACAGAAGGGTAATAACGATGGAAGCTGCGTTTTGGCATCAGCGTTGGGAAGAGAACCGGATTGGCTTTCATCAGGCGGACTTCAACCACTGGCTGCAATCCTGGTGGTCAGCCCAGCAAGCGGACGAGCCGGTGCTGGTTCCCCTGTGCGGCAAGTCCCGCGACATGCTCTGGCTGAGTGCTCAGGGCCATCCGGTCGACGGTTTCGAGCTATCGAGCCTTGCCGTCAGCCAGTTCTTCAGTGAAAACCAGCTCGCCGCGACCGTGAGCGAAGTGGGCCCTTATCAGTGCCATCAGGTGGACAGCCTGCGCATTTTTCAGGGGGATTTTTTCGCCGCCCCGAGTCTGGGTCGCCGTTACCGGCTGGTCTATGATCGCGCGGCGCTGATCGCCCTGCCGACCGCGATGCGCCGCCAGTATGCGGCCCTGATCAGTTCGCTGGTCGAGACCGGTGGCCAGATCCTGCTGGTGACCCTTGAATATCAGCCGGAGCAGCAGACTCAGCCCCCCTTCTCGGTGGGTGAGATGGAGGTGCGGGCGCTGTTTGAACGGGATTTTCGCATCGAGGTGCTGGGGCGCGCCGCCGAGGTTGATCACCCGCGGGTGTTGTCGGGTCAGCTCTCCTACTTCGATGAGGTGGCCTACCGACTGGTTCGCCGGGGTTAACGGGCAGCTAGCGGGCGGCCAAAGGGTGATCTGCGCCGACAAATCGTCGGGCTACGCGCTCTTCGCTACCTCCTTTGACGTAGATCAACGTGACTGGCGGGGGGAGTGCCTAATATGAGGCTGTTTCTCAATCACTGTTGGCATTGCAAAGCGAGTATCGGGTCTTTCCCGCTTGCTGATCAGCAACTCAGTGTCTGATTTTCACGCTCATGTTCACTTTTGGCGGCTTTGGTCGCAATTGTTATGGTTTTTCCAGCCGACCCATATGGGTCGGCTTTTTATTGCCTGCGATATGCCGTGGGAATGGAAAAGCGGGGGAGTGCGAGGCCTGATCAGGCCTCGAAGGTGGCGGCATTGAGCCGAAATGCCCGTGGATCGTCGATAAACTGGCCGGTGATCCGCTCGTCATGTTCGTGCCCCTGACCATAGCTGCAGAGGATCAGCCGATCGGAGGTGCGCGAACGCAGTTGGGTGATAAAGCGCACCAGATCGGCGCGGCTCAACTTGCCCACCTCGTCGCAGACCCGTTCCCGCTGATCAAACCCCAGATCCTTGTTGCCGATGCTGACCCACAACCGCTGGCCGCGACTGCGCAGATTGGCATCCCGCTCGCTCAGCTGGGCTTGCAGCCCCGCCTTGCTCTCCTGCCACTGCTGCTCGGTAAATTCGAGCATGGCGAGCGGGAAGAGGTCGATAAACTCCTCCACCGCATCGAGCAGGATCTGCGGCCCCGCCACCGGCGACTGGATATAGAAGATCAGGCCCGGGTGGCGATTGAGGGGCAGGTTGCCTGCACCCACCACATACCCCAGTTGCTGGCGGGTGCGCAGCTCGTGGAAGAAAGTAGAGGACATGATGTGGTTCGCCAGAGTGAAGCAGGCGAGATCCCGCGCCCGGGTGGTGCGGGATTGGTAGTAGACCAGCAGTGCCGAGTCTTCGTGATCGCAACCCTGCTCGCGAATAAGGGTGCCCCTGTCCTGAATGGAGATGAGCGGGCGGCGGGTCTCGCCACTCGGCTTGCTGCTGGTGCCATTGATATCGCTCAGGTGGCGCTCCATCAGGGCGGCCAGCTCCAGTGCTTCGGCGGCAGTCCAGTCGCCGTGTACCAGCGCCTCGACATGCACCTCGCCAAACAGCTGGGCCACGAAGCCGGGCATCTCCTCCAGCTCGACGGTGCGCAGGTGACGCAGCAACTGCTCGAACGGCGGGTTGTTCGGTTGCAACAGGCTGGTGAGCTGGTTAAAGAGCTGGGAGATGGGGCGCGCCTTGGACTGGTTGTCCCAGTTGCGGATGAGCTGCTCCTTGATTTCGGCGAAGCGACCCGGATCCGGATACCCCAGGGTGCGGTTGCCGAGGATCATGTCGAGCAACAGCGGCTGCTTGTCGGCAAAGCCGCTCAGGTTGATGGTAAAGCCCCCCTGATGGGCATAGATCTGGTAACCCAGCCCCGCCAGCTCCGCCGGATAAGTGAGGGCGTTGAGATGGTCGGCCAACAGCTCCACGGCGAGGCGCGCCATGGCGATATTGCGCGGATTTTTGACCGCATGTTCGCTGTCGATGGAGATGTAGAGATTGCCCTTGGGCACGCTGAACAGGTGCTCATGGAGGTGCCAGAGGCGAAAACCGGGGCGATCGATCAGGCAGACGGGCATGTCGGCGGCAAGCTCTGGCGTGCGCGGATCGAGCCTACTGCTGATAAAGGGGTTGGGCTTGGGTAGCGCCAGCGCCGGATCCGGTTCGCTCTGCTGCCAGCGAATTTTCTCGGCCTCGGTAATGGTTGCCACGCTGTAGGGGGTCTGATACCAGCGGGCCAGCCGATCGGTTGCCACTTCCGGCGCAGTGATGGTGATACGCAGGTTGTGCGGGGTGAGCTTGGCGAGGAAGCGGCGGATCAGCCCCTCGTCATATTCGCGCATCATGTAGTCGCCGTAGAGCAGATCCTCAGGTTTGTAGCTAAAGAGGTTGAGCACCAGCCCCGACACCGTATCGAGGGGGCGGCCGCGCTCCTGAAAACGGAACGCCGATTCGAGCACGGTCCGTTTTTCGTCGTAGCGCCAGCTCTGCAGCCCTTCGCGGCCAATCAGTTTCAGATAGCCAAACAGGGCGGCGAGGATGTCGTCCACATGCTCAAGGCCCAGAGGTGTGAGGCCGAAGTTGACGCCAAAATCCTTGAAGTTGGCGCCGCTTATGCCACCGCCCGCCGAGAGCTGATTGACCCAGCCTTTCGCCTTGAGCAGGGAGAGCAGGCTGCCATCCCCCTCGTAGCCAATCAGATGGCTCAGGAAGGTGAGGGGCTTTTTGTCGTAAAACTCGTCCACATTGGGCAGGGGGAAGCAGAGCGACAGCTTGCGGGTCTCCTTGACCGGATTGATGTGGATGCGCACGCCGAGATCGTCGAGCCGGTAGAGCGGCATGGTGAGAGTCGGGGTTCCCAAATTGCGATTCAAAATGGGAGCAAAGTAGCGACAGCACCACTGCAACTGGGTATCGATGGATTCCGGCGAGATCATCACCAGCGCCATGCGATCCGCGCTGTAGTGGCTTTCGTAAAAACGGATAAGGTCGGAGCGCAGATCCCGTCCCGGCAGATCGGCCAGGGTATCAAGGTTGCCCACCGAGAACTTGGCGAAGGGGTGCGCCGGGTTGACCGTCTCTTTATGCACCTGATAGCTGCGGCGCATGTCGTCCTGCAGCTTGAGGCGATACTCGGAGTCGACCGCATTGCGCTCCTTGTCCACCCACTCCGGATCAAAGGTGGGGCAGATAAAGAACTGGGAGAAGCGATCCAGCCCTGCTTCGAAGAAGCCGTTGTCGATCTCGAAGAAGAAGTTGGTGAATTCGGTGCCGGTCCAGGCGTTGTTGCTGCCGCCATGACGGCTCATAAATTGCTGGTACTCACCAGGCTTGGGGTAAGTGGCGGTGCCGAGAAACAGCATGTGTTCCAGAAAATGGGCCATCCCCTGCCGGTCGACAGGATCGTCAAAATGGCCGGTATTGACCGCCAGCGAGGCGGCCGATTTGTCGGTGTCGGGATCACAAATCAACAAGACCCTGAGCCGGTTGGCCAGCTCCAGAAAATGGTATTGCCGATGGTCATTGGGACTGGCATATGGGCTCATTGGCGTGTGACTCACGTTGGATTTATTTGAATTTAAACATGATTATCGACCCCGCTATCCCGTCAGGCAAACCCTTTTCTGAGAGGTAGCGCAATTGTTTCCACACCCGTAGCGGGGTAAGATCCCCCGGCTATCAAAACAGGCCCTTTGGGCGAGGTTGTAATGAAGATCTATATCATGCGTCATGGCCAGGCTGGCATGAATGCGAAAACAGATGAACAGCGTCCATTGACCGAGCAGGGTATTGAAGAGTCTATCCAGATGGCTCGCTGGCTGGCGCCTCAGCTGATTGGCCCGCTGGATCGGGTGATCCACAGCAACTATCTGCGGGCACGCCAGACCTGGCAAGCCATATGCAGTGAATTGCCTGACGCAGCAGCCGTTGAAGAGAGTGGCGACATTACCCCTTACGGTGATCCCGCTTTCGTGGCCAGCTACCTTACCACTTTGGCTGAACAACATGACCAGATCCTGATGGTCAGCCATCTGCCGCTAGTGGGTTATCTGGTGCAAAGCCTCTGTCCGGCCGCAGGAGCACCCATGTTTGCCACCTCGGGGATCGCCTGTATCGAGTGGCACGATGGCAAAGGAGCCTTGCTCTGGCTCGAAGGGCCGCATACAATAGGCTAAAAGTTAATAAAAAGTTATAGATTGAATTTTTTGGGAAGAGATGGGCGAGTTTTCCGGATTTTTATAAATATTTTACGGAATTAATTCGCAGAAGCTGCTGTCATACGGATACAACTGCAAGAGGTTGCAAACGATGAGAGTGTTCAAGAAGTACCTGCCACTGATGGTGGCAAAGCATGTCAAAACCTTCTTTAAAGGTCGGATTTACATTCATGGTCGGGGGCGGTTTGATTTCCAATCCGGTTTGTTGCTGATGCCGAATCCGGCGGATATTCCCCATCGCCAGACAGTCACCGAGGTCAACGAGCTGATCTCCAGACTGCACATGGATGCCGCGTGATGCGCTTCTGAACCTGTTTCTGCACTGATATGCCCGCACTTTTGCGGGCATATTTGTTTCTGGCTACTGGCGTTCACCATGTGGCTGTTCAGGCCCACACCTTTGTTTATCTTCCATCGCCCCCTATACTGGCCCGCTGTTGTCTCTTCGGTCTGGATCCTCTCATGCCCTTTGCCTTTCTGTTTCCTTTCTCCTGCATTGCCATCTGGGCTGGCAATGGCATCGTCAGCAAACTGGCGGTTGGTGTGTTGTCCCCGACAGCCTTGGCCTGGTCGCGCTGGGTGGTGGCTGCGCTGGTATTAAGCCCGTTTCTGGCCCGTCGAGTATGGCGTGCGCGTGCCCGCATTCGTGCCGGCCTTTGGCAGATCGCCATGCTGGCCTCGCTGGGCATGGTGCTCAACCAGACTTTTGGGTACTACGCGGCGCAAACGCTGGGGGCTACCGAGATGGGGTTGATGATGGGACTGACGCCGCTGCTGACCGTGCTGTTCAGTATCTGGCTGCTGCGCGAGCGGCCCACCTGGGGCGCCGTGCTGGGGGCGCTGCTCTCCATCTTTGGCTTGTCTATCTTGCTGGGGCAGGGGGATCCGACCCGACTGTTTACCCAGGGTATTCATATCGGCTCTGTCTACATGCAGCTCTCGGCGGGCACTTATGCCCTTTATAGCGTGCTGCTCAAGAAGTGGGATTTGGGGCTCGACAACTGGTCGCTGCTCTACGGTCAGGTGCTCTGCAGTGTGCTGATCCTGACCCCCTTCTTTCTGCTGGTGGATGGTCAGCTGCCAGAGGGGCGTGCGATCTGGCTGATCTTCTATGCGGTGATCCCCGCGTCGGCCCTCTGTCCCTGGCTCTGGATGCAGGGGATCACCCTGCTTGGTGCCAATCGTACCGCCATCTTTATGAATCTGCTGCCAGTGATGACGGCTGGCCTTGCCATCACCCTGCTGGGAGAGCGGCTGACCAGCTATCACCTGATCGGGGGCGGTCTGACTCTGCTGGGGGTTTTGCTGGCTCAGTTGCTGGTGCGTCCGGTGGTGATGGGTCGTCGCCGGGAGGTGTTGGCTCCTTGTCCCGAAGAGTAATCTTGCGTGAAAGCGTAGATGGGCCCAATGGCCCGCTTGGCCGCCAATGAAAAGCGCCTGCAGCAATGCAGGCGCTTTTTTATGGTCACATCTTGCCGAGCCGGTTACTGGGCAACCAGATAGAGCTCCTTGCTGTAGACCACATCCTGCGGGTTAAGGTGGGGATAGCCTTTCACGAAAGGTTTGAGCAACCTTGATTTGACCGAGAAATAGATGGGGGCGATGGGGGCATCCGCATCAATGAGAGCCTCTGCCTGCTGATACAGGGCATTGCGTTCAGCGGGATCCAGCGAGTCGTGGGCCTTGGCCAGCAGGGCGTCGTACTCCTTGTTGAACCACTTGCCGCTGTTGGCGCTGCTGCTGGAGGTCATGATGTCGAGAAAGGTGGAGGCGTCGTTATAATCCCCGTTCCAGCCATAGCGGCTAACCCCGAAATCCCCCTCGTTCAGCGCCGAGACCATGGTCTTCCACTCCATGTTGTTGAGGGTGGCAGTGACCCCTAGGTTGTGTTTCCACATGGAGGAGACGGCCAGCGCAATCTTTTTGTGGCTCTCGTTGGTGTTGTAGAGAATGTCCACTGTGAGTGGCTTGTCCGGGCCATAGCCAGCTTCGGCCAACAGGGCTTTGGCTTGCTTGATCCGCTCCTCTTTGCTCTGCAGCTGGCTGGCCGGTTTTTTCAATTCAAAACCGTCCACAATGGGGGGCGTGAAGCTATATGCGGCAATTTGTCCCTGTCCCAGGATCTTGTCGGTGATGGTCTCCCGGTCGATGGCGAGCGAAAGCGCCTTGCGTACTTTCGGGTCATCGAACGGTTTGCGCTGGGTATTGAAGACATAGTAATAGCTGGCCAGCGTGGGGACGCTGACCAGTTCTTCCGGGCTCTTGCTCTTGAGCTGCTTGTACTGCTCCAGCGGATAAGTGGTGTAGTGCAGTTCACCGGTGCGATAGCGGTTGTAGGCGGCGGTTTCCGAGACGATCTCCAGATAGATCACCTTGTTCAGGACGGTGTGCTGGTTGTTCCAGTAGTGGGTATTGCGCTCGGCGCTCAGCCGCTCGTTGGGGGTCCACTCCTTGAGTACAAAGGCGCCGTTGGAGACGATATTGCCCGGTTTGACCCAATCCTTGCCGAATTTTTCAATGGTGGCCTTGGGGGCCGGGAACGTGGTGTAGTGGGCCAGCGTTTTTAGGAAGAAGGGAACCGGATTTTTCAGGGTGACCTGCAGGGTGTGGTCATCGAGCGCCTTGATCCCGAGCTCTGACGGGCTCTTCTTGCCCTGTGTCACCTCGCTTGCATTGACCACTCCGGTCAACTCGATAAACCAGGCGTAGTTGGAGGCCGTCTTGGGATCGGCCGCCCGTTGCCAGCCGTAGACATAATCGGCGGCGGTGACCGGTTCACCGTTTGACCACTTGGCCTCGGGCCTCAGCTTGAAGGTGTAGACGGTACCTGTCTTGTCGACGTCGTAGCTGACGGCGCCTGCTGGTTTGATCTTGCCGGTATTATCCAGCTCATAGAGCCCTTCAAACAGATCGTTGACGATGGCACTACCGGCGGTCTCTTCTACCAGCTGGGGGTCGATGGTGGTGGGTTCGGTGCCGATATTGGTCACGTAGATTTGTTGGGCATCCGGCAGCAGCTTGGTACCGGCAGGCACCTGGGCAGCCCAGGCGGGAAGGGCAAACAGTCCGGCTACCATGCCGGCAATGAGAGTCTTGTTCATTGATAATCCTTGAGTTTTATTTGCTTCCAAAGCGAAATCAGTGTGCTGGATTGGCGATCGGATCTCAAGAGGTAATGGCTGAGGGAACGGCAGGCCCATCAGACTCCATTTTTAATGGCCAAAGGCCAGTCAGCTCATGGCTTGCCGCAGGTTATTGCCACGAATTAAGAGGCGAAAAGTTATCGATTGAAACCGAATAAAAAGCGCCTTTTACCATAACGTGAGGCGAAATAGCCTATTTAATAGGCCGCTTAATTCGCTGCAAAAACAAAAAACAGACGTTACATTAGGTTACAAATCAAGGCCGCCGGTGATCGGCATTTTTTTTGCCGATGCCTGCAAACGTTTTCAATGCCAACGGATGCGATCTAAAGGAACAAAAATGCGAAACATGATCACCATGGGTGAGTTCATCGTCAAAAAGCAGGCGGATTATCCTACCGCGACCGGCGAGCTGACCTCGTTGCTCAGCTCGATCCGCCTTGCTGCCAAGGTGGTGAACCGGGAGATCAACAAGGCGGGACTGGCGGATATCATCGGTTCCATGGGCGCTGAAAACGTACAGGGCGAGGTGCAGCAGAAGCTGGATGTTTATGCCAACGAACGCTTCAAGGCGGCGCTGGAAGCGCGCGGCGAGGTGTGCGGCATGGCTTCGGAAGAGGAAGAGGACTTCGTCGCCTTTGACTCGCCGCTCTCCAAAAACTCCAAGTATGTGGTGTTGATCGACCCGCTCGATGGCTCCTCCAATATCGACGTCAACGTCTCGGTAGGGACCATCTTCTCCATCTACCGCCGTTTGAGCCCGCAGGGTTCGCCGGTGACCCTGGAGGACTTCCTGCAACCGGGCAACCGTCAGGTCGCCGCCGGTTATGTGGTTTACGGCTCCTCCACCATGCTGGTCTACACCACCGGCTTTGGCGTCAACGGCTTTACCTACGACCCCTCCATTGGCTGCTTCTGCCTCTCCCACGAGAACATCCGCATTCCGGAAGAGGGCAAGATCTACTCCATCAACGAGGGTAACTACATCAAGTTCCCGGACGGGGTGAAGAAGTACCTCAAATATTGCCAGGAGCGCGACGAGGCGACCCACAGACCCTACACCTCCCGCTATATCGGCTCCCTGGTCTCTGATTTCCATCGCAACCTGCTCAAGGGCGGCATCTACATCTATCCGTCCGGCACCAACTCGCCGAATGGCAAGCTGCGGCTGCTCTATGAGTGCAACCCGATGGCGTTTCTGGTGGAGCAGGCCGGTGGCAAGGCCTCCGACGGCTTTGGCCGCATCATGGATATCCAGCCCACCGCGCTGCACCAGCGTACCCCTTACTTTGTTGGCTCGACCAAGATGGTGGAGCGGGCCGAAGCCTTTATGCGTGAATTCTCCGCCCATGAGGATCCAGCCAACCAGGGCTGATCGTCAGAGGTGTAGGTTGGTGCTGAGCGCAGCGAAGCCCAACATTTACCGATGCGATTCCCTCTCCCCCAGGGATAGGGCAGGGTGAGGGGAATGGTTTTCACTGCCCCCCTCATCCCCGACCCTTCTCCCACAAGGGGAGACGCTAGTCACCAGCCAACATAAACAAAACGGGAGCCAATCTGGCTCCCGTTTTAGTTGGCATTATCTCTCTGGCTCGCCGCCAGCGTTGCAGAGACTCACAGGCTGTTGTTGGCCAGATCAGCCAGCAAACCATCCACCAGTTTCAGGCGCATCGCACGATCCTGGGTCGGCACCTGGAAACGCAGCCGGGTCGGCCCGTCCATCTTGTAGACCCGTGGCTGGCTGGAGAGCAGTTTGACCAGATAGGCCGGATTGACCTTGGTCTCCTGAGTGAAATCGAGATAGCCGCCGCGCTCGCTCATCTCCACCCGGCGAATGCCAAGGGCGGTGGCACGCTGGCGGAAAGCGGCCAGCTCCAGCAGGGTTTTGGTCGCCTCCGGCAAGAGGCCAAAGCGGTCGATCAGCTCCACTTTCAGCTCTCGCAGCTCTTGCTCGTCCGCCGCACTGGCGATCCGCTTGTACATGGAGAGGCGCATATTGACGTCCGGAATATAGTCATCCGGCAACAGCGCAGGCAGGCGCAGCTCCACCTCGGTGTGCTGGCTCATCAGTTGCTCCAGCGACGGCTCCTTGCCATTTTTCAGCGCCTCGACCGCCTGCTCCAGCATCTCCATATAGAGGGTGAAGCCGACCGATTCAATCTGGCCGCTCTGATCGTCGCCGAGCAGTTCGCCCGCGCCACGGATCTCCAGATCGTGGGTCGCCAGCGCAAAACCGGCACCGAGATCTTCGAGCGAGGCGATCGCCTCCAGCCGCTTCGCCGCATCCTTGGTCATCAGCTTGGGATGGGGGGTGAGCAGGTAGGCATAGGCCTGATGGTGAGAGCGGCCAACCCGGCCCCGCAGCTGGTGCAGCTGGGCCAGACCGAGATGATCCGCCCGATCCATGATGATGGTGTTGGCGCTCGGTACGTCGATACCGGTCTCGATAATGGTGGTGCAGACCAGCAGGTTGAAGCGCTGGTGGTAGAAGTCGGACATGATCCGCTCAAGGTCACGCTCGCGCATCTGACCGTGGGCGATGCCGATGCGGGCCTCGGGTACCAGCTCCGCCAGATCGACGGCGCACTTTTCGATGCTCTCGACATCGTTGTGCAGGTAGTAGACCTGACCACCACGCTTCAATTCCCGCAGCACCGCCTCGCGTACCACCGCCGGTTCATGCTGACGCACGAAGGTCTTGATGGCGAGCCGCTTGGCGGGGGGGGTGGCGATGATGGAGAGATCCCGCATGCCCGACATCGCCATATTGAGGGTGCGCGGAATGGGGGTGGCGGTGAGGGTGAGGATATCCACATCGGCCCGCAGCGCCTTGATCTTCTCCTTCTGGCGCACCCCGAATCTGTGCTCCTCATCGACGATGAGCAGTCCCAGATCCTTGAAAGTGAGCTCGGATCCGAGCAGCTTGTGGGTGCCGATGATGATATCCACCTTGCCTTCGGCCAATTCCTTCATCACAGCGCTCTGCTCCTTGGCGGAGCGGAAGCGGCTCAGCACCTCGACCCGCACCGGCCAGTTGGCGAAGCGGTCGCGGAAGTTGTCGTAGTGCTGCTGGGCGAGCAGGGTGGTGGGCACCAGCACGGCAACCTGCTTGCCGCCGTGCACCGCCACAAATGCTGCCCGCATCGCCACTTCGGTCTTGCCGAAACCGACGTCGCCGCACACCAGTCGGTCCATGCTCTTGGCCTGACACATGTCCCCCAGCACCGCATTGATGGCGTTGAGCTGATCGTCGGTCTCCTCGAACGGGAAGCTGGCGGCAAACTGGCGATAGGCCTCTTTGTCGTGCTTGAATGCAAAACCGGCGCGAGCGGCGCGATGAGCGTAGACATCCAGCAATTCGGCTGCCACGTCGCGCACCTTCTCCGCCGCCTTGCGCCGCGCCTTGCTCCAGGCTTCACCGCCGAGCTTGTGGCTGGGCGGGTTATCAGAACCGGTGTAGCGGCTGATAAGGTGCAAACTGGTAACCGGCACGAACAGCTTGTCGCCGCCGGCATATTCGAGGGTCAAAAACTCGGTGGGCAGACCACCGGCGTCGATGGTTTCGAGCCCCAGATAGCGGCCGACCCCGTGATCCAGATGGACCACCGGCTGACCCTGGGTCAGCTCGCTGAGGTTTCTGATCACCGCATCGGAGCTTAAGTTCTTGCTCTTCTCTCGCGCCCGTTTGCTGCGCACCTTGCCGCCCAGCAGCTCGGTTTCGGTGATCAGGGCCAGTGGATCCTGACCTGCCTCCTGCCACAGGAAGCCACGCTCAAGCGGTGCAACCAGCAGGCCGTGGCGATCCGGACTCGCCATAAAGGCGTCGAGGGAGGGGAACTCTTTAGGTTGCAGCGAGATACGCGCCAGCAGATCGCCGAGCACCTCCCGCCGTCCTTCGGACTCCACCGCAAACAGGGTGCGCCCGGCAAAACCGTGCAGGAACTGGTCGAGCGCCAGCAGGGGTTGCTCTTTGCTGTGATCGAGTTGCAGGTCGGGCAGCGCGGAGATGGGCAGATCGTGCTGACCAGCATCGCCCGCAGTGGCGGCCTCTTGCAGCCGCACCGCGCCATATTGGCCCAGAGAGGCAAAGAGCTGCTCCACCGGCAGATAGAGCTGGGCCGGTGGCAGTAGTGGGCGAGTGTTGTCCCAGCGTCTGTCTTCATAGCGCTGGCCGATATCGTTCCAGAAACGCTGGGCGGCGGGGTAGATATCCCCCACAGTGAGCAGCAGGGTCTCTTCCGGCAGGTAGTCAAACAGGCTGGCGGTCTGGTTGAAGAAGAGCGGCAGATAATACTCGATGCCGGCGGGCCAGCGCCCCTTGCTCACCTCCTGATAGACTGAGCCCTCGGCCCGCGACAGCTCGAACTGTTCGCGGAACTGGCAGCGAAACAGCTCGATGGCCGCCTCGTCGGTAGGGTATTCCCGGGCGGGCAGCAGGCTGACCGTCTTGACCGGTTCGCTGGAACGCTGGGTTTCGGGATCGAACGGGCGGATGGAGTCCACTTCATCGTCGAAGAAGTCGATGCGATAGGGGCTGCTACTGCCCATGGGGAAGAGATCGAGCAGGGAGCCGCGAGCGGCAAACTCGCCATGCTCAAGCACCTGATCCACCGCCACGTAACCCGCCTCGGCCAGCCGCCCGCGCAGCTGTTGCAGGTTGAGGCGCTGACCGGCCTTCACCATCAGGCTGTATTTGTCGAGATAGATCCGGGGGGCGCAGCGCAACATCAGGGTGGAGATGGGGACAATCAATACCCCCTTGCTCATCTGCGGCAGCTTGTAGAGAGTCTCGAGCCGCTGGGAAATGATGTCCTGATGAGGAGAGAAGGTGTCGTAGGGCAGGGTCTCCCAATCGGGGAACAGTAATACGGGAGCGGACTGATCGGCCAGCTGCTTGTCTGTCAGCAAATACTGTAGCTCCTGCTCCAGGCGCAGGGCGCTCGGGGTATCTGCGGTGATAAGCAGTACCGGCCCCTTGGCTTCGCTGGTGAGACGGGCTGCAATCAGCGAGAGGCTGCTGCCGACCAGCTGGCCGAGCGTGATCTTTTGGCCCGCTTTGGCGGGCAAGGCGGGGAGTGTCATTGGCATGATTCGATTCTTTTAACGTTGACGTTATCTATCGCGACGTTCGCTCTGGTTAGCGCTGGCGTTCTTGGGCGCGCAGCTTGAGCTGCTTCGATTGCACGTGGAGGCTGGCTCGAACCAGCAGTTCACGGTCATCTTCGCGGATCCGCACATAGTCGAGCTGCACATGGGTGCCATGTTCACCGCCGTCGAGCTGTTTGACCTGGCCATAGCAGTAGATGGCGGCCGCCTCTTCCCGCAGGAAGATCTTGAGGCGGACGATCTGGTGCAGGTGCGGCGCATCCCCGTGATCATGATAGGGGTGCAGGTAGGTGAGCTGGCCAGCCCCGAAGCGCAGGGTGTGAAAGCGCTGCTCCGGATGGTCCTGCAGGGAGAGCACATAGCCCATGATCATGTCGATCTTGCGGGACTGCTGATTGACGATCTCGATCAGATCGTGCATCGACTCGTTCTGGTTGCGCAGCAGGCGAGTGGTCACCAGATCGATGGAGGTAATGGCCGAAGAGATCCGAAAGGGCTCCGGCAGCTCAGCGTCCAGCTCCTCCAGCGAGGGGAGGTGGAAGTCGGCCGGCATGGGGATCACATTGACCGGCGTGGCATGAGTGACGCTGAAGAACTGTTCCTGCATGGAGGCTATCCCTTGTTGTCATGGACGGTTTCCCTTTATTATCCGGTATCTTATTTTGTTGGCAACGTACATATCCTTGAAGACCGGACTTTTTCAGCCCCTTTCGCTGGCCATCGGCCTGCGTTATGCAGGCTCGAAGCGCAGCAATCGCTTCGTCTCATTTATCTCCCTGTTCTCTACCTTTGGCATCGCCATCGGGGTCGCCGCCCTGATGGTGGTCATTTCGGTGATGAACGGTTTCGAAGGGCAGCTCAAAGGGCGCATCCTCGGGGTGATCCCCCATGTGGTGGTGACCAATCAGGCTGGCCGCATTGATGCCGACCCGCAAGGCTTGCCGGATCTGGCCAAATTACCCCATGTGGTCGCCTCGGCCCCCATGCTCGACAGCGAAGGGATGCTGCAAAGCCCTGGCCAACTGACCGGGGTGAGCGTGCAGGGGATCGACCCTGCTAAGTGGCCCAAGGATGACATCCTCCATAGCCAGATGCTGGGGGGGCGCCTCGATACCCTGCAGCCCGGCCACTACCGCATCGTGCTGGGGCAGGGGGTGGCACGCCGTCTCAATGTCTCCATCGGCGATCAGGTTCGCCTGATCCTGACCGAGGGGACCCGCTTCACTCCGTTTGGCCGGGTACCGGCCCAGCGCCTCTTTACTGTCTCCGGCATCTTCGGGGTCGGTGCCGATGTGGATAACCAGATTGCGCTGATCGCCCTGGGGGATGCCCAGCGGCTGCTGCGCCTGCCGCCAGAAACCGTCGGTGGCATTCGCCTCTGGCTCGATGATCCCTTTGCCGCTGACGAGGTGATCAAGACGCCGTTGCCGGATAGCTTGCTATGGCAGGATTGGCGCCGCGAGCGGGGCGAGCTGTTCCAGGCGGTCGCCATGGAAAAACGGATGATGGGGCTGATGCTGGTGCTGATCATCGCCGTCGCCACCTTTAACATTCTCTCCGCGCTGGTGATGGTGGTGACGGACAAGGAGGGCGAAGTGGCCATCCTGCGCACCATGGGTATGAGTGAATCAGGTATCGTCAAAATCTTCATGGTACTTGGCGCCTCCAGCGGGGTGATTGGGGCTCTGTTTGGCGGACTGGCGGGCCTTGCGCTCTCCTTGGGTCTCAACCCCCTGCTCAATGCAGTGGGGCTCAACCTCTATATGGCGGCTGGCGGCAGTGGCTTGCCGGTGATTGTCGAGCCGGCTCAGGTCATCACCATTTTGCTGGGCGCCGTGCTGCTGAGCTTCAGTGCCACCCTCTATCCGGCGGCCCGCGCCGCACGGGTGAAACCGGCCGAGGCGCTGCGTTATGAGTAATGCCGTGAATAATACATCTTCTGTTGTTACCTCCGGTGCGAGTACCGGCGTTGTTACTGGTGCCTCAGTGGTCACTGGCGTAAGTGGAGCCCCTGTTATGAATGAAGCCGTATCCCGTGAACCTCTGCTGCGCTGCCAGGCGCTCAATCATGTCTATAAAGAGGGGGAGCTGGAGACTCAGGTGCTCAAGGGGATCGATCTCTGCGTCGCGCCCGGTGAAATGCTGGCGGTGGTGGGGAGCTCGGGCTCCGGCAAGACCACTCTGCTGCATCTGATGGGGGCGCTGGACAACCCCTCCAGCGGCGCCGTGCTGTTCAAGGGGGAGGATATCCACCATTGGGACAGCCGTACCCAAGCCCGTTTTCGCAACCGCGAGCTGGGCTTTGTCTACCAGTTCCACCACCTGCTCTCCGAGTTCAGTGCGCTGGAAAATGCGGCCATGCCGCTGCTGATCGCCGGTGAGTCGGTGGCGGTTGCCACCGAAAAGGCAACCAAGATGCTGGGGCGGGTGGGGCTTTCCCATCGCTTGAATCACCGTCCCTCCGAGCTTTCTGGTGGCGAACGTCAACGTGTGGCGATCGCCCGGGCGCTGGTCAACGAACCGAGTCTGGTATTGGCGGACGAACCCACCGGCAATCTGGATCACGCCAGTGCCACCGCGGTGTACGAATTGCTGTGTGAACTGAACCGTGAGCTGGGCACTGCGTTTGTGGTAGTGACTCACGACTTGAGCCTCGCGGCCAAGCTCCATCGTCGGGTGACCCTGGTGAGCGGCGTGATGGCGGAGGTTGCCTGATGTTCAAACCGCTGCCCCTCTTTCTGGGCCTGCGTTACAGCCGCTCCCGCCGTCGCAACGGGTTTATCGCCTTTATCTCTGCCTCTTCCCTGATCGGTATCGCCCTCGGGGTGATGGCGCTGATCCTGGGCCTCTCCGCCATGAACGGTTTCGAGCGGGAGCTTAAAGATCGGGTGCTCTCGGTCGTGCCACAAGGTGAGCTGGACGCCGTCGAGCGGCCGCTGCCGGATTGGCCACGTCTGCGCGACTACCTGCTGGCCCAGCCGGGCGTTGAGGCGGCAGCGCCGGTCATTCGCCTCAATGGCCTGCTGGAGCATGGCTCTGCCCTCAAGGGGGTGCAACTGCGCGCCGTACTGCCCGATCTGGAAGCCAATCTGTCGGATGCGGGCAAATACATGACGGGCCGTGGCTTGCGTGAACTGCAACCGGGTGAACGTGGGGTGATCTTGGGCAAGACCATCGCCGATAAGCTGGGCGTCAAGGTGGGGGACGCTGTCGCCCTGCTGCTGCCGCAAGGGGGCGATCAGGCGGGGATCAAGAATCCTCGGCGCGAAGCCCTGACCGTGGTGGGGCTGTTGGAGATCGGTGGTCAGCTCGACGGTCTGCTCGGCTTTATGCATCTGGCCGATGCGCAAGCGATCACCGGCATGGGCAGCGGCGTGGAGGGCTTCAGCCTGCGGGTGAGCGATGTGCTCAAGGCGCAATCCATCACCGTAGCCGCCGCGCAGCAGTTCCCTCATCACGTCTATATCCGCAGCTGGATGAACAGCCAGGGCTACCTCTATCAGGACATCCAGATGGTGCGTACCGTCATGTATGTGGTGATGCTGATGGTGGTGGCCGTCGCCTGTTTCAACATCGTCTCCACCTTGGTGATGGCGGTGAACGAGAAGCGCAGCGAAATCGCCATCCTGAAAACCATGGGGGCGAGCCCTGGCCAGATCCGGCTTACCTTCGTCATTCAGGGGATGGTCAACGGCGTGGCCGGTGCCCTGCTTGGCGCCCTGCTGGGTGGGCTGCTTTCGAGCAAGCTGACCCAGATCCTGGGTGTCATCGAGAAGCTTATTGGCCACCGCTTCCTCAATCCGGATATCTACTTTATCGACTTCTTGCCGACCGAGTTGCATATGCAGGATCTGCTTATCGTGACGGGTGCTGCCATCCTGATGAGCCTGGTGGCGACCCTCTATCCCGCCTGGCGGGCGAGCGGTCTGGTACCCTCCCGCGAGCTGGGTCACTGATGCGTTGCATCTAATGCGCAAGAAAGAACGAAGGGCCCGCCGGTGCAAACCGGCGGGCCCTTCTGTTTTCAGGTCATGTAGACTGGCTTAGTGAGCGTTAAGCTCATCGAGTGGCAGGGAGAAGCTGGCTACGAAGGTGTCGATAAAGTAGCGCATCTCCTCACTCATTCGGGCCTCCAGCATAGCTTCGAGGCGCTTGCGAGCCGGTTCGAACTCCCGGTTGCCCGCGTTGATCTCCTCCAGACACTTGGTATAGGCGCAGAGGGTGTCGGCATCCTTGACCAGCCTGGCCAGCTCGTCATCCTGGGCTGCCGAATCTAGCAGGGGGCGAAAGTCCTCCACCAGTTCCGGCGGCAGCATGCCAAGCAGACGCTGCTCAGCGGCCAGTTCTATCTTCTTGTACTCGCGGGCAATTTCGGGGTTGAAGTATTTGACCGGGGTAGGCAGATCGCCGGTCAGCACCTCACTGCTGTCGTGATAGAGGGCCATCACGGCGGCGCGGTCGGCATTCACGCTGCCGCCAAACAGCCGGTTTTTGATGATGCCGAGGGCATGGGCCACCATGGCGACCTGCAGGCTGTGCTCGGCGATGTTTTCCGGCTGGATGTTGCGCATCAGGGGCCAGCGATAGATGAGTTTCATGCGGGCGAGATTGGCGAAAAAGTGGCTGGGTAACATGATGGCCTCAACAAAAGAGAATAAAAAAGGGCAGACCCTAGTCTGCCCTTTTTTTCGTTGCAGGGCAGCGTCTGCCCGCGCATTTCCCGTGTTTAGCGGATATAGCGGCCCGATTCCGCCTCCTGGTTGGTCACAATCATCTGGCCGATGGGCGCCAGACTGATGAGTGCCAGCTTGAGGTGCTGGATACCGAACGGGATACCGATAATGGTCACGAAGCAGGCCAGCGCGGAAGCGATGTGGCCGATGGCGAGCCAGACGCCGATCAGTACGAACCAGAGGATATTGCCAATCAGCCCCAGAGTGCCGGTGCCGATATCGCTCTGGCCAGTCATGGTCTTGCGATTGACGGCCTGCTTGCCAAACGGGAAGAAGGTAAAGGTGCCGATCACGAAACAAGCACGTCCCCAGGGGATGCCGACCAGCGAGATAAAGCAGACAAGACCGGCCAGCCACCAGGCCAGGCCCATAAAGACACCTCCCAGTACAAACCAGAGCAGATTGAACAAGAAGCGGAAAAAGGCCATGTGAGTGACTCCAGATCATCAATTTGGTTGCCACCATAACGAGGGAGGGGTAGGGACGCAATGGTTGATTGGTCCAATCGCCATTTGGCTGGTCAAATTGAGTCGCCGCCCGCAACGGTGGGCTGTTTTTCGGCGAAAGATGGGTAATAAAGCGGCGTTCGGATGAAAAAAGGTGAGCAAACGCAAAATTATTGCCATCGGATAGTTGAAGTCGGGCACCTCTCTCCCCATATAAAGGGCAGTTTTGCACGAATTGTGCTTGCACACCGCTCAATGTGGGGGATGTGTGGCTCGACTCGACCAAAGTGCGCCGCTATAATGCCGCGTCATATTTTCTCATCACAAAGACATATCGTTGTCTTTATAAACAGGAAGACTCCGGGCTTTGCCCAGGGGCAATAAAGGGTCAGCACACAGTGCTGAGTTGAACGAGGTAGAAGAATGCAAGTTTCTGTAGAGACAACCCAGGGTCTGGAACGCCGTCTTACCATCACTGTACCGGCCGCTACCGTAGACGCCGCTGTGCGTAAAGAATTGAATGGCCTGGCCAAAACTCGTCGCATCGACGGTTTCCGTCCTGGCAAGGCTCCGGTTGCCATCATCAAGAAGATGTTCGGCGCCATGGCTCACGCCCGCGTTGCTGATGAAATGATGCAGAGCAACTTCATCAAAGCCATCATCGAAAACAAACTGAGCCCGGCCGGTGCCCCGACCATGGATCCGAAAGAGATCAAAGAAGGTCAGGATTTCGAATTCACCGCCACTTTCGAAGTGTATCCGGAGTTCGAAGTTGCAGGTCTCGAGACCATCAAGGTCGAGAAGCCGGTTGCGACCGTGAAGGACGAAGATCTGGCCAACATGATCGACACCCTGCGCAAGCAGCACGCTACCTGGGCTGATGCCGATGTTGCCGCTGCCAATGGCATGCGTGTGACCATGGACTTCGTCGGTTCCATCGACGGTGAAGAGTTCGACGGCGGCAAAGCTGAAGGCTTCAACCTGGTGCTGGGCGCTGGCCGCATGATCCCGGGCTTCGAAGACGCCATCCTGGGCAAGAAAGCGGGCGACGAGTTCACCATCGAAGTGACCTTCCCGGCTGATTACCACGCTGAAAACCTGAAAGGCAAAGAAGCCAAGTTCGCTTCCAAGCTGATCAAGGTTGAAGAGCAGATCCTGCCTGAGCTGACCGAAGAGTTCGTGAAGCGTTTCGGTATCGAAAGCGGTTCTGTTGAAGAGCTGAAAGCCGAAGTGCGCAAGAACATGGAGCGCGAACTGGCTCAAGCCCTGAAAAACAGCGTTAAAGAGCAGGTTCTGAACGGTCTGGTTGAAGCCAACCAAATCGACCTGCCGAAAGCTGCCGTTGCTCAAGAGATCGACGCACTGCGTCAGCAGGCGCTGCAGCGTTTCGGTGGCTTCCAGGGCGGCAACGCTCCCGAGCTGCCTGCTGAACTGTTCCAGGCTCAAGCCGAGCGTCGTGTACGCGTAGGCCTGCTGCTGGGTGACGTGATCCGCACCAACGAGATCAAGGCTGACGATGCTCGTGTAAACAGCATCATCGAGTCCATGGCGACTGCCTACGAAGATCCGAAGGAAGTGATCGAGTACTACCAGAAGAACGAACAGATGCTGAACGGCGTTCGTAACCTGGCAGTAGAAGATCAAGCCATCGACCTGATCCTGTCCAAAGCGCAAGTGACCGAAAAAGAAGTTGCCTTTGACGAAGTGATCAACAAGTCTGGCGCCGCTGCCTAAGAACATTTGACTTAAGGTCAAGACTGTTAAGTATAATGGCTCGTGTGATCTCCACTCGGGCCATTTTATTTTAGGGACAATGCCTTATGTACAAGAACTATAACGATATGACCGATTCTCCCAGCAATGCGCTGGTCCCCATCGTGGTCGAACAGACTGCCAAGGGTGAACGTTCCTACGATATTTACTCCCGTCTGCTGAAAGAGCGGGTGATCTTCCTGACTGGTCAGGTTGAAGATCACATGGCCAATCTGGTGGTGGCTCAGCTGCTGTTCCTCGAATCCGAGAATCCGGACAAGGACATCTATATCTACATCAACTCGCCGGGTGGTTCGGTGACTGCGGGCATGTCCATCTATGACACCATGCAGTTCATCAAGCCGGATGTCAGCACTGTGTGCATGGGGCAGGCTTGCTCCATGGGTGCCTTCCTGCTGGCCGGTGGCGCCAAGGGCAAGCGTTTCTGCCTGCCTAACGCCCGCGTGATGATCCACCAGCCGCTGGGTGGCTTCCAGGGGCAGGCATCTGATATCCAGATCCATGCCCAGGAGATCCTGAAGATTAAAAATACCCTGAACGAGCGCCTGGCGTTCCACACCGGTCAGGACATGGCTACCATCGAGCGTGACACCGATCGTGACAACTTCATGTCCGCCGAGCAGGCCGTGGCCTATGGTCTGGTAGACGGTGTCCTGAGCCAGCGTAGCTGAGCAGGGTGTCCCGGTCTGTTGTAAACTCAACAGGCCGATCCATCCTCTATTGATAAAACGAGGTTGCTGAATGACAGAGAAACGCAAGGGTGAGGGTGATAAGCTGCTCTACTGCTCTTTTTGCGGCAAAAGCCAGCATGAAGTGCGCAAGCTGATCGCTGGCCCTTCCGTCTACATATGTGATGAGTGCGTCGAGCTGTGCAACGACATCATCCGCGAAGAGATCCGTGAGATCTCTCCCAAGCGCGATGGTAACGAGCTGCCGACCCCTCATCAGATCCGCGCTCATCTCGATGACTATGTGATCGGGCAGGAGTACGCCAAGAAGGTGTTGGCTGTAGCCGTCTACAACCACTACAAGCGTCTGCGCAACAGCGGCGAAAACAGTGGTGTTGAGCTCGGCAAATCCAACATCCTGTTGATTGGCCCGACCGGTAGCGGTAAAACCCTGCTGGCCGAGACGCTTGCTCGTCTGCTGGATGTGCCGTTCACCATGGCCGATGCGACCACCCTGACCGAAGCCGGTTATGTGGGCGAGGACGTGGAGAACATCATCCAGAAGCTGCTGCAAAAGTGCGACTACGACGTAGAAAAGGCTCAGCGTGGCATCGTCTACATCGACGAGATCGACAAGATCTCCCGCAAGTCGGACAACCCCTCCATCACCCGCGATGTCTCCGGGGAAGGGGTACAGCAGGCACTGCTCAAGCTGATCGAAGGGACCATCGCTTCCGTGCCGCCGCAAGGTGGTCGCAAGCATCCGCAGCAGGAGTTCTTGCAGGTTGATACCTCCAAGATCCTCTTCATCTGTGGCGGTGCCTTTGCCGGTCTGGACAAGGTGATCGAGCAGCGTTCCGTGAAGGGAACCGGTATCGGTTTTGGCGCCGAGGTGAAATCCAAGGATGCCAAGGCCACCCTGAGCGAGACCTTCGCCAAGGTAGAGCCGGAAGATCTGATCAAGTATGGTCTCATCCCCGAGTTCATCGGCCGTCTGCCGGTGGTCGCGACCCTGACCGAGCTGGACGAATCCGCGCTTATCCAGATCCTGAAAGAGCCGAAAAACGCGCTGACCAAACAGTACGCGGCGTTGTTCGATCTGGAAGGGGTTGAGCTGGAGTTCCGTGACGATGCGCTCAACGCCATTGCCCGCAAGGCGATGGAGCGTAAAACCGGTGCTCGTGGTCTGCGTTCCATCGTGGAAGCCGTGCTGCTGGATACCATGTATGACCTGCCTTCTCTGGAAGGGGTCAGCAAGGTGGTGATCGACGAGACCGTGATCAAAGGGGACTCCGCGCCCTTGATGATTTACGAAAATCCCGAAACCCAGGCTGCTGCATCAGAGTAAATGTCTGATTTTTAATCAAATGGAAGGGGCTTTTTGCCCCTTTCATGCTTTTTACGGTTTCGGCGATTGAATCTCATCTCTGCGCCCCCATATACTCAGCCAAGCGCTTTGCCAACGGTATAACAAGCCGAGAGGACATATATGAACCTAGAGCGTTCAGAACGCATCGAGATTCCCGTCCTGCCTCTTCGTGACGTGGTGGTTTATCCCCACATGGTCATTCCACTCTTTGTGGGGCGGGAAAAATCCATTCGCTGTCTGGAAGCGGCCATGGAGCAGGACAAGAAAGTTCTGCTGGTGGCCCAGAAGGATGCGTCAACCGATGAGCCGACTGTGGAGGAGATCTTCACCGTCGGGACAGTGGCCAATATTCTGCAGATGCTCAAGCTGCCGGACGGCACCGTCAAGGTGCTGGTAGAGGGTGGGCAGCGTGCCCGCCTGGAGCGGATGATCGACGACAAGGATTTCTTTGTCTGCGAGGCCCAGTACATCCCCTCCCAAGCCATTGAGGAGAAGGATCAGGAAGTACTGGTTCGCTCCGCCATCGGCCAGTTTGAAGGCTATATCAAGCTCAACAAGAAGATCCCGCCCGAGGTACTGACCTCGATCTCGGCGATCGACGATGCTGCGCGTCTGGCTGACACCATGGCGGCCCACATGCCGCTCAAGCTGGAAGACAAGCAGAAGGTGCTGGAGATCGTCTCGGTTTCCGAGCGCATCGAATTCCTGATGGCGATGATGGAGTCGGAAATTGACCTGCTGCAGGTCGAGAAGCGCATCCGTACTCGCGTCAAGAAGCAGATGGAAAAGAGTCAGCGCGAGTATTACCTCAACGAGCAGATGAAGGCCATCCAGAAAGAGCTGGGTGAGCTGGAAGATAGCCCGGATGAGTTTGAAGCCCTCAATCGCAAGATTGAAGAGGCTGGCATGCCGGAAGATGCCCGTGAAAAGGCCCAGGCCGAGCTTGCCAAGCTGAAGATGATGTCTCCCATGTCCGCCGAGGCTACCGTGGTTCGCAGCTATGTGGACTGGATGGTGCAGGTGCCGTGGAAGGCGCGATCCAAGGTCAAGAAAGATCTTGGCAAGGCGCAAGAGGTGCTGGATGCCGATCACTATGGCCTCGAGAAGGTCAAGGATCGCATCCTCGAATATCTGGCGGTACAGGCACGGGTTAACAAGCTCAAGGGCCCTATCCTCTGTCTGGTTGGGCCTCCCGGTGTGGGCAAGACCTCGTTGGGCCAATCCATCGCCAAGGCGACAGGCCGCAAATATGTGCGGATGGCCTTGGGTGGGGTGCGTGACGAAGCGGAGATCCGTGGTCACCGCCGTACCTATATCGGTTCCATGCCCGGCAAACTCATCCAGAAGATGGCGAAAGTCGGTGTGAAGAATCCGCTGTTCCTGCTCGACGAGATCGACAAGATGAGCTCGGACATGCGCGGCGATCCCGCCTCTGCCTTGCTGGAAGTGCTTGATCCGGAACAGAACAACAGCTTCAACGATCACTATCTGGAAGTGGATTATGACCTGTCTGACGTCATGTTCGTGGCCACCTCCAACTCCATGAACATCCCGGGTCCGTTGCTGGATCGGATGGAGGTGATCCGTCTCTCCGGTTACACCGAAGATGAGAAGCTCAACATTGCCAAGCAGCATCTGGTTGCCAAGCAGATCCAGCGCAACGGTCTGAAAGAGTCCGAGATCACCATCGAGGATTCTGCCTTGGTCGGGGTGATCCGTTACTACACCCGCGAGGCGGGGGTTCGTGGTCTGGAGCGCGAGATCTCCAAGATTTGTCGCAAAGCGGTCAAGCGCATCCTGCTGGACAAGAGCATCAAGCATGTTCAGGTCAATCAGGCCAACCTCAAGGAGTTCCTCGGGGTACAGCGTTTCGATTACGGCAAAGCCACCGACCAGAACCAGATTGGTCAGGTATGTGGTCTGGCGTGGACCGAAGTGGGGGGCGATCTGCTTACCATCGAGACCACCAACATGCCGGGCAAAGGCAAGCTCACTTATACCGGTTCTCTCGGTGAAGTGATGCAGGAGTCCATTCAGGCGGCCATGACGGTGGTGCGTACCCGTGCCGAGAAGTTGCGGATCAATGCCGACTTCTACGAGAAGCGCGATATCCACGTGCACGTACCGGAAGGGGCCACCCCCAAAGATGGTCCGAGCGCCGGTATCGCCATGTGTACTGCCCTGGTCTCCAGCTTGACCGGTAATCCGGTTCGTGCTGATGTGGCGATGACAGGGGAGATCACCTTGCGCGGCGAAGTGCTGCCCATCGGCGGTCTCAAGGAGAAGTTGCTGGCAGCCCATCGTGGCGGCATCAAGCGAGTGCTTATTCCGAAAGAGAACGAGCGTGACCTTGAGGAGATCCCGGCAAACGTCAAACAAGACCTTGAAATTTATCCGGTTCGCTGGATTGACGAGGTGCTGGAATTGGCGTTGCAGGACAATCCGCAGGGGTTTGAGCGCGTTTCTGTCGTGTAAATGTTGATGCGCCGCAAATTTGGCGCATTCGACGGGTGGTTAAGGCTTGCATGCGCCCGATAACGGAAGTAGCCTTGACCACCGATCGGGTACTCGTGATGAGTCGCAATGCGTTGTGTGGCGCGGGTTTGCGCCAGATTGTCACTTGCAACTGATCAGGAGGCTTGCTATAAAACCTCCACTTGTTGTGGCCAGGGAAATCAGCGCCGCAGCGGTGTTCGATAAAAGGGGAATATAAGAGTGAATAAATCTCAACTGATTGACAAGATTGCAGACGGTGCCGATATCTCCAAAGCTGCCGCTGGCCGTGCGTTGGATGCCTTCATTGATGCTGTTGGTGAAGCGCTGAAAGAGGGTGACCAGGTTGCTCTGGTTGGTTTCGGTACTTTCGCTGTACGCGAGCGTGCTGCCCGTTCAGGCCGTAACCCGCAGACGGGCGCGACCATCGAAATCGCTGCTGGTAAAGTTCCTGCCTTCAAAGCCGGTAAGGCCCTGAAAGACGCTGTTAACTAAGTCGGTCGCTGATATCCGTCGGCTACCGTCCTTGGTCGCAGACCAGACAAGTTAGAGAGTCTTCTCTCATACTGATTGACCAAGGCGCATCGCAATCGGTGCGCCTTTTTATTGTTTACGCCCATCGAGTTCGGGAGCATAAGTACAAACATGATGTTGGATAAACTACGCGAAGGGGCGCAGGGCAAGGTAGCCAAGGTTATCTTGGGCCTGATCATCCTCTCCTTTGCCTTGGCTGGTGTAGGTAGTTACCTGAACGGCCCGGCCCGTACCGCCCCCGCCACTGTCAACGGCACAGAAATCAGTGCAACCGCACTGGAAAATGCCTACCGCAACGAGCGCGCCCGCATGGAATCCCAGATGGGAGAGGCATTCAGCCAGCTGGCAGCGAACCCCGATTACATGAAACAGTTCCGTCGCGGTGTGCTGGATAGGCTGATCGATCAGGCGCTGCTGGATAGCAAGGCCCGTGAACTGGGTCTGCGTATCAGTGACGAACAGATCAAGCAAGCCATCGTGGCCATGCCGGAGTTTGCCGAGAACGGCAAGTTCAACAATGACCGCTATCTGCAACTGATCCGTCGTGCCGGCATGACTCCCGAAATGTTCCGTGACTCCCTGCGTCAGGACATGGTGCGTCAACAGTTGATGAGCGCCCTGCTGGGCACCGAATTCTCCCTCAAGGGCGAAGCGGAGCAGCTCGACAAGCTCTATAACCAGACTCGCGATCTGCGTCTGGTACGTCTGGCTGCCGCCAACTACATGGCTGACGTTCAGGTCTCCGACAACGAGCTGGAGCAGTACTACAAGACCAATGGCGCCCGTTTCATGAACGACGAGCAAGTCAAGGTTGACTATCTGCTGCTGGACGCTGCCAACCTCGCCAAGGATATCAAGGTCACCGAGCAGGATGCCCAGGATTACTACGATCAGCACCAGGATCTGTTCCAGCGTGCCGAGCGTCGCCACGTGGCTCACATCCTGATCCCGTTTGGCAAGGATGAGAAAGCGGCCGAGCAGAAAGCAGAAGCCGTGCTGGCCAAAGCCAAGGCGGGTGATGATTTCGCTGCGCTGGCCAAGGCTGACTCTTCTGATACCTTCTCTGCCAAAAAAGGCGGTGAGCTGGACTGGTTCGAGAAAGGGGTGATGGATCCGGCCTTCGAGAAAGCCGCGTTCGCCCTGAACAAGGCTGGCGATCTCTCCGGCGTGGTGAAGAGCCCGTTCGGTTTCCACATCATCAAGCTGCTGGGGGTTGAAGCAGCCCAGACCAAGCCGTTTGCCGATGTGAAAGAAGAGACCATCACTCGTCTGCAAGCTGACAAGGCCAAGGAGAAATTCTTCGCCGAGCAGCAGAAGATGGCTGACAACAGCTTCGAAAACCCGGACTCGCTGGATCTGACCGCTGATGCCATGGGGATGAAGGTCCAATATTCCGATTTCTTCACCCAGGCGACTGCTCCGGCTCCGCTTAACGATCCCAAGGTGCTCTCCGTGGCGTTCTCCGAACAGCTGCGCGATGACAACACCAACTCCGACGTGATCGAGCTGGCTGACGGCAAGGCGCTGGTGCTGCACATCACTGGTCACAAGCCCAAAGCGGTCAAGCCGCTGGCCGAGGTGAAAGAGCAGGTGATTGCCGCCATCAAGCATGACAAGGCCAGCGAAGTGGCCCGTGGCAAGGCCCAGGGCCTGCTGGACAAGCTGAAGGTCGGTGAGAGCATCACCGCTGATCTGACTGCACTCGGTCTGAAAGTGGAGACCCACAAAGGGGTTGCCCGCTTCGATCGCGAGCTGGATCAGAACCTGATTGCCCAGGCGTTCACACTGCCCCATCCGATCGACGGCAAGCCGAGCGTGGCTCTGGTTGCCGAGACCAATGGTGACCGCGTTGTAGTTGCGCTGGACAAGGTCAACGTCCCTGCCGCCGCATCCGGTATGGCTGCCATGCTGCAAGCTCAGCTGGGTCAGGGCAAAGCTCAGGTGGATTACAAGTCGCTGATCGACGAGTTGCGCAAAGCAGCCAAGATCGAGTACTTCACCAGTGTGGAAGCGACCGTCGAGTAATCGGCACTGCGCAATCCATTGAAAACGGCTCCTTGATGGAGCCGTTTTTTTATCTGTGGGAAAAGAGGGGATACTCAAGCTCTGCTCTCTGCTCTCTGCTCTCTGCTCTCTGCTCTCTGCTCTCTGCTCTCTGCTCTCTGCTCTCTGCTCTCTGCTCTGTGGCGTGTAGTCACACCGCGGCTATACGCCATCTCAGTCGTCTAAATACGGGATATAAAAAAACCGGCACCTGAGAGCCGGTCTTTCATTGCGAACTTGTGCAGGAGCGGGGTTATACCACGCCCTGGGTGCGCAGGTAATCCTCGTAGGTGCCGCCGAAGTCGCGGATACCATCTTCAGTCAGTTCCAGGATACGGGTCGCCAGGGAGGAGACGAACTCGCGGTCGTGGGAGACGAAGATCAGGGTCCCTTGGTAGAGCTCCAGTGCCATGTTCAAGGATTCGATGGATTCCATGTCCAGGTGGTTAGTCGGCTCATCCATGATCAGGATATTGGGGCGCTGCATCATCAGCTTGCCGAACAGCATGCGACCCTGTTCACCACCGGAGAGCACCTTGACCGGCTTCTTGATGTCGTCCTGGGAGAAAAGCAGACGGCCCAGTATGGAGCGTACCGCCTGCTCGTCTTCGTTCTCCTGTTTCCACTGGGCCATCCAGTCGAACACGTTGAGATCAGTGTCGAAGTCTTCGGCGTGATCCTGAGCGTAGTAACCGATCTGGGCGTTCTCGGACCACTTGATGGTGCCGGTATCCGGAGCCAGTGCACCGACAAGGGTCTTGATGAGGGTAGACTTACCGATACCGTTGGTACCCAGAATGGCGACCTTTTCGCCCACTTCCATCATCATGTTGAGGCCCTTGAACAGGGGACCGTCGCCATACCCCTTGGATACACCTTCCACTTCCAGGATGTTGCGATAGAGCTTTTTGTCCTGCTCGAAGCGGATGAAGGGGTTCTGGCGGCTGGAGACCTTGACGTCCTCAATCTTGATCTTGTCGATCTGCTTGAGACGGGAGGTCGCCTGACGAGACTTGGAGGCGTTGGCGCTGAAACGGGAGACGAAGGATTGCAGATCGGCGATCTGGGCCTTCTTCTTGGCGTTGTCGGCCAGCAGACGCTCGCGCGCCTGGGTGGCGGCCAGCATGTAGTCGTCGTAGTTGCCCGGATAGACGCGCAGCTCGCCGTAGTCCAGATCCGCCATGTGGGTACAGACGGAGTTCAGGAAGTGACGGTCGTGAGAGATGATGATCATGGTGCTTTCACGTTCGTTGAGCACCTGCTCCAGCCAGCGAATGGTGTTGATATCCAGGTTGTTGGTCGGCTCGTCCAGCAGCAGGATGTCAGGGTTGGAGAAGAGGGCCTGTGCCAGCAGCACCCGCAGTTTCCAGCCAGGGGCCACTTCGCTCATCGGGCCGTTGTGCTGCTCGAGCGGAATGCCGACACCCAGCAGCAGCTCGCCTGCGCGTGCTTCGGCGGTGTAGCCGTCATATTCGGCGACCAGACCTTCCAGCTCGGCGGCCTTCATATAGTCTTCGTCGGTGGCTTCGAGGTTGGCGTAGATGGCATCGCGCTCGGCGATGGCTGCCCACAACTCGGTGTGGCCCATCATGACTACGTCCAGTACGCGCATATCTTCGTAGGCGAACTGATCCTGACGCAGCTTACCGATGCGCTCGTTGACGTCCAGGCTCACATTACCGCCAGTGGGCTCCAGATCACCACCGAGGATCTTCATAAAGGTGGACTTGCCACAGCCGTTGGCGCCGATAAGGCCATAGCGGTTGCCGCCGCCAAACTTGACGTTGATGTTCTCAAACAGCGGCTTGGCGCCGAACTGCATGGTGATATTGTTGCTGCTTAACAAGGTATGTGTCCCGATTGGTCTGTCAAATGGCGCGCATTATGGCACAGATCCCCCGAAAGTTTTAGCGAGAAGTGTGATCTTGATCGGGGCAAGCGGGGCATGCAGCCGATTGATGGGCAATAAAAAAAGCCGGCGCGAAGCCGGCTTGGAAGGATGAATTTGAACTGTTAGTGGGAGGTAGCGCCAGAGGCCCCCAGCCCGGTTTGGGAGCGAACGAACTGCGGCAGGAACTTGGCATGCTCGTCGGCGGCGTTCTGGGAGCTGTCGGTGATGGAGAAGAACCAGATCCCGATGAAGGCCAAACCCATGGAGAAGAGGGCCGGGTATTCGTAGGGGAAGATGGCCTGGGCATGGCCCAGCACTTTCACCCACACGGTCGGGCCCAGGACCATCAGGGTTACTGCGCTCGCCAGTCCCAGCCAGCCACCGTAGACGGCGCCACGGGTGGTCAGGCGTGACCAGAACATGGAGAGGAACAGCACCGGGAAGTTGCAGCTGGCGGCGATTGAGAAAGCCAGACCCACCATGAAGGCGATGTTCTGCTTCTCGAACAGGATCCCCAGACCAATGGCAACTACGCCCAGCACCAGAGTCGTCATCTTGGAGACACGCAGTTCATCGGTCTCGTTAGCCTTGCCCTTCTTCAACACGCTGGCATAGAGGTCATGGGAGACCGCAGAGGCACCGGCCAGGGTCAATCCGGCGACTACCGCCAGAATGGTGGCAAATGCCACGGCAGAGATGAAGCCGAGGAACAGACTTCCACCCACTGCATCAGCCAGGTGGACGGCTGCCATGTTGGTGCCGCCCAGCAGGGCGCCGGTGGCATCCTTGAAGGCCGGATTGGTGCTGACCAGCAGGATGGCGCCAAAACCGATGATGAAGGTGAGAATGTAGAAGTAACCGATAAAGCCAGTGGCGTAGAACACCGATTTACGCGCCTCTTTGGCATCGCTCACAGTGAAGAAGCGCATCAGGATGTGGGGCAGGCCGGCGGTACCGAACATCAATGCCAGACCGAGCGAGATGGCGGAGATGGGGTCGGAGACCAGCCCGCCCGGGCTCATGATGGCGGAGCCTTTCTCGTGCACTTTGACCGCTTCGCTAAACAGGGCGCCGATGTCGAAGTTGACTGACTTCATCACCATGATGGCCATAAAGCTAGCACCGGAGAGCAGCATCACTGCCTTGATGATCTGCACCCAGGTTGTGGCCAGCATGCCGCCAAACAGCACGTAGAGCACCATCAGGATACCGACCAGCACCACGGCCACATGGTATTGCAGGCCAAACAGCAGCTCGATCAGTTTGCCGGCACCGACCATCTGGGCGATCAGATAGAGGGCGACCACCACCAGCGAACCACAGGCGGAGAGGGTACGCACTTCAGTCTGCTTGAGACGATAGGAGGCGACATCGGCAAAGGTATATTTGCCGAGGTTGCGCAGCCGTTCGGCGATCAGGAACAGAATGATGGGCCAGCCCACCAGAAAACCTATGGAGTAAATCAGGCCATCGTAGCCGGAGGTGTAGACCAGCGCGGAGATCCCGAGGAAGGAGGCGGCGGACATATAGTCACCGGCGATGGCCAGACCGTTCTGGAAGCCGGTGATACGGCCACCGGCCGCATAGTAGTCGGAAGCCGAGCGGTTGCGCTTGGAGGCCCAGTAGGTGATGAACAGGGTAGCGGCCACAAACACCAGAAACATCACGATGGCGGCGACATTAAGGGGCTGACGCTCCACGGCGCCAGAGATTGCATCGGCCGCCAGCAGGGGAGAGGAGGCCAGTGAGGTCAACAGCAGCAACTTGCCTTTCATGATTGCACCCCTTTGAGGATCTTCTGGTTCAGTTCATCAAACTCGCCGTTGGCGCGAAAGACATAGACGCCGGTCAACACGAAGGAGGAGAGGATCAATCCTACCCCGACAGGAATGCCGCGAGTAATGGTCGACCCTTCGCTCAAGGGGGTGCCCAGCCAACCGGGGGCAAAGGCGATGAGCAGAATAAACGCCAGGTAGAGTCCCAGCATCAGAGCCGAGAGGGCCCAGGCAAAACGCTGGCGCTTGGCGACCAGCTCCTGGAAGTTGGGATCTTGCTGGATCCTCAGATAGCTTTGCTGTTCCATTGCAGTTCTCCATGACATGAGTGTCAGCGGTGGATGGGGTAACCCCGACGAGCAGGTAATCTGCTCATGTAAGCAAAATGTGAATTAAATGTTATTTCTCGACAATTAGACTTTGGGATAAGTGAGCGGCGAGCCGCAGGTCAGGCGCAGGTAGATGAGCGCGGCCGTGGTGGCATCGGCAAGGGCATCGTGGGCGGGCAGGGATGGCAGTTCAAGGTGGCTACAGATGGCACTCAAGTGGAGGTCAATGGCCGCATCGGGATAGCGGCGATAGAGGTGGTCGTGATAGAGCTGGCTCACCTCGATCCCTCGCTGGGGCAGGGTCAATCCCCACAATTTCTGGCAGGCGAGATTGAGAATGCGCAGGTCGTAGGCGATGTGATAGCCCACCAGTTCACGGGGGCCGATAAAGTGAAGCAGCAGGCGCAGCGCGGCTTCCAGCTCCATCCCCTGTTGCAGATCCTGATGGCGCAGACCGTGGATCACCACAGATTGGCTGGTCAGGCTGGCCGGTGGCTGTACCTTGATGGCTAGGGCCTCGCCGGTCAGCAGCCGGTTACCCTGAATGCGCACCGCCCCGATGGAGACGATCTCGGCCTGCTCGGGATCGAGACTGGTGGTCTCGAAATCGAGGGCGATCCGTTCATCTTCCGGTGGGGTGGCAAAGAGCGGCGCGAACTCGCCCGTGCGGAACGTGCGGCCATACCAGTAGCGTCGAACGCGGCTCAACATGGCTATTGTCTCAGACGAAAGTGCAATGTGAGCCACTGCTGGAACTTCTTCACCTGATGTAGCGCCTGGCGCAGCAGATCCCGCTCACTGTGGCTAAGCTCGCTTGTCTGCACCCGACTATTGCCCCCCTTGAGCTGGCTGCGCAGCCTCAGCCGGATAAAGAGCCGAAACGCCTCTGCCAGATTGCTGCCATAGTCGGTACTGAGCCGCTCGGCGGCCACCAGCGCATCGATGCGTCCCAGGGTCGAGGTCTCCAGAATGCCTGCCTCAATGGCCAGCATGCGGATACCGTGCACCAGCGGGAACAAGCCGCCCCGCTTCAGATCCAGCCCTTCCGGTGGCTGCTCCAGCCGGCCAAACAGGGTGAGGGGGGCATGAAAGGCCACTGCCGGTCGCACCATCTCCGCCAGCAGGTCCCGTCTGTCCGCCAACTGCTCGCGCAGCGCTCTGGCAACCGGCAGATGGAGCTGTCGATCCCCCGCGATGGGGTGAGCATCGGCCAGGGTGGCGAGCCAGAGTAGCTCATCCTCTTTTGCCGTGGTGCAGGCGCTGGCAATGGCGCTTTGCCACTCGCTGCCTGTTTTTACCCAGGCCGGATTGTTCACCATCACCTGCCCGGGGCACAGCGGGTAGCCGAGGCGCTCCAGCAGGGCGCTGAATTCGGCCAGATCGGCTGCCTGGGTGGGCCATGCCAGCCCCTCTGGCAGGATCAGGGCGTTGTCCTGATCGGTTTTGAGGATCTGTTCGCCGCGCCCCTCCGAGCCCAGCATCAGCAGGCAGACCTTATCCTGCACCTCGGGGGGGATCACCAGCGCAAAGGCTTTGGCGATCAGCTGTTCGTTGATGGTGGCGATGAGCTTCATCAAAAAGGCGGTGTGGATCCCCTGTGCAAACAGCGAGCGGGTCAATTGCTGCTGCTCGCGGGCCACCGCCTCCAGTGCCGGCAGGCTGTCGGCGCGGGCAATGCGCAGGGTCAGTACGTGGGAGTGGGTCGAGAAGAGCCCCAGCACCTGAGTCAGTTGCAAGATGCCCGCCACTTCGTTGCCACGCCACACCACCAGTCGCTTGATGCGATGGCGGGTCATCAGCAGCAGGGCATCAAACAGATAGCTCTCCAGCGGCAGACCAATCAGCGGCGTGGGGGTCAGCACCGAGAGGGGGGCCGTCAGCGGCAATCCCTTGAGGGTCAGGGCGTGGAGCAAGGTCTTGCGGGTTGCCAGCGTGAGGGAGCCGTCGTGGGCCGGGTAGAGCAGGCAATCGGTCCCCTTGCTCACCATGGCTTCGGTCGCCGCGAGCAGTGACAGCTTGCTGTCGACGATAAGCGGTGCCTGCAGGTGGCCGGGTTCGATGCGGGTCAGGATAAATTCAGCCAGATTCTTCTGACCCAGTTGTTCGCGTTGCTCCTGCTGGCGCTGGCGCTCGGCCAGATTGGCGGTGAAGTAGCTGGCAAACTGCGGATCCTGCTCACAGAGCGCCAGAAAGGTGTGGCGAGGAATGAGTTGGCAGAGGCTATCTTCCAGTGCGGTGAAGCGGTGGCGGCAGCGACCATCAAACTGGGCGCGCACATCGAACAGGTCATCAACCCCGTAATCACCAAACTGGTGGTGAGGGGCCGACTCTTCCACCGCCCCCTTGATGATGAGATAGAGGCCGGGAGGCTCGTCCCCCTCCTTGAGCAGCAGATCCCCGGCCCGAAAATAGCAGAGCGAGAGGTGACGGGAGAGCCGCTCGCGCGCCTCCTCGCCCAGTCGGTCGAACGGTGGTCTGGCAAAATTGAACAGGGTTGACATGACAGCGTCCTCTGCTGGCTTGCGGCACTCATGCAGCTCCCAGTGTGACAAAGGGAGGGGGAGGCGACCAGCCGACTTTAGTCTCAGCTGTACCGGATGATAACACTCTGATAACGTAGTGGTATGACCAGTGAGTCAGTTTCAGGGATCAAGGAGAGGACAAGGGAGATGGAAAAACCAAGGATCAAGTGCGAGATCCACGACGGGATTGCCGAAGTGATGCTGACGCGGGGGGATAAACTCAATGCGCTGGACCGCGCCATGTTCAGCGCCATCGATGAGACGCTGACGCAACTCGCCCGGCACAAGGGGCTGCGGGCGGTGATCCTGCACGGCGAGGGGCGGGCCTTCTGCGCTGGGCTGGATGTGAAATCCATGCTGAGACAGCCGGTGGCGGCGCTCGATATTCTCAAGCGTGAAGCGGACGAGGCGACCAATCTGGCCCAGCGGGTTGCCTATGGTTGGCACCAGCTGCCGGTGCCGGTGATTGCGGTGACCCAGGGAGTCTGTTTTGGCGGTGGCTTGCAGATTGCGCTCGGCGCCGATTTTCGCTTCAGCACCCCCGATTGCCGCTTCTCGGTGATGGAGATCAAGTGGGGCATCATTCCCGACATGAGCGGCAGCGTCACCATGCGCAACCTGATGGGGCTGGATACCGCTATGGAGCTTGCCATGAGCGGGCGCGAGCTGGATGCCGTCGAGGCCAAATCCCTCGGGATGGTGAGCCGGGTCTGCGCCGATCCGCTGGTGGAGGCGCGGGAGTTTGCCCGCACCCTCACCACCAAGTCGCCCGATGCCCTGGCGGGGATCAAGCAGCTCTACAGCCAGGCCTGGGCCCGCAGCGATGAGGCGATGCTGAAGGAAGAGACTCGCTTGCAAAAGCAGATCCTGGGACGACCCAATCAGTGGCGTGCCACCCTTAACAGCCTGTTTCGCTGGCGGCTGCCCTTCGGACCGCGCCGCAATCCGCTCTGACTGCGAGCTGCACGAGCGATCTACGGTATGCCCGACTACTTGGGTGGCCTGCAGTCGGCACTGCTTAATCAGGATGCCACCTTGTTTCGGCGTAAATACTTCCTCAACGGCGCCCACATGGGCTTCATCTTCTACGCCACCGACCCGAACATGGACGACGACACCGAGGAGGAGATGAAGGAGATGATCGCCAGTAGCAAGGGGGTGGGGAACTTCCGCTCCATGTTCGTGAACATCCCGGACGGCAAGCCCGATGGCATCAAGCTTATTCCGGTGGGGGATATCGCCACCAAGGACGAGTTCGCGGCCATCAAGGGGATCACCGCTCAGGATGTACTGACCAGCCACCGCTTTCCGGCGGCGCTGGCCGGCATCATTCCGACCAATGGCGGGGGAGGGCTCGGGGATCCCGAGAAGTACGATGCCACCTATGCCCGCAACGAGGTGCTGCCGCTGTGCGAGTTTATCCAGGATGCCATCAACAGCGCGGGACTCCCTCGCTCCCTGCGGGTCGATTTTCGGGAGAATATCGGTTCAACTGTGTAAACAAACAGTGTTTGCCATGGCAAGATAGGCCGTTGATTTCGATAGAAAAGGGGGCGTAATGCGGGTTTATTGCAAAGTGTGTGGCCAGCGGGGCCGCATTACCAAGACCAACCGACTGAGCGATGATGTCTCGGAGCTCTACTGCCAGTGCACCGATGCAGAGTGTGGCCACAGCTGGGTGGCCACACTCTCGTTTAGTCATACTTTGAGCCCATCTTCCCGTACCGCCAGTCAGCTGGTGCTAAATCTTGTTAGCGCACTGAGTCCAGAAGGAAGACAGGTTGTGCTGAAAGGATTAGGAGAAGGAGTTTTCTATTAAACCACTATATTCCTCAAGTTTTTTTATTCTAGACAGACCTTCTAGTTGTTTTTTTACTTGAAGAGATATTTTCCGCCGCCCACTTTGCCAGTCTTTCACAGCTTGGTAGGTAACGCCAAGAGATTCAGCTAGCTCGGTAGGAGAAAGCATCAGATATTCTCTGGTTTTAATAAACTCATCAGGAGTCATATGCCTACTCAAAATCCAGCGGCTCCAACCCAAATATTGGCGAATTGATTATTGGAGTCCTATCTCTTACTGTCCCAATACTTTCCCATAGAGAGAAAATTTTTGAATATGCATCAAGCCACTCATTGACAGTTTTGTTTACAGTGTCAATCTCTTGTTTAGATTCGTTGCGAATTATAACATTTGATATATGTTCATTTGTTAGCTTGCCGTAACTTGTTCCTCCTGACTCAGTCCAAAATTGGATGCGGCTTTCCTCAGATCTAAGTTTTTGGAATACCCACCCTAAAGGAAACTGCTCTTTTAACTGTTCCTTTATTCTAACTACAGCGATGCCATCGGGTGTTCCAATAATATTTGGGCCATCATCAAGACATATGCCTATATTTCTCCTCTCAGGACGAACTAGTCCAATAATTATATCGTGTTTTCGTATCCTGAAAGCATTCTTGGATTTTTTCTCCATGACTTCCCAGCCCTTTTGTGGAAATTGAGGGCTAACTATGCCTTCGATTGCGCGAATATCAGTCCCTTCAACTAATCTAAATTCCTCACTGACATATTCAGATAGGTCTATTGTATCAGTGACAATTTCAGCAATGTCACCTAGGCGGACAGGATTTCCGCTAGATACAATCTTCTTATTTATTAGAGCCTTGGGAGTTAATCTTCTTGGCTTTAAATCTAAACTCGGATGGTTAATTACATCTGAAATTTTCGCACCTTGCCAGCTAGAATCAACTATAGGCTGTAAATCAACCTTCTGATCCCACTTAAACTTATTTGTAAACTTGGTAAAACGCTCTCGAATGCCCTCAAAATCTGAGTCAATAACTGGCTTGTTATCATAATCTCTTAATTCCAGTCCTGTGTCAGAATCTCGCTTCACTATATTAGTGAAGCCTTTACCAAGCTTGTAGCCTACTTTCTTTACTATTTCACTATGAATTGGATAATCCATTTCCATTGCCATTTTAAGCTCTTGTGGAGTGAGTTTTTGGGCAACTAATATATTGGATCTTAAGTCCGCATCTGATTTAGTAAATATTCTTCTTGGTAATTCTACAAGAGATATAATTCTAAGGTTATCAAGTAACCATTTCCTAACATATCCATAAGAGGAAGTGCATAGATAACCTTCAGGTAAAATAATTGCTAATCTACCGCCATATGGTAGCATTTTAACACAGCGCTCAATAAACAGTATTCCTAGTTGTTGTGAATCTCTAACATCCTCTGTTTTTATCCAGGAGCCATCATCAAGCTTGCTCCAAATATGGCCAAGATCATAGTTTAAAAGAGTAGAGGTTCTTTTTTCTACGCTTTGAGCTCCGAATGGAGGGTTACAAAGAGCTACATCAATTTGGTTCTTCCATAGTTCATGATGCTCTATAGTATCTATATTTTTTAAATTGCTTTGCCCATCCTTGTGTAAAATCATATTAATGATTGCAAGGTCATATGCCTTAGGATCAACATCAGCACCATAAATTCGTTGAACTATATCATCATCTCCTTGACTTGTGCGGTATTCAAGGGCTGATGATTAAAAAATCAGCAGTTCCCATGGCAGGATCACAAATTGAATCATTTGGTCCAATGTTTGCCATGTGAACCATTGTTTTTATTAGGCTTTGTGGCGTGAAAAACTGATCTAAGTTTTTCTTAAAAACAGATGGAACAAAGGACATAAAAACTTGTTGCATAGCTTCGCTGGATGCATCTGTGAATCTAATTCCTTGAATTAACTTAATGCACTCTCTAAGTGTCCTTTCCTCTAGCTCTGATACTTTAAATGGATGAAAAAGAGTTTTTGCTTTACTATATCTTCTAGCTGATGCTTGATAAATTTTTTCTATGCGGTCATTAAATCCAGAATCTGAACCTTTTAATACTTGAAGTGACAACTCTTGCTTCGGTGATGATTTTGCTTCTCTCTCATCACAATATCTTGCAAGTATAAGCTTTACAGTCTCTTTATAACGAAGTTGCTCATCATTAACACCATGTGAGCGCATTATATTTGCTACTTTAAGTAGTATTGAAACAAGATTTTCAGCAGGACTTAAATTATTCCATGTGATTGGTTTTACTTTATATTTTTGATTGAAGCTAGGGAGGTTCTCCAGAGAGTCCTCTGATATATCTATGTACTTTTCACCATTTTTTTCTTTCAACTCTTTAACTAAAAGAGTTCTTGATATGTCATCCCAATAAACACCAATAACATCCATGTTAGGCAACTGCATCATTGCTGGCTTGAGTTGATGGTTTACGCCACTATTTTTCTTGGATGATTCCCTTTTGATTTCAGCGACAAGAATTATTTTTTTTAACTTCTGCTCCATAGAGTCTGCGGATATATTTCCTACGGGGCAATTATAAACAATAACATCAGCGCGAAGTTTATTACGCCCTGATTCCCCAAGGTTTTTAATGACAACAGTTTCAACTTCAATATGCTTTTTATCATATCCTCTATTCAGCAAGAATTTGATAAAATCAATCCTATGGGCTTCTTCTGATATTGTAAGGCCATCTTTTGCAAGTTTGGCAATAGAAAGTGGGCCTCTTAATGGACATGTAAGTAATGTGGTCTCTTGCATATTAAATAACCATAGAGTGAATGCAGAACGAAGATGGTAGCCTTGCTACCGTTTCAAGTAAAGAGATATGGCTTTTGGGTAGGGCGCTGGGTCTTTTTTGTTCGTTTTTCTTATGTATCTTTGTTTAGTTGTTAGTTAGGATTTGGAATTTGTCCGGGGTGAACATGTAATTTAATTTTTTACTGCTCCCAGATTGGTTCTGTCCATGATACTGCTCGGCGAATCCATAGGGGGCTACCTGTGTTGGTGCATCGAATGGTGCCGTTCTGGTCTATGGTCCCAGGTGGGGGGGCTGTCTACAATATGACGGCAGCCAACTGGGCGGCAATTTGCTTTGTACATCTGTAAGGTGGGAATGTTCACACTGGTCTGATACGGGGTCGTCTCCTCGGAGACGATAACTACCTTTGCCAGCTGCGCAGGATAGCGCAGACCACGGACTGCTGTTTTCCCTTGAGCATCCCCACCCACTGGCTGATCTCGTTGGCTGGCCAGCGCTGCTGGAGAATGCAAGTCACCCGATTATCCAGGCGGCGGTACTCTTTGCGGCTGACGGGCTGTTTGTTGTTCATACCCACTCCTCGCTGTAGTCGTCCTGTTCCTGCATCCATTCCGGCACGTCCAGCCCCTCCAATACCCGCCACATCTCTGACTGATAGGGCTGCGGCAGCATATCGATCCAGCGATGCGTCTCGGCGTGGCCTTGTGCTTGGTACACGTTGCCACACAGCTCGACCAACATCGGCCAGTCCTCATTCCCCTCTGGTACCGCGTATTCATCCAGCTGGCTCTGTTCTGCGGGCGGCTGGCCATCGAGTCCCCAATCCGGCTCGCTTGGTATCGCTCGGCTCGACTGCACCTGCCTGTTCTCCAGCCAGAGGGTGAAACCGTCCGCGCTGACACTGGCTCCAGCCCGTAATCTGTCAATGGAGAAGGGTGATAAGCCCCACTGTTCCCTCATGATCTGGTCTGCGAAGGCATCAGGATCCGGTAGCGTACAGTTATTGTCAGAGCTCCAAGGTGCCGGGCTGTCGCCCGTCTTAACCCCAACCCCCCTCGCTGCTGCCTCGGCGGCTTTCCTGGCTTCATGTGTACCGGCAGGCACAATTTCCCACCCTTGCAGGCGGGTCTTGATGCCAAGGCGAGCGGAGGTGATGCCCATCCGGCGCTTGATATCTTCGCCATAGCAGTTGGCCTGCTCCTCGATAAGGTGGGCCAGCTTGATGGGGTGTTCGGCGCGGGTCGCCAGTGCACCGCCCATGGCGTGCAGGTAGCAGCGAAAGATGCCGTTATCTGCGGCAAAGCGGGCGGCCTCAAAGCGTGGGTCTTGTCGCGCTGGCTTGGGTGGGCCAACCAGTTCGGCATGCTTCTTGGCGTTGCTGATGCGGCGCAGCTCGCGCCATACCCCGACCGGGGCGCCCCCGATCTGCTGAAAGGTGCGAATGCCCCACCAACTGGCCCAGGCGACGGCATGCAGGGCGCCCTCATCGGCGGCGGTGCCAGCCTCTTCGTCATCGTCCAGGTAGGCGCCGTCGATGTTCTTGGCAATGTATTTGGCGATATAGCCTGCGGCATCCCCCTTGGCCGGATCAATCTCTTTCCAGTCAAAGCGGGGTGTGAAGTCGGTAAAGGGTGGGGCGCCCTTGATATCCCGTACCAGCTCTTCGTGATCATCGGTCAGGGCATAGCGTTGCAGGATGCCGATCACCCGGTTGCGATCTTCCGGGCGCATAAATAGCAGCAGGTGCCAGTGCGGGGTACCGTCGTGGTGAGCCTCGCACACGCGAAATCCATAAACGGGGGCGTTCCACCGTTTGAGGGCGGCCACTTGATATTTCATCAGAAGATGACATATGCCCACTTTGCACCGGATTATCTGAATGATGCAGTCCGCTTCAACCCGTTGGAAAATCATCTTCAACCAGCTTGATCTTCCCCGGGAATGGGCAGAGAAAAGTGTCCACATTTTGCCAATTTTGGTGTCTTTTCACGTCCCAAAGTGTCCCCTTATGTGGCGCCCAACTCCTTGATTTGAATGCAAATTATTGAAATTAAAGAAATAAAAATGGCAGCCGAGGCTGCCATTTTTATCGAACGGTTATTTCGTGTCGGTTCAGGAGATCTTGCGATCCTGATCCGGCTCGAACTGATGGCCCGATTTCTCCCGCTCCAGGTTCTCTTCGGAGCGTTTGCCCACCCAGTAATCGGCGTTCTTGATGCCGAGCTTCTCCGGGTGGAATACGGGGTCAATACCTTGTGCTTGCTGCGCTTCATAATCCTTCAGACAGGTGAAGGCGGTCTTTTGCAGCAGCAGGATGGCGATGATGTTGAGCCATGCCATCAGGCCGACTCCGATATCACCCATGCCCCACGCCAGATCCGCCGTCTTGACGGTGCCGTAGACAGTGGCAGCCATCAGCGCAATCTTCAGCAAGAAGGTGAGCCAGGGGCGATTAATCTTGCGGTTGATGTAGGCGATGTTGGTTTCGGCGATGTAGTAGTAGGCAACGATGGTGGTGAACGCGAAGAAGAACAGCGCGATGGCCACGAAAATGCTGCCAAAGCCCGGCATCATGCTCTCCATGGCGGTCTGTACATAGCCCGGACCTGCTGCGATACCGGCAATACCCGTGTAGATAGCAGCGCCGTCCGGCCCTTGTACGTTATAGAGGCCGGTGATCAGCAGCATAAAGCCGGTAGCGGAGCAGACGAACAGGGTGTCGATATAGACGGAGAACGCCTGCACCAGACCCTGCTTGGCCGGGTGACTCACTGCCGCCGCAGAGGAGGCGTGCGGTCCGGTACCCTGACCCGCTTCGTTGGAGTAGACCCCGCGCTTCACGCCCCACATGATGGCCAGACCCAGAATGGCACCGAAACCGGCATCCAGACCGAAGGCGCTCTTCCAGATCAGCAGGATCACGCCCGGCAGTTGGCCGATATTGAGGGCGATGATGACGCAAGCCACGATGATGTAGCCCAGCGCCATAAAGGGCACTACGGTACTGGCGAAGTTGGCGATACGCTTGACGCCACCGAAGATAATAAAGCCGAGCAGCAGCGCCAGACCGGCGGCAGTGACGTTCGGATCGATATTAAAGGCGGTCTGCAGGCTGGAGCCGATGGAGTTGGCCTGCACCCCCGGCAGCAGCACGCCGCAGGCGAAGACGGTGGCGATGGCGAAGGTCCAGGCGTACCACTTCATGCCAAGCCCTTTCTCGATATAGAAGGCCGGGCCGCCGCGGTATTCACCGTTGATCTTCTCTTTGTAAACCTGGCCCAGGGTGGACTCCACGAAAGCAGAGCTGGCGCCGAGGAAGGCGACCATCCACATCCAGAACAGGGCGCCCGGGCCACCGAAGGTGATGGCGGTGGCCACACCTGCGATGTTACCGGTACCCACGCGACCTGCCAGGGTCATGGCCAGCGCCTGGAAGGAGGAGACACCGGCATCGGTGCTCTTGCCATCAAACATCAGGCGCACCATCTCTTTCATATGACGCAGTTGCAAAAAACGGGTGCGCAGGGAGAAGTAAAGACCGACCCCCAGACACAGGTAGATGAGCGCAGGGCTCCAGATTACACCATTGATGGCATTGACGATTTCATTCATGTACAACAACTCCTTTGTTGTGTTTGTGGCGCTGTCTTGGCGAGATCTTGGCCTCGCTCTCTGTCACTGTTTTCGGCCCTGTCTGTTAACAATCCAGTTAACAAATGAGCGCGAGGTTGAGGGGTTAAGCAGAGCGCAAACAGGCGCCATGCATGGCTTGTAACATATCGAGTTGTATCGGTGCTTCCCAGCGAAAAATGTTGCCTTGTTGCAAATTTGTGAATTGACAAGGGTGGGGGGATAATGGCAGGCAGCGTTTTCTATGAGTAAAGATGAGATCCTCCTTGTTGATCTGCGCCAGACAATGTGACGGGCGTAACACAATGGAAAGCAAACATGAGGCCAACAATGAAAAATGATCCTGAGACGTTGACGATCCGTCCCCCTGAGGCCGACGACGGGAGCGCCATCGCCCACCTGTTCACCCAATTGGGGTATCCTGCCGAAGGCGCTGACGTCACGGCGCGCCTGTTGGCGCAGGATCCCACGAGCGTTGTGCTGCTGGCATCTCTGGCCAACAAGGTGGTCGGCGTGCTGGTGTGGCACAAGCTGGCACCGCTGCATGTTGCACCAGCTTGGGGCCTGATCTCGGCGCTGGTTGTCGATGAAGGGGCAAGAGGGGCGGGAGTGGGCGCAGCCTTGCTCAAGGGAGCCGAAGCGATGGCGCGGGCCGCAGGTTGCGCCCAGCTGGAGCTATCCAGCAGCCTCAAGCGCGAGGCGGCCCACCGTTTCTATCTGGCGCAGGATTATCAGGAGCGGCCGAAACGGTTCGTTAAACTGTTGTGACCTGTTGTTTGCATCAAAAGAAGGAGTAGGCGTGCTGGGATGGTTCAAATGGCTGGGTGGTCGCCCGCAAACGTCCATGAGTGAGGATGAGTTGGCACTGTGGCGTCAGGCGCTGGCGGCTGTGCCCATCTTGCAAGGGCTCAGCGACACCGAGCAGACGACGCTCATTGGCTTGGGGCAACAGCTGCTCAAGCGCAAGACCCTGACCCTGATCGGGGTCGAGCTCAGCCGCCGTCAACAGGCGGTGCTGGCGCTGCAGGCGGCGTTGCCCATTCTTCATCTCGGCCTTGACTGGTATCGCGGCTTTCACGAAATCATCATCATTCCCGAACCCGTCACCCGGCGCCAGGAGGTGCAGGATGAGTTCGGGCTGGTGAGCGAGTTTGAAGAGGAGAACGCAGGCGAATCCTGGCCGCAAGGGCCGCTGGTGCTGGCCTGGAGCGAACTGCAGCAGGATGGCGACTGGGACGGCTTTAATCTGGTGATCCACGAGCTGGCCCACAAGCTCGACATGCTGGGTGGTGAGGCGGACGGTGCGCCGCCGTTGCCGGGGCAGATGAGCAGCCAGCTGTGGCAACAGGCCTTTCAGACCGCCTTCGATGCGCTCTGCCAGCAGCTCGACCGGGACGAAGTGACCGATATCGATCCCTATGCTGCTGAACATCCCGCCGAGTTTTTTGCCGTCAGCTGCGAGTGTTTCTTTACCGATCCGCTGCGGTTGCAGCAGGTCTATCCGGCGGTATACCGGCAACTGAGCCAGTTCTTTAGCCAGGATCCCGCGCAGCGTTTCCCCGTGACCCGCTTGCTGGCGGGGGAGGTGGACGCCAAGTCACTGAGCTGATAACCGATCTGTTGAACGGTTATTCGAGATAGCAAAAAGGCACCCGAGGGTGCGTTTAAAAAAACGATGTAAGCATATGAAACAAAAGGATTTGTTTCACTCGATGTCCACACGTCGACCACATTGAGAAAAAATCAAAACCCCGCATGTCGGGGTTTTGCTATCTGTGGCTTTCAACTGCCGCGCTTCGCTTGTCACCCTGCACGAAGAGTAAAACGCAACACACTGTCTTACTCTTCGTGCAGGGCATATTCATAAAAACGGCATGTTATAGCTTCAATTTATTATTTTTTCGTCTGTAAAAATAAGACACAAGCAATAGAGACAAAACAAAACACAAGGGGGTTATCAGATAAAGTATGAAATCAAAATAGTATGCAGCATATGTTTCACCAACATAGTGACCCTTTAATATATATTCTTCATATAGACTAAACATTGGTTTGGTGATTGTTACAATCGATAGAAACAATAAAGCTAAAAAAGTGAGGGTAACTACGATAATACGCTTCATTCTGACATGTCCCAAAAAAGAACTTTTGATGCACGTTTCAGATTAGACATTGATAAATATTGTTCTGAAACATCAGGGAATGTTAGTCTCATTTGTGAAGCAAAAAAACCTAAGCTTGCCAGCCGGTTATTTTTCCAAAGGTCAATATGGTCTCCTGTTCGACCACTTTCCCCGGGGCGTTGCCAATAATTTTGAAAGAAAACGATACCTTGTTTTCCTGATATTTTCTCTTCAAAATCAGCACCAGACATTACAGTCGCAACTGGGCAACCTGCAAAGGGCCTTTTTGCAAGATAATCTGCAAGCTCTTGAGCTCTAATGGCATGAATTCCTTTACCTTCGGGGCTAGGTGTTGGGCAACGCCAACAGCGAGTCCCTCTGAATGACTTCATTAATACACCATTATCGTATAATGCTTGGCTAACATTGATGGCACAATGATCGCTGAATATATCATTGCCTGTACTAGGGTCTTTATGTGTTACGCGACTTGTTGGATAAGCATCCCATAACTTATCAAAGCTTATTACAATATGCTCAATTGTTTTTATTGAGCCTGTTTTATCATTGGTTCTTATTTTAAATGCAGTGTTAGGCACTTATCATTCCCTCAATTAAGGCCAATGCTTCATCTCCCCAATAGATAGCAAACTCACCTTCTTTTTGTGTCTTAATTCTTTTCGTTAGTCCCGCACTATCTGTTCGGCCAGAGATAACCTCACCAGCATCATTTATCGCATAATATGGATAATCTGATACTGGTTTACCGGCTGCCATCAGTTGAATTTGTTCATCAAATGACAATGGGGGGATAAATCCAACGGAGCTTTGACTGTTTGCGGAAACTGACATGTTCCCAACAATAACGGAGCTGTCGCCAATGATAACACCACCGCAGTCAATGGCTGCTCCGGTCATAGCGATGGGCTTACCATTAATCAGTATGTTAGATATCCCTGAATCAATCGCGCGTGGATGAGGCGGATTGTTTGGCTTGTCGTGAGGCTCTAAAGGGTCGCCGACACGCGCTACGGGCATTCCATCTATCATTACATCTGGTGAGCCTGCAGTGATTTTTGTCGGCTTAAAGCCATCATGGTCAGTACCGATGTTTCCTACTATCGCTGCCTTCATGAGAAGCTCCATTTGAGATTTAATCCGTGATGGTATCTCCATCTTGCAACGCGTTCAAATGTTCATTTTTTCAGTTTTTCATTATGTGAAAAATATCATAACTATATGAATTTAATAGATTTTACTGCGATTCTTCCGATGTGGGAGTCAATGCCAAGATAGCATGAATGCTCACGGAAAATTGATTTTTCCCTTTTATAACAGTTGGTTATGTTTTCTTTCGTTCACAAAGATACGTTTCAAAAATGCGATTTGCTGCAAAAAATTTCATGCCTTTCAGTTTGTCTTGGACAACAGAATCCCAGATACCACGCGCCTTGAGAGGGGGGGGATTGCCGGAATCTGTTTTTGCAAAAAATTTATCTCATGGAGCGCGCAGGCGGGAGCGGATGAGCGCGGATTTCGTGACGTAGTCTTATCCGTGGTCCTTTCTTTAAGCCCTGTATGGCAGTAGGTATGTAGTGGTCAACTAAATCCGGACACTTGGTTAGGCCGATCTTCGGCTTTTGCTGGCGGTATCCCATTATTGTGGTGATGTGGACGCCGCCAGTTGTAGTAATCCATCAGGTAATAACTGATATCCCGCTTTGCCTCCCGCACGCTCATGTATCCCATAGCCGGGAGCCACTCTGACTTCAGGCTTCTGAACAATCGCTCCATCGGGGCGTTATCCCAGCAGTTACCACGACGACTCATGCTCTGGGTCATGCGATAGCGCCACAGTCGTTGCCGAAATGCCCGGCTGCCATATTGGCTGCCCTGGTCAGAGTGAAATAGCACACCGGATGGGCAACCCCGCTGCTGATACGCCATCTCAAGTGCTTTGATGGCCAGCTCTGCATCAGGCTTCTCAGATATCGCCCACCCCACAACCCGCCGGGTATGCAGGTCAAGCACCGCTGCCAGGTAATGCCAACGACCACCTGCCCAGACGTAGGTGATATCGCCACACCACACCTGATTAGGTTGCCGGACATCAAATTCTCGGGCCAGCAGATTGGGGATATCCGGTCGTTCAGACTGTGCCACCTTATAGCGGTGTGCGCCCGGCTGTTTGGATACCAGCCCGGCTTCCTTCATCAGGTTACGTACTTTGAATCGGCCAATCTGATACCCCAACTCTCGCATCATCGACATCAAGGCGCGGCTGCCCGCTGAGTTCCGGCTTTCTTTGAACAACCTGCGCAACTCAGAGCGCTGCTGCATACGCTCACGGTTAATCGTCCGCCTGCGAGTCAGATAGTCGTAAAAGCAGGAGGTGGGAACATCGAAAGCGCAGCAGACCAGAGTGATGGGGCTTCCAGCTCCTGGATTTTCTGCAGCTCCGGAGTCAGCGCTTTGCTGATTGGGGTAGTGCCAATTCGTTAGGATTGAAGCTGCTGAACCCAACGACGCAGTACGGTTTCACCGACATCCAGTGAACAGCTGGCTTCGGGGACAGAATATCCCTGGTCGAGCACCAGGGATGCGGCTTCGAGTTTGAATTCGGCAGTAAATGAGCGACGTAATCTTGTCATTGAACACCTCAGGTCATGGTGGCGACTGTACCACCTAAAATGGTGTCCGGGATGATTAGACCACTACATTGCTTATTGGCGGGTGACCCGGATCTGCAGGGTCTGGCGCTCGCTCTGGCTGCCTCGTCCGCCCTGTAGCTGGGTGCCGAGCCTGCTCCCCTGATCTGCCGAGCTGGTTGAGAGCTCCCCCACTGTCAGCCACTGGCCCGGGGCTCCACTGACCTCGGTGGCACTCTGCCCGCGATTGATGGTGCCCTGATCCAGCCTCGCCTGTTCGCTGCTCAGCGCAATCTGCACCCGATCGCCAATCAAGGTGGCCGTGGCATAGAGGCCGTTCACCAGCGGCATCATCCCCACCACGGCGCCCTCGTTCCACTGATAGAAGGTGACCGGCTGATAGGAGCCCATCTGCAGCAACACGGGACGACCCGACAGCCCGCGCACCTGCCAGCTGTCGTTCTGGCTGCGCTGGTACTGCTGGGCGTTGCCATCGACCAGCCATTGCCGCTTGGCCTCGTCACGACTTACTGAACCGCCCAGTTGTTCACTGCTGGAAAGCCCATCCACCCGCCACTCGATAAGCAGGCTTTGCGGTGGCTGGTTGATCTGCGCCAGCGTGGCTTCGGCCTCCTGCAGCTGGGCTGGCGTCCCGCTCAGCACCAGCTGATTACCCATGGCGCTGACCCCAAGCTGGGGATAGATCTCCTTGAGGGTCTGCACCGCCGCCTGCGCCTCGAAGACCGGGATCACTTTCACCTCGGCCCACAGCGATGGGCTCCAGAGTCCCATCATGCAGCCAAGCCACAGCAGCGCCCTGCGGCCAATCTTGCCCATCCGAACCATTACGCTCTCCTCGTTCTCTGTGCTCTTCTCGCTTTCTGTTCTCTTTCTCCCTGCTTAAGGTGTAGACCCCACCCGAAGCAACAGCTCAGCCCTATTTCGTTCACCCGTCGATGATGAACCCGGCGGTTGCCAAAAAACAATCGGGAATGCAGCAAGTCCGTGATTTCCCACGGTATGAGGCTCTCATTCCACGCCCGTTATCGCGTAAGATAGCGCCATCATAGTTGCCCAAGCGGAATCCATCATGTTGAAACAGTTGTTGTTACTCCCCCTTGCCCTGCTGCTGGGGGCCTGCTCCCTGACCCAGTACAATGTCAGCGAGGCCGAAATCAACCAGTACCTCAAAGATCAGGTCTCTTTTGAAAAGCAGCTGGGGATCCCCGGCATCATGTCGAGCAAGATCCGCCTGGACGAGATGCAGAGCCGTATCGGCCGCAAACAAGCAGATCGCATCGAGCTGGACGCCGCTGGCGACCTGCAGGTGAGCAGCCCCCTTGGCAGCCAGCAGATGAAGATCCGCTTTGCTTTGAGCGCACGCCCGGACTATGTGGCCGATCAGGGTGCCATCTATCTGCGCGATCTTGAGCTGCTCTCGGTCAAGACCGAGCCGGCCGATATCGGGGCCGCCCTCACCCCGCTGCTACCCACCTTCAATCAGTCGCTCTCCCTGTTCCTGTCGCAGACCCCGGTCTACCGCCTCGACAGCAGCCGCAAGAACGAAGCCAGGCTCAAGGAGAAGGTCGAAGCCCTCAAGGTAGAGCCAGGCCGTCTGGTCATCCCGTTCAAGCTGCTCTGATCGCCGCCGCACCGGCACTTTCATCGCAATAAACAGATAACCGTCCTCTTCGACAGCGCACATCCGGTTCAACGTGCAGCCGAATGGGGCGGTTTTTTACTTCTCAAGTCCCCGCCAACACAGCATAATGCAGACCATTCTCATTTAGATTCGTCATGAGAAGCGTCAATAATAAAACCAATGGTGAGAAGGGACATGAGAAAAACCGTACTGGTTCAGGCGATCGCCTGCGCACTGATCAGCGGCGCAGCACACGCTGCCGTCAAACTCGAAGACAAGACATTCAATACCGCCGCCAACATGCTGGCCTATACCGAATTCGAGCTCTCCGGTGAGCCGCTTGCCGAAGCGCTGGGGCTGGATCTGGATGTGCTGGATGCCAACCGTGCCGATGAGCCGACCCCGTTCGACTTCGCCGCCGGCATCGAATCCTACGAATACTCCGAAGAGGCGATGTACGCCCTCAACTACCAATCCGGCATGGGCCCTCATCTGGTGAACGGGCCGCAAAACCTGGCCCGTGGCGGCACCATGGCCTCTCTGGGGCAACGGGTGTTGGCCATGGCCGATGCCGTTGGCTTCCCGGCTGATGAAGTGCCGCAGGGCATGTATCCCCTCTCCCTGCCCTACGCCTCCGCCAATCCGGAGTTTGCCCAGGCCGTCAACGCCACCCCTGTCAATGGCGATCAGATCACCATCAAGACCGCCAAAGGGACCGAGAAAACCGTCAAGACCCAGGTGCCCGCCTACTTCCGCGACTACAGCACCCTGCGCTGGAGCGGCAGCGACAACCTGCTGGTGCCCGCAGCGGTGGGCGGTATCCTGCTCAAAGAGGTGATGTGGTCCCAGGACTTCCTCGGCGGCATGCACGTGGCCGAGACCGATGAAGAGGTAGAAGCCGCCTCCGCCACCATGGATCAGGATGGCAAGCACAAGCTGGGCGTCTCTGCCGCCGATGGCTTCAACGGCATGATGCTGACCGAGCAGTCCATCGACAAGCTGGCCATCATGCAGAACCAGCTTGGCTTCGATGGCAAGCAACTGGGCGCCAAAATCACCCCGCAGTACGATCCGGCCAAGGGCGTTGTCTACTTCCCCCATCAGGTGAAAGTGACCGAAACCAGCAACAACGATGCCGGTGCCATCGGCAAGCTGGAGGTGGTGGATGGTTCCGCCCAGCTGCGCGATGCCTGGATGATGCTGTGGCCGCTCTCCGAGTTCTATGCCTTCAGCGATCAGCGCAGCGCCAACACCAACCAGAACCCGGCCTTCCACGCCGTGTTTGACGGTGCGCCGTTTGCCGCCGCACCGGCTGCCAACAAGACCAATGACCTGGGGAAAGCGGTCGCGGGCAGCGATGCCTTCTCGCTGGCGATCAATCTCTCCAACCTCACCTTCAAGAACCTGGCAGCCCTGCACTTTGATACCAAGGCTGGCACCCTGGTCGACAGCTGGCAGGCAGGCAAACAGGGCAAACACGTCACCACCTTTGACGCCGCTTACGCACTGGTCGCCCTGCAGATCTTCCAGCGCGCTCAGGATGCGCTGCCGGTCGGTTACGCCGCCGGTGACAATGGCGAGCTGAACCTCAAGACCAAGCAGGGTCAAGAGGCGCTCGACTTGATCCGCAAGCAGGCCGATTTCATCCTTGCCAACCTCAAGGGCAAAAATGGTCTGGTGCATGACGGCATCACCCTGGGTGGCAAGCTCGATGCCGGCCACTCCATCGATGCGCAGTTCGCCGCCATCCGTGGTCTGACGGCTGCGTTCCTCGCAACCTCCGATGCCAAGTACCGCACTGCCGCCCGCGAGCTGTTTATCGCTACCGACAAAGCCTACTTCAATGCCAAAGCGGGCACCTGGCTGGCGGGTAAACAGGGTGAATACACCCCCTGGACCCAGGCTGCCATCTCCGGCGCCCTGCGCTCTGCCATGCTGAACCTGCGCAACGAAGGGGCCGAGAAGGCGCCCGAGCTGGAGCTGGCCAAGCTGACCGGTCAGTACGTCAGCTGGTTCCGTGGCACCGTCAACGGTGGCATGCAGATGGCCGAGTGGATCGGTGACTCCGGCGAGAACATCATCGAAGGTGCCGGCAGCGACACCGATGAAGATGGTGTACCGCAAGTGACCGCCGCAGGTGGCAAGCACGGCACAGCCATGGTGATGGCCGCCAAAGCGGTGGTTAGCGAATAATCCTCGCCATTCACCAGCATGAAAAAGGGAGCAAGTTTGGCTCCCTTTGCATTACAGCGTCTGACACAGTTTCAAGGGCCTTCCTCAAACCAGCTTGTCCAGCATCTCCTTGGTCACCAGCACAATTCCCTGCTCGGAGCGGTAGAAGCGGCGGCTATCCTCATCGGCGTTTTCACCCACCACCAACCCATCTGGCAGCACACATCCCTTGTCCACCACCACCCGGCGCAGACGGCAACCGGCGCCGATCTCGACCCCGGGGAAGATGATGGCCTGATCCAGGGTACAGAAAGAGTGCACCCGCACATTGGTAAAGAGCACCGAGTTGAGCACGAACGACCCGCTGACAATGGTCCCGCCCGCAAACATGGAGTTGATGGTCATGCCGTGCTGGCCATTGCGGTCCTGCACAAACTTGGCCGGAGGCGTCAGGGTCTGGCTGGTCCAGATAGGCCAGTTCTGATCGTAGATATCGAGCTCGGGCACCACGGAAGCGAGATCCATGTTCGCTTCCCAGAACGAGTCCAGCGTACCCACGTCACGCCAGTAGGGCTTTTGCCCCTCGCGCGCGCCGACACAGGACATGTTGAAGGGGTGAGCAAATGCCAGCCCCTCCTCCACGATGCGGGGAATCACATCCATCCCGAAGTCGTGTTTGGAGTCCTGATTGTGAATGTCCTCCTCCAGCAGTTGGTAGAGGTACTCCGCCTCGAAGATATAGATCCCCATGGAGGCCAGCGAGCGATCTTCGCAACCCGGCATGGCGGGCGGATTGGCCGGTTTTTCGACGAAGGCGCGGATCTTGCGCTGCTCGTCAATATCCATGATGCCGAAAGCAGAGGCCTCGGCCCGCGGCACTTCGATGCAGGCTACCGTCACCTTGGCGCCAAGGCGCACATGGTCGAGCAGCATGGCGGCGTAATCCATCTTGTAGATGTGATCCCCTGCCAGCACCACCAGGTATTTGGGGCCATAGTCACGGATGATATCGACGTTCTGATAGATGGCATCGGCGGTACCGCGATACCAGTGCACCTCGTCCACCCGTTGCTGGGCAGGGAGCAGGTCGATGAATTCGTTCATCTGGTAACGCAGGAAGGACCAGCCCGATTGCAGGTGACGCAGCAGGCTGTGAGATTTGTATTGGGTGACTACACCAACCCGGCGGATCCCCGAGTTGATACAGTTGGAGAGCACAAAGTCGATGATCCGGAATTTGCCACCGAAATGGACGGCAGGCTTGGCTCGGTTGTCAGTCAACTGCTTTAGGCGACTGCCACGTCCACCTGCCAGCACCAGTGCCATACTCTGGTTCAACAATTGTCGTGCTTTGGCACTATTTTCTGGCTCTAACAACATGATTTACCTCTGCCTTGTTTGATCTGTTTTCAACTCATCTTCGCCTGTTTCGGTACCTGTGAAAGTGGTTTCACTCACATTTAACCGATTTCAATTGACCCTTTTCACCGAGTTGCGAGGAATAGCATGCTTTGCACCGCAAGCTTGGTTAAAATTCCCTCATAAAGCAGCCACTTCAAGGATAAAAAGATGGTTCACAAGCTTGGACGCCCCCTCTTCATGATCGCCACCATAGTGACCATACCCCTGCTGCTCCTGCAAGCAGTTTGGTTGGCCCTTCAGAGCACACCGCTCACTCTGACAGTTATTCTGGCCACCACACTGCTCGGCATGATCCTGTTGTTAATGCTGGCCATGCGCACCATGGACGGCATGGTCCAGCATCAGGAGCTCACCTGGGTCAAGGCCATCAGGAGCCGGGATCCCTCACTGCTTGATGAGCCCGCCTCCCGGGAAGTGCTGCAACAGCTGCTGGAGCAGTTCGAGAGTGCCGAACAGAGTGCCCATCGTCAGCTGACCGAACTGAGCAATCTGGCCACCACCGACGAGCTGACTCAACTACTCAACCGCCACGCCTTTCGCCGCGACATGACCGAGTTGCTGCAGCGGGATCAGGACACCCAGACCGCAAGTCTGGTGCTGATCCGCGCCACCGAGCTTGGCAAGATCAACGCCCAGCGCGGCTTCCAGTCTGGTGATGCCTACATCAAGGACATGGCGGCCCTTATCAAGCGGGTGGTGAGCCGCTTCCCGGGCAATCAGGTCTATCGCATTTCGGGGGCTGATTTCGCCGTGCTGGTGCAACCGGTGGCCAATATTCCCCCCCATCTGCTGGGACAGGATTTGAAAGTGGCTTTCGATCACTATCAGGCTCAACACGAGCTGGAGAGCACAGGTTACTCGGGGTTGACCAAGCTCAGCAGCGGCCAGAAAATCGAAGCCGTGCTGGCCAGGGCGGATTTGGCGCTGGCACGCGCCCAGACCGAAACCATCAATGGCTGGGCCATCCAGCAGGATGACAACGTCTCCGATCTGCAGGGACAGCATCACTGGCGCGAGGTGCTGACTGAAGTGCTGGCACAGGAGCGACTCAGCTTCACCTATCAGCCAATCCAGCCCCTGCACCGCAGCATGCTGGCCTACAACGAAATCTACACCCGTTTCAGCGGCAGCGATGGTACCGCCCTGCCCACCGACACCCTGTTTGCCATGGCCCAGCGGCTCGATATGGTGATGCGGCTGGAGCAACTGGTGATTGTTCATATAATGCGTCAATACCGGGCTTTTGGTGCCAATCAGAGTCGCTGGGGAGTCAATCTCTCCCCCAACCTGCTGCAAAACAGCGCCTTCCTGATCTGGCTTGACCGCCAGTTGCTCAAAGATCCCAATACCAGCGCCAATCTGGTGTTCGAGCTGGATGAAGAGCATCTGGAACGCAATCTGACCGGTGCCAAGCGGGTATTTGAACTGCTGCGCCGCAACGGCAGCCGCTCGGCGATCGCCAATTTCGGCAAGGGGATCGGCTCCTTTACCCTGTTTCGCGAGCTCAAGCCCGACTACATCAAGCTGGATCCTGCCCTTATTACCGGGCTGGAGCAGGATCAGACCAACCAGCAGTTTGTGCGGATGATCGTCGATGTATCACATCGGATGGGATGTCAGGTGATTGCTGAGGGGGTAGAACAGCTTGGCCAGAAACAGCTGCTGCAGGGGATGTATGTGGATGGCTTGCAGGGCTATCTGATCGCCCGGCCGCAACCGCTGCGACCGGATATCAGCCAGCTGGGGCTCTTTACTGAGGATGCTTCAGCTTCAACAGGGTCAGAATGATGTCATTGAGCTGGCGATAGCGCTCCAGCTCTTTCTGATCGTAACGGGTCGCCAGCGTGGTGGGGTTGTGGCGATTTTTGAGGTAACGGTTGATTTGCAGGCGATTGAACCCCGCCACCTGATAGACCTGGCCAAGCAGGGTATTGAGCTCATCGTGCTCCAGACCGGCTCTGGCCAGATAGTCCCCATCGGCGGGACTCTCGGTCTGGTGGCTCCACTTGCCAATGCGACCACTCTCCTGCAGATAGCTGAGCCACTGCTCGATATAGAGCGGTTTGCACCCCGCCAACAGGTTGAAAAAGCCCACCGCATCGCAACGACAACCGCTCAGGAGCACGACCGCCAGCTGATCATCATCGCACTGGAAGGTCACTGGTCCGGCTTGCGCCCAATCCAGCGCCTGCACCCGAATGCTGGCCTTCTCACCCGCAGCTCCCGTTACGTCGAATACAAACATGGCGCTCCTCCCTTGGCAAAAGGTTGATGATGGACCATCCCCCTGACAGGTGCAAAGGCAAATCGGCTTTTAACTCATCAATCGGGCCATTCGACCATAAAAAAGACCGGCACCTTCGCGGATGCCGGTCTTTGTCCCGATGGCCTGTGCGTTCATGCCATCAATGGAGGCGCTTTCAGGCGTCCAGTTCAACCAGTGCCTTGGCCAGCTCGATGGGTTCGAGCTCCTGACCTTCCAGATCGGCGTTCCAGTTCGGGCCAACCAGTACATCATCTTCATCCAGATCGTTGATCCAGATATCGAGAAACTCTTCCAGATCGATTACTTCCGGCTCGTAATCGGCCCACTCGTCAACACAGTGCAGACGAGCGTCCTCTTCGGCAGACCAGAGCGGCATCACGTCGGCATCTTCAAATTCGGCGGAGCGACAGACGACCCAGTCTTCCCCATAGCGCAGACCCCACACCTGACCCGACTCGCGGACTTGTTCGATAAACAGTTGGAAATTGGCGTCAAGGTTGTCGTTAAGCATGCTCATGGGGTTCTCTCTTTCTTTCGGGTGCTGCGGCATTGTCGGGCGACAATACGATGGCCAAATGGTGTCGCAAAAGTGACATGGACTCAAGCATATTGGGGTTATTCCGGGAAAAAAGCCGGGATAACTCCCATTTGCCTGCAAAAACGCCTCCCGATGGAGGCGTCTTGCAGATTCAGGAGATCAACGCTCCCAGTAAACCTCTTCCAGGCTGTCCTCTTTCTCCGGCAAACCGCGGGAGAGACGGGGGCTGCTCTGGGCCAACACCTCGTAGCTGACGCGGTTGGCGTATTTGCACACCTGGGCCAGTGAGGAGTAAGTCAGGAACTCGGAGATGTGCTTGGCGGAGTTGGGCACATTCATCCGGTGATAAGAGTTGGCCACCATGTCGTGCAGCACAGCGGAAAGTGCGCCATCCCCTGCCCCGTTGGTGTTCTTGATCTTCTCCGGGCCACCCATGTACGGGGAGATGTGGGAGTAGATGCGGGCCGGTTTACGGCACTTGGCGCGGGCCATCGGGCGGCTGAACTCATACATGTTGAACTCGGGGATAACGCCCGGCAACAGGGTATGAGTGGTCTCGCGCTTGTAGTCCTCGTCGGTATAACTCGCCATGTAGAGGCCGATGGGGCCAGCAGTACAGAGCACCATATCGGCCCAATCCAGCGCCTTGTCGGCCGCACCGAGCGGATCTGCGATGCCGGTCAGGGCTTCACCTTCGTCTTCGTTCATCGCCAGCACAGTGACGTTTTCGGCAATGAAGTCTCGCCACCACTGGGGGTTTTCGTCGATGACGAAACGGGTGCCCAGGGTCAGCACCACGGGAATACCGGCCTCGCGGGCATAACGCACCGCGGTCATGGCCGCCTCTTTCATCGGATCACCATCGTCACCACGTACCAGATAGGCGGTGATCACCAGGGCAGACGCCCCTTTGATCACATCCTCCGGAATGTGCTGCACATCCAGCTGGTTCATCTTGCCGGCGTTGATACCGAAGCTGCGCTCGCCGCACTCGGTGATGAAGGTGAAGCAACGACCGATGGGGCCATCAACCGGCTGCAGATAGTCCAGATTGACGCGGGAAGAGGTGTTGCACAGATAACGGTAGGCGTAGCAGCCGATGCGAATATCCTGACTCATCACACCCAGCAGGATGGAGTGGGAATCGGCCAGTACCGAGTAGTTGTGTACCGTGTTGCCGATGGTGCCACCGGCAAACTCGCTCACTACCATGTTGTTGGCCTTGAGCTCGTCATAAATCCGTTCGGCCACGTCGTCGTTGATGACGACGGAGTGCCCCTTGCTCAGACCATAACGGGTCAGAAAGTCTTCATCCACATGGGCTTCAATATCAACCAGGGTCTGATCAATCCCGACCACGTAGGCTTTGCCCAGCTCGGTTAACAGGGGATTTTGCGGAACCAGGGGATCGCGTCTGTCGACAGGGAAGTAGTGTTTGGACTTGCGCTGACCGGGAAATTTCATGGCAATGTTCTGTGCTCTGGGGGAAAGAGGGGCGGGATTTTAACACAATCCGCCGCCCCGAAAAGTCGCCCTGTTTAAATAATGGAGTCAGTATAGACAAGGCTTGCAAGGAAAAACGTTTGCCTTTTCACCATAAAAAAACCACCCCGTCCGAGGTGGTTCCCTAGCATAAAAAAGCGCCTGTTTTCAGGCGGCCGCCATCCCCTGCAACAGGGCCAGCAGCGAGAAGAGGCCGAGGGCTAGCCAGAACAGCAAGGTGCCCAGAAAACGGGGCACATTGGGGGCTTTGGGGATCTGGATGCCAATGGCATGCAGGATGCGGCCGACCAACAGCATGGCGCCACCGGCATGCAGCCAAAGCGCACCGGCACCGGATAGCTCGCACAGCGCCATCAGCAGCAGGGTCAGCGGCACATACTCGGCAAAATTACCGTGGGCCCGGATCGCCGCCAGCAGCTCGGGGGCCTCCCCCTGCCCTATCATCACCCCGAACTGGGCGCGGCGTTTGACCACCCAGAAGGAGAGCCCCAGAAACAGCAGCCCAAGCAGGCCTGCGTAGATCAGCGTGATATGTACCATGACTCGACTCCTTGTTTGACTGACTGCCGGTCACTCATGCCAATTCGCGGCAGATGAGCGAGACCATCATCCTGATGTGGGCCTGATCGCTGTTGAGGGCCGGAATATATTCAAACCGCTCGCCACCGGCCTCCATGAAGATCTCCCGATTCTGTACCTGAATTTCCTCGAGGGTTTCGAGGCAGTCGGCGGCAAAGGCAGGACAAATCACATCGAGCCGCTTGATACCCGCAGCTGGCATACCGGCGATGGTCACGTCTGTGTAGGGCTTGAGCCACTCCTCCTTGCCAAAGCGGGACTGGAAACTGGCCGTCCACTGCCCGGCCTCCAGCCCGAGCGCCTCGGCCAGCAAGCTGGCGGTATGGCGACACTGGTGACCATAGGGGTCCCCTTCGTTCTCGTAGCGCTCGGGAATGCCGTGGAACGACATCAGCAGGTGATCACCCTGACCGTGCTGCTCCCAGTGACGGCGCACGCTCATGGCCAGCGCCTGAATGTATTCGGGGTGGGCGTGATAATCACGAATGAGCCGTACCACCGGCAGATTGCGTTCTCTCTTCATCGCCTTGCCCCAGGCATCGAAGACCGAGGCGGTGGTACTGACCGAATATTGCGGATAGAGCGGCAACAGGATCACCCGGTTGACCCCTTTGGCCTTGAGCGCCTGCCAGCCATCATTCACTGACGGGGAACCATAGGTCATCGCCAGCTCCACCGGCACATCGACGCCCTCCCGCTTGAGCTCCTGCTCCAGCGCAGCACGCTGCTGCTTGCTTATCACCATCAGCGGCGAGCCCTGCTCGGTCCACACCTGCTGATAGAGCTTGGCCACTTTGGGCGAGCGCGTCGGCAAGATGATGAAGTGGAGCAGCGGACACCAGAGGTAACGGGGCAGGTCCACCACACGGGGATCGTGCAGGAACTGGCTGAGGAACGCTTTGACGGCAGCGGTGGTCGGTGCGGCTGGGGTACCCAGATTGACCAGCAATATTCCGGTTTTCGTGGTCACGTTGGCTTCCTGTCTATCTGTCATTATGCAAAAAGGGCCCGACAGGGCCCTTCTCTTTATTTATCTGATGGCACGGGAAACAGTGCCGGCAGCAAAGATCAGCCCAGAATGGTGGCAAGCTGCTTGCTGACCAGATCAACCGGCTGGGTGCCGTCGATCTTGACGTAACGGGTGTGGCCCGCTTCCGCCTCTTTGCCGTAGAAACCGATCAGCGGCGCGGTCTGCTGATGATATACATCCAGACGCTTGCGTACTGTGGTCTCTTCGTCGTCGGCGCGGATCACCAGATCTTCACCGGTCACGTCATCCTTGCCTTCCACTTTCGGCGGGTTGAACACCACGTGGTAGGTACGGCCGGAGCCGGAGTGAACGCGACGGCCGCTCATGCGCTTGACGATCTCTTCGTCCGGCACATCGAACTCCAGCACGAAATCAACCACGACACCGGCGTCCTTCATGGCTTGCGCCTGGGGAATGGTGCGCGGGAAACCGTCCAACAGGAAGCCTTTGGCGCAGTCCGGCTGAGCGATGCGCTCTTTCACCAGACCGATGATGATGTCGTCAGAGACCAGCTGACCTGCGTCCATCACAGCTTTGGCTTTCAGACCGAGCTCGGTGCCCGCTTTGATCGCCGCACGCAGCATGTCGCCGGTGGAGATCTGGGGAATACCGTGTTTTTCCATGATGAACTGAGCCTGGGTACCTTTGCCGGCGCCCGGAGCCCCCAACAGAACAATGCGCATACACGCTCCTATTGATTGGTTATTCAAATCTTGCGAAGGCAAAAAAGTACACGGTTTCGCCCATTTCTACAAGGGTGAGCCACCTGAATGAGCACTTTATCACCACAATAACCGGCTGATCGAACAGGATTTCATCGCAAGGGGAAGACGCAAAAATAGCCAGGGATTCAGCATAGAGCGCCAAAAGCAGGAAGGAGGTACGACAGAAAAAAAGATCCCGGCTCAGGGCCGGGAATTGCGCTCAAAAGTAACTACTTGTCGCTCGTAGTAGGAACAGGGCAATAGTAGTTTGCCCCCTGTGCGTCAACAACTGTCAGATGTGACAGGCAGGCCGCTATGAAACCGGAACTGCGGATCCGGCGAGCAGATTAGCTCGGCTTCCAACTTGCCAAAGAAGGCCACCCGCTCGCTGATATCCTCCCCTGCGTACTGTTCGGCCAGGCTCAGGTAATCCTGATAGTGGCGCGCTTCGGAGCGCAGCAAAGAGACATAGAAGCGGCTCAGCTCTTCGTCCAGATGGGGCGCCAGCTTGGCAAAACGCTCGCAGGAGCGGGCCTCGATATAGGCGCCGATGATCATCTTGTCGACTATGGTGGCCGGCTCATGGGTGCGCACATGCTGCATCAACTGGCGGGCATAGCGGGAGGCCGTCACCGGCCCGTATTCGATGCCGCGGGCCTGCATGATCTCCAGCACCTGCTCGAAGTGATGCAGTTCCTCCTGAATGAGACGCACCATGGGAAACAGCAGCGGATTGCGCTCCAGCTCGGCAAAGACGGTGCGATCAGACTCCCCCATGCTGCGTTTGCCTAGGATCTCGGCCTTCTCCGGAATGGCGTCCAGCTCGCGATAGAACTCCAGCTTGGGCAGCAGATGACGCTTGCCCTTGGGCAGGCAGTAGCGGCGCACCAGACTGTGTGCAGTGAGTGCAGCCTTGGTCTCGCAGTTGGCGTGATCGATGAGCAGGGTTGGCAAACGGGCAGGATCCCGCGCCATCTCCACCCACTCGTCAGGGGTTTCGCACTGCAAGAACTGGCGCACGGGGGCTAGCAGATCATCCATCTGAACTCTCGTCTCTTAAAAGCGTATCGATCATATATGTTGCCGCCTATGCTAGCGGATCCCGCTGGCCATGCCCATATCCGGCAAGATAAACGGATGTTTTTCAAACAGATACCCCCTACCCCTTCTGCCGGTGTGAGGCAAAAACGACAATGGGGGCCACTGGCCCCCATCTCGCTATCTCATCCGGCAAAACCGCAAACGTTTAACTGCCTTCGTTAAAAATTTCCAGATTGCTGGTGCCTTCCTGCCACTCACGCACCGCTTTGGTGTCATCGTTGCGCAGGGCGTTGAGGTGATCCAGATAGGACTGGTCCACGTCGGAGGTGACGTAGTGGCCATTGAAGACCGAGGTCTCGAAGTGACGCAGATCCGGGTTGATCTCCCGCACAGCCGATTCCAGATCTTCCAGATCCTGGAAAATCAGACCGTCAGCGCCAATCAGCTTGCACACCTCTTCCACTTCACGGCCGTGGGCGATCAGCTCGTTGGCGGTGGGCATATCGATGCCATAGACGTTGGGGAAGCGAATTTCCGGCGCCGCCGAGGCGAAGTAGACCTTGGCTGCCCCTGCTTCACGGGCCATCTGGATGATCTGCTCGGACGTGGTACCACGCACGATGGAATCATCCACCAGCAACACCTTCTTGCCCTTGAATTCGGAGCTGATGGCGTTGAGTTTGCGACGCACCGACTTCTTGCGCTGGGTCTGGCCCGGCATGATGAAGGTACGGCCGATGTAGCGGTTCTTCACGAAGCCCTGACGGTATGGCAGATCCAGGGTGTGAGCGATCTCCAGCGCCACGTCACAGGAGGTCTCGGGGATGGGGATAACCACATCGACGTCGAGATCCTCCCACTCACGGGCAATCTTCTGACCCAGCTTGCGACCCATGTTGAGGCGGGCGGCGTAGACCGAGACCTTGTCGATGCACGAATCGGGACGAGCGAAGTAGACATATTCGAAGATGCAGGAGCTCATCTGCGGGTTCTCCGCACACTGCTCGGAGAAGAGCTGGCCCTGCTCGGTGATGTAGATGGCTTCACCCGGCGCAATATCCCGCACCGTCTCGAAACCGATGGCGTCGAGCGCCACGCTCTCGGAGGCGAGCATGTACTCCACCTGGCCCTGCTCGTCCTGACGACGACCGAGGATCAGCGGGCGAATGCCGTTGGGATCACGAAAACCGATGAGACCATGGCCAATCACCAGCGAGACCACCGCATATGCACCGCGGATCTGCTGATGGGTTCTGCGCACCGCGGCGAAGATATCTTCGGGGCGCAGGGCCATCTTGTCACATCGATCCAGCTCGTGGGCCAGCACGTTCAGCAACACTTCCGAGTCGGAGGTGGTATTGATGTGACGGCGGGCGACCTTGAACTGCTGCTCCTTGAGCTCCTTGGCGTTGGTGAGGTTGCCGTTATGGGCCAGCACCATGCCGTAGGGTGAGTTCACATAAAAAGGTTGGGCTTCAGCGGCACTTGAGCTGCCTGCTGTGGGATATCTGACATGACCTATGCCGATGTTCCCTTGCAGACGCTGCATGTGGCGCACTTCAAACACGTCCTTCACCAGGCCATTGGCCTTGCGTTGCCGGAAATTTCCACTATCAATGGTCACGATCCCGGCGGCATCCTGTCCCCTGTGCTGCAACACCGTCAAGGCGTCGTAGAGGGCCTGATTGACGGGGGTGGTGCCAACTATACCGACAATACCACACATGTCTTTGCTACCTCGAAGTCACTATACCTGTTTAAGAAAACTGGATGAGTTCAACATGAACCCGAAAAACCACTGGATCACCGGCTTGAACTCCGGCACCAGCTTGGACGCCACCCACCAGTCGCTCTGGGAGAGGCTGGTGAAGGTATCCATGAAAAAAAGCAGGGCACTGACGATCAGCACCCCGCGAATTGCACCGAAGCAGACCCCCAGCACCCGATCGGTACCGGAGAGACCCGTCTTGTCCACCAACAGGCCCACCACGTAGTTCACCACGCTGCCGAGGATCAGGGTCGCCACAAACAGCGCCGCGATGGCCAGACCGTTGCGAACCAGCGCGTCGGAGAAGGAGGTGAAATAGACGGCGAGATCGGGATAGAAATGGCTGGCAATAAAGAAGGCGACGAACCAGGTGACAAGAGACATGGCCTCCTTGACGAAGCCGCGCACCAGACTGATGAGAGCAGAGAAACCGACGATGCCGATGATGGCGTAATCAATCCAGACCATAGAAAAAGATGTCCTGCGAAATTGCGGCGCAGTCTAACAAAAACGATTGCGCATTGCTTGATAAAAATGTGTTAACTGTTCAAAGCTGCGCCGAAAATCTGCATTTTCAGCACTAAAACGATTGTTCGGCGCCAGAATGCACAACGCCATGGCAATGCCATGGCGTTGTGGTCAGCTGCGTGAGCTTACCCGATGTGGGTCAGGCCACCCATATAGGATTGCAGCGCGGCCGGAATGGCGATACGACCATCTGCCTGCTGGTAGTTCTCAAGCACAGCGACCAAGGTACGACCCACAGCCAGACCTGAGCCATTCAAGGTGTGAATGAGCTGCGGCTTGCCATCGACACGCACGCGAGCCTGCATGCGGCGCGCCTGGAAGTCGGTGCAGTTGGAGACGGAGGAGATCTCACGGTAGGTGTTCTGGGCCGGCAGCCACACTTCCAGATCGTAGGTCTTGGCCGCGCAGAAGCCCATGTCACCGGTAGAGAGCGCCATCACGCGATACGGCAGTTCCAGCAGTTGCAGCACCTTCTCGGCGTGACCGACCATCTCCTCCAGCGCTTCCCAGGATTTCTCCGGATGAACCAGCTGTACCATCTCGACCTTGTCGAACTGGTGCATACGGATGAGACCACGGGTATCACGACCGTAGGAGCCCGCTTCGGAGCGGAAGCAGGGGCTGTGAGCGGTCATCTTGATCGGCAGCTCCTGCTCGTCGAAGATCTCGTCGCGCGCCATGTTGGTGAGCGGCACTTCGGAGGTCGGGATCAGGGAGAACTTGCGCACCTTGCCCTCTTCTTCCCCTTCCCCGTCAATACCGGTATTGAACAGATCCTGGGAGAACTTCGGCAGCTGGCCGGTACCGTACAGGCTGTCCGGGTTGACCAGATAAGGCACGTAGCACTCGGTGTAACCGTGCTGCAGGGTGTGCAGATCCAGCATGAACTGGGCCAGGGCGCGGTGCAGACGGGCAATCTGGCCCTTCATCACCACGAAACGGGAACCGGAGAGCTTGACGCCGTTCTTGAAATCAACGCCCTTGGCCGCTTCGCCCAGATCGATATGATCCCGTACCGGGAAGTCGAAGTGACGCGGGGTACCCCAACGGCGCACTTCCACGTTGTCGTTCTCGTCACGACCCACAGGGGTGGTCTCGCTCGGCAGGTTGGGGATGGCGTCGGCAATGGTTTTCAGCTCGGCCAGCAGCGCATCCAGCTCGACTTTGCTGGTTTCCAGCTCGTCATTGATCTTGGTCACCTCGGCCTTGAGCGGGCCAACATCTTCACCGCGACGGGCAGCCTCACCGATGGACTTGGAGCGGGCATTGCGCTCGGCCTGCAGCTCCTGGGTACGGGACTGCAGATCCTTGCGCTTCTCTTCCAGAGCATTGACAGCCGCTACGTCCAGAACGTAGCCACGTGTCGCCAGACGAGCGGCAGCTTCATCGATGTCGCTGCGCAGATATTTGGGATCCAGCATGGGTTACCTACTTTTTTAATAAGGGATCTGGGCCTGAGTCATCATGACGGGCTAAAAAACAGATCCGGAAGTTAACATCGGTTGGCCCCCGTCGCCTTGAGAGCCAGGCCTTCGAAATCAAGAAGATGGTATCAGGCCGAAACCAACGGGGTCAGAGGGGCAGTGTAGCAGACCGCCCCCCTGCCCGAACAGGGACTATTTGGGTCGTTTTTGCCGACTTGTGCGGTCAAACACCCCAATTATTCCGGTACTTGACCAATTTTCATTCTGCTGACAAACAAGCGGGGCTATTTGCCCCGTTGCTGCGGACTTTGCCTGTCCAGTTCATGGAGGTAATCGAGCTTCTGACCAATCTGCTTTTCAAGGCCGCGATCGGTGGGCTGGTAGTACTGCTTGCCGGCAAGCTCTGGCGGGAAATACTGCTCGCCCGCAGCATAGGCGCCCGGCTCGTCATGGGCGTAGCGATACTCGGCGCCATAGCCCAGATCGCTCATCAATTTGGTCGGCGCATTGCGCAGGTGTACCGGCACCTCGAAGTCAGGGAGGTTTTTGGCATCATGAAGCGCCGCCTTCCAGGCGGTATAGACCGCATTGCTTTTCGGGGCGCAGGCGAGATAGACGATCGCCTGGGCGATAGCCCGCTCCCCTTCCGCCGGCCCGATGCGGTGGAAACAATCCCAGGCAGATAGCGCCACCTGCATGGCACGGGGATCGGCATTGCCCACATCTTCCGAGGCAATCGCCAGCAATCGGCGGGCAATGTAGAGCGGATCGCAGCCGGCACTCACCATGCGGGCATACCAGTAGAGTGCCGCATCCGGTGCCGAGCCGCGGATAGATTTATGCACCGCCGAGATGAGGTCGTAGAAGTGATCCCCCCCCTTGTCGAAGCGGGCCACATGTTCCCCCGCTACGGCGGCAAGCAGCGCGCTGTCGATCACCCTCGCCCCTGTGCTGTCGGTTTCGGCCATGTCGGCCAACAGCTCCAGATAGTTGAGGGATTTACGCCCGTCCCCATCCACCGCCTTGGCCAGCGCCTCCTTCACCCCGGGGGCAAAGGTGAGCACCGGATCATTGAGACCACGGGGATCGGTCATCGCCTGATCGAGCATGGCGAGGATGTCGCTCTCCTCAAGTCGCTTGAGTAGATAGACCCGAGCACGGGAGAGCAGCGCGTTGTTGAGTTCGAACGAGGGGTTTTCGGTGGTGGCACCGATAAAGGTGATGGTGCCATCTTCGATATGAGGCAGGAACACATCCTGCTGACTCTTGTTGAAGCGGTGCACTTCATCCACGAAGAGGATGGTGCGCACCCCGCGCCAGCTGTTCTCTTTGGCCTTGTCGATGGCGGCGCGGATCTCCTTGATGCCTGAGGTCACTGCCGAGAGTCGCTCCACTTCCGCCTGACAGTAGTGAGCCACCAGCTCCGCCAGCGTGGTTTTACCGGTACCGGGTGGCCCCCACAGGATCATGGAGTGGCAGTGACCCGCCAGGATCGCTTTGCGCAGGGGCTTGTCAGCCCCCAGGATATGCTGCTGACCGATATACTGGTCGAGGTTTTGCGGCCGCATCCGGGCCGCCAGCGGACGAAAGTCCGAGGAGAAATCCAGCGAAAGATTGCTCATCAGCGCTGATCATCCAGCTCGACCCCCTTCGGGATCTTGAAGACAAATTCGTTACCCTTGAGCACCGGCTTGCGGTTGAAGTTATTGAGGGTAAATTCGGTCCACTGCCCCTGCGCCTCTTTCACATCGAAGCGGCTGATGTTGTTGTCGCGATCGAAGGTTACACTGAAGGAGGCGATAAGCTCGCTCGGATCACGGCTGGTGACTGTGTAGACATCACCCTGCTGAGTCACGTCGTACTGCTTCCACAGTTTTTCGTCATTGCCGGTGATAAGCACGAAGGGGGTATTGAGCACCGCATCCTTCATTTTAAGGGCGGTGACCTGCTCGACGAAGGGATCATACACCCAGACATCCTTGCCATCAGCCACGATCAGGCTCTCGTCAGGCGCAGTGGTATGCCAATTGAAATGGTTTGGGCGCTGCACCAGCAGATCGCCGCTGGCGCGCTGCAGCTCCTTGCCCTTGCTGTCGTAGACAGTCTGGGAGAACTTGGCGGAGAAGAGGCTGACACTGGCCAGCTTCTGCTTGAGATCGCTGGCCGCGTCGGCCCACACCTGGCTGCTGGCAACCAGCAGCATGGATCCGATCAACAGCTGTTTTTTCATCATGCTTTTCATAACGACCATCTCGATAAAAGGCCACGCCCGTAAGGGGCATGGCCAGGATAACAGTAAAAGGGTGGGCCTTAGTCCCGCACCGGCGGCGGAGCCAGCACATCGCGCTGACCGTTGCCACCCGGGGCGCTCACAATGCCCTGATTTTCCATCTGCTCGATGAGACGAGCAGCCCGGTTGTAACCAATCTTGAACTTGCGCTGCACGCTGGAGGTCGAGCCACGGCGGGACTCCACCACGAAGGCAACCGCTTCGTCAAACAGGGGGTCGAGCTCTTCGTCGTCACTACCGCCATATTCGCCGCTGCCACCTTCACCACCAGATTCGCCCGAAAGAATCTCATCGATGTAGTTCGGCTCGCCGCGCAGTTTCCAGTCCGCCACCACCTTGTGTACCTCGTGGTCATCGACAAAGGCGCCGTGCACCCGGGTCGGGTTGGAAGTACCGGCCGGCATGTAGAGCATGTCACCCATGCCGAGCAGAGATTCGGCGCCGCCCTGATCGATGATGGTCCGGGAGTCAATCTTGCTCGACACCTGGAACGAAATCCGGGTCGGGATGTTGGCCTTGATAAGACCGGTAATGACATCCACCGACGGACGCTGGGTCGCAAGGATAAGGTGAATACCGGCCGCCCGCGCCTTCTGGGCGATACGGGCAATCAGCTCTTCCACCTTCTTGCCGACGATCATCATCATGTCGGCAAACTCGTCCACTACCACCACAATGTGGGGCAGCTTCTCCAGCTCCGGCGGCATCTGATCCATGGAATCGCCCGGACGCCACAACGGATCCAGCAGGGGTTCCCCCTCCTCGATGGCAGCCACTACCTTGTCGTTGTAGCCCTTGAGGTTACGCACCCCGACCGCCGACATCAGCTTGTAACGGCGTTCCATCTCCCCCACGCACCAGCGCAGGGCGTTGGCGGCGTCCTTCATGTCGGTCACCACCTCGGTCAGCAGGTGCGGGATCCCTTCGTAGACCGAGAGTTCCAGCATCTTGGGGTCGATCATGATAAAGCGCAGGTCATCGGGGGATGACTTGTAGAGCATCGAGATGATCATGGTGTTGACCCCCACCGACTTACCGGAACCTGTGGTACCGGCCACCAGCAGGTGCGGCATCTTGGCCAGGTTCACTACCACCGGCTCGCCGGCGATGTCCTGACCCAGGCCCATGGTGAGCGGGTTGCGGCTATCGCGGAAGGCATCGCAGTCGAGGGTTTCGCGCAGGTAAACGGTCTGACGCACCCGGTTGGGCAGCTCGATCCCCACATAGGTCTTGCCCGGGATCACCTCAACCACCCGCACGCTGCTGGCAGACAAAGAGCGGGCCAGATCGCGGGACAGGTTGGTGATCTTGCTCGCCTTCATGCCCGGCGCCAGATCCAGCTCGAAACGGGTAATAACCGGGCCCGGATAGACACCGACCACCTTGGCCTGCACGTTGTAGTCGGCAAGCTTGGCCTCCACCAGACGGCCCATGCGATCCAGCTCATCCTTGCTCATCATCTGAGTCTTGGCTGGCGGTCTGTCCAGCAGTTCGATACTCGGTAACGGCGGCATTGTTGACTGCGGACGACGCTTGGGCTTGGTTGGTGCGACGGCTACCGGCGCGGCAACCTCGTCGTCCCCTTCGGCCCAGGGCAGATCCAGATCGTCCTCATCATCGTCATCGGCCACAGCCAGTACCGGCTGACGGCGCCCATTGGCAGCCGCCACCGCACGTTTCGGCTTGGCAGCCGGAACCGGCTCATCATCTTCATCATCAAACTGAGGATCGAACTCGAAGGTATCGTCGTCGAGTTCGGGCAGCCACTCTTCGGCGGCAGCCTTCTGGTTCTTGGCCTTGGGCTTGCGAGTCCAGCTGGTGTGCGGCTCATCTTCCTCGTCATCAAACGCAATGGCCCCTACCCCGCCTTCCAACAAGGGATCCGGCCCCTCGTTGCGGGGTTGACGCCAGCCACCGGTCAGCCAGCGGCCGAGGGTGGTCGGGAAGTGGTAAACAGCGCTGACCGAACCGGTACAGGCCGCGCCGATCTGCTCGACGATGGTGAGCCAGGACCAGCCGGTAAACAGGGTGATGCCGGTTGCCACGAAGCAGAGCAGCATCAGGTTGGCCCCGACGCCGCCAAACAGCGGCACCACTGCAGAAGCGATCACATCCCCCACCAGACCACCGGCGGAGAAGTTTTGCATATCGTTGAAGTTCATGCTGGCAATGGCCGACATGCCGAGCACGGTCAGGATAAAGCCGATGATCCGCACCCCCAGGGTGAGGTAATCCACATCGAGCAGACGGCTCGGGCGCCAGAACAGACTCCAGCCCAGCAGTACCACCAGCGGCGGCACCAGATAGGAGAAAGCACCAAAGGTAAACATGGTGATGTCGGCGAGCCAGGCACCGGCACTACCGGCGAGGTTCTTCACCTCCCCTTGCCAGGAGGTCTGGGACCAGCCGGGATCAGCGGGATGATAGGACAACAGGGCAAGCAGAAGATAAGCAGCCATCAGGGTGATGGCGATCAAGACGGCTTCGAAGATCCGTTGTGTACCTGATAAAGGAGTAAACAGCTTTTTATCGGCCAAACTCCGGCTCCTTTCTGAAAACATGTAATGCAGGAAATAAGGGGGCCTAGTATCCCCGAAAAGCCCATCGATTGTCAGCCAGAGCCTGATGGGACGGGGCCATATTTGCAATTATCTTTACAAGAAGAAACGAGCGGACCGGCCGCTCGTTTCTGACTGTCATGGTGTCTCATATGGAAAAGATACCACGGCATAACCTGCTTTATCGGGTGCTGATCACCAGACGACTGCTCTGCTTGACCTCTTCCATCACCACGTAGGTGCGGGTGTCATTGACACCGGGCAGACGCAGCAGGGTTTCCCCCAACAGACGGCGGTAAGCCGACATGTCGCTGACTCGGGTCTTGAGCAGATAGTCGAAGTCACCGGAAACCAGATGACACTCCTGGATCTCTTCGAGCACCTGAACAGCCTTGTTGAACTGTTCAAACACATCAGGCGCCCCGCGATTGAGGGTTATCTCTACAAACACCAGCAGAGATGCGTCCAGATAATGAGGGTTCAGAATAGCGGCATATCCTTCGATATAACCTTGTCGCTCGAGGCGACGAACCCGTTCCAGACACGGTGTAGGACTCAGGCCAACTCGCTTGGACAACTCAACATTCGAAATCCTGCCATCCTTTTGCAGTTCATTAAGAATGTTGCGGTCAATCCTGTCCAAATCCTTTAGCCGACTCTTAGCTTCCATCATTTTATTCCATCCTTTGGCTATTTTTTGGTAAGAATCACCAGTCATTTTATAATTATGGTCACAAATCCTGTCAATACCTGAATATACTAGGCGCAAATGTTGGTTAACATTTTGGCAACATGAAACACCAATCTATAGACGAGGGATAGCATGATTATCGGTGTACCTAAAGAGATAAAAAACCATGAATACCGCGTAGGCATGGTTCCGGCCAGTGTACGTGAACTGACAGCACGAAACCATACTGTTTTCGTCCAAAGCGGTGCCGGAAACGGCATTGGCTTCAGCGATGCAGATTATATCGCTGTTGGAGCCGAAATTTTGGCCTCTGCAGCAGAGGTTTTCGCCAAAGCCGAGATGATCGTCAAGGTCAAGGAACCTCAGCCTGTCGAATGTGCCATGCTGCATCCGGGTCAAACCCTGTTCACCTATCTGCATCTGGCGCCAGACTTGCCCCAGACCGAAGCCCTGCTGAAAAGCGGCGCCATCTGTATCGCCTATGAAACCGTCACCGACGGCCGTGGCGGCCTGCCCCTGCTGGCCCCCATGTCGGAAGTCGCAGGTCGCATGTCTATTCAGGCGGGTGCCCAGGCGCTGGAAAAATCGCGCGGTGGGAGCGGTGTGCTGCTCGGCGGCGTACCCGGTGTCGAACCGGCCAAGGTGGTGATCATCGGTGGCGGCGTGGTCGGCTCCAATGCGGCTCGCATGGCCATAGGCCTGCGCGCGGATGTGACCATCCTCGACAACAACGTCGATACCCTGCGCCGTCTCGATAACGAGTTCCAGGGAGCGGCCAAGGTGGTTTACTCCAACAGCGAGACACTGGAACGTCATCTGCTGGCGGCCGATCTGGTCATCGGCGGCGTGCTGGTACCGGGTGCCACTGCGCCAAAACTTGTCCGCCGTGACCACATTGCGCGCATGAAGCCGGGTTCTGCCATCGTCGATGTGGCCATCGATCAGGGCGGCTGTGTGGAAACCTCCCACGCCACCACCCACCAGGATCCGACCTATATTGTCGATGAGGTGGTGCACTACTGTGTCGCCAACATGCCGGGGGCGGTGGCCCGCACCTCGACCGTGGCGCTCAACAATGCCACCCTCCCCTTTATCATCAAGCTGGCCCAGCAAGGATATCGTCAGGCACTGCTGAGCGACCCCAACCTGTTGCACGGGCTCAACGTGATGGAGGGCAAACTCACCTGCAAGGAAGTGGCCGTGGCACATGGCCTTGCCTACACGGATCCCCTGACCCTGCTGAACTGATCTGCGCTGGCCTGCGCCAGTTGGAGATAAGTGAAAATCCGCCCGCGATGGGCGGTTTTTTTATTCCTTTATTTTGCATGTCACCCCTTGTGAACACGATTAGTGCAATCGACTCACCAGCCTTTGACCCCGGATCACGAATTACCTACAATCGCGCAAACTCATCACATCCCGGAAATGACATCATGAGCCAAGTCACTCACAGCAAATTGCTGATCTTAGGGTCAGGCCCGGCCGGTTACACCGCGGCCGTCTATGCCGCCCGCGCCAACCTCAATCCCCTGCTCATCACCGGCATGCAGCAAGGGGGTCAGCTGACCACCACCACCGAAGTGGAAAACTGGCCAGGTGATCCGGAAGGGCTGACCGGCCCGGCCCTGATGGAGCGCATGAAAGAGCATGCAGAGAAGTTCGATACCCGCATCCTGTTTGATCACATCAACAGTGTCGAACTGACTCAGCGCCCGTTCCGTCTCAAGGGCGACAACGGCGAGTACACCTGCGATGCCCTGATCATCGCGACCGGTGCCTCCGCCAAGTATCTGGGTCTGCCCTCCGAAGAGGCCTTCAAGGGGCGCGGCGTCTCTGCCTGTGCCACCTGTGACGGTTTCTTCTATCGCAATCAGGAAGTGGCGGTGATCGGCGGCGGCAACACCGCTGTGGAAGAGGCCTTGTATCTGGCCAACATCGCCAAAAAGGTGCACCTGATCCACCGCCGCGACGAATTCCGTGCCGAGAAGATCCTGATCAAGCGTCTGCACGACAAGGTTGCGAGCGGCAACATCGTGCTGCACACCCACCAGACCCTGGACGAAGTGCTGGGTGATCAGATGGGGGTCACCGGTGTGCGCCTGCGCAACACTCAGGACAACAGCACCAGCGAGCTGCCGCTGATGGGCGTCTTCATCGCCATCGGCCACCAGCCCAACACCCAGATCTTCGATGGCCAGCTGGAGATGCAAAACGGCTATCTGAAGGTACGTGGCGGCCTCGACGGTTTTGCCACCCAGACCAGCATTGAAGGTGTCTTCGCTGCCGGCGATGTGGCCGACCACAACTACCGTCAGGCGATCACCTCTGCCGGTACCGGCTGCATGGCAGCCCTCGATGCCGAACGCTACCTCGACGCGCAATAAACAAGCGCAGATGTGATATAAGGCATACCAGTCGGTATGCCTTTTTTATTTAAAGGAGTCTAATGAAACAGAAGATATTGATTGTCGAAGATAGCCTGACCATCCGCCGTATGCTGACTCAGGCCATTGCCCAGCAAACTGGCCTCGAGATTGACGCCTTCGATACCCTAGAAGGTGCCCGTCACTGTCGGGGAGAGGAGTATGTGGTCGCGCTGGTGGACCTGACCTTGCCGGATGCGCCCCGTGGCGAAGCGGTCAACGAGCTGCTGGCTCGAGGTTTGCCGGTGGTGATCCTCACTGCCGACATCAGCGAGGATAAACGTGCCGCCTGGCTGGAAACCGGCGTGCTGGACTATGTGATGAAGGATTCGCGCCACTCGCTGCAATATGCCGTCAGTCTGGTGCACCGCCTCTATCTCAACCAGTCGATCGAAGTGCTGGTAGTCGACGACTCACGCACCTCCCGTCACCGCACCATGGCCCAGTTGCGCAAGCAGTTGTTGCAGGTGCATGAGGCCAGTCATGCCCGTGAAGCGATGGCGATGCTGGAGCAACACCCGGACATCCGGCTGGCACTGGTCGACTACTATATGCCGGATATCGATGGCATCAGTCTGGTGCGGATGCTGAGAGAGCGATACAGCAAGCAGCAGCTCGCGATTATCGGGATCTCGGTCTCGGACAAGCGCGGTCTCTCTGCTCGCTACCTCAAGCAGGGCGCCAACGACTTTCTCAACCAGCCGTTCGAGCCGGAAGAACTGCAGTGTCGGGTCAGCCACAATCTGGAAGCGCTCGAGCAGTTCAACAGCATTCAGGAGTCAGCCAATCGTGATTACCTGACCGGTCTCTACAACCGGCGCTACTGGTTCAACGAAGGGCAAAAATGGTTTGAAGAGCATCAGCGCCTGCAGACGCCTCTTGCACTCTGTGTGCTCGATGTGGATCACTTCAAGCAGGTCAACGATCACTGGGGCCATGCCATCGGCGATCAACTGCTCTGCCATCTGACCCGGCTACTGACCCAGTTCTTCCCCGATGCCATGATCGCCCGCTTTGGCGGAGAGGAGTTTGCCATGATGGTGCCTCACTGTACCGTCCCCGTGTTGATCAAGCGTCTTGAAGGGCTGCGTCAGCAGCTGCGCCAGCAACCCTTGTCACCGGAAACCCCGCTCTTTGTTCGCGCCAGTTACGGCGTGATCAGCGTCGGGCGGATATCCATGGACGAGGCGCTGAGCGTAGCGGATCGGCTGCTCTATCAGGCAAAGAACACCGGTCGCGACAAGATAGTCTCTCAAGAGATAACTATCTGAATCCTCAGGGCATCAGTCCCGTGTATTACCGCCCGACAGACTTTCCAGCAGGAGAGTCTGCGGGTTCCTTTCCCGCCACAGTCTCCCCATCACCATGACTATCGAAAGTCAGTAAGTCTTGTCGACCCGCACCCCATCATCGAAGTAGAGAATGCGCACCTTGTCCCCATTGGCAAAGACCATGGCGGGATCATAATCCTGGATCACGTTGATAAGGGCATTTTGCTCGTTGCGGATCAGCAGCTCCACCAACTTGTTTTCCACCACGGTTCCCCCGGACTGGTATTGCTGCGCAGCCGCAGCTCCCGCGAGCGCCCCGACGGCGGTGGCGATTTCACGACCATGACCGCCGCCAAACTGGTTGCCCAGCAGGCCGCCCAACACGGCACCACCCAGCGTCTTCCAGCCAGAGTGCTCGGACTCCAGGATCTGGCGCTGGGTAATATTGCGCACCGTTTCGACCTGGCCAAACACCACCTGATTGACCGGCCGCGCGGTATTGCGCTGGTAGACCTCCGCCCCGGCGGGCGCCGTGACAAAGCAGAGCAAGCTGGATACTATCAGGATAATGGCCTTCATCTATGAACCTCGTTGCCTTATGTCTCGCTATCTTACCCAACTGGATGATGAGCTTTGCTGGTTTCCCGACCCCAGCCATGCGCTGGAAGAGCCCAACGGCTTGCTGGCGATCGGCGGGGATCTCTCCCCTGCCAGATTGCTGGCAGCTTACCACAAGGGGATCTTCCCGTGGAATGAACCCCACCAGCCGACCCTGTGGTGGTCACCGGATCCCCGCGGAGTGATCCGCCCAGACCAACTCCATGTGGGACGGACACTGCAAAAGATTATCCGCCGTACCCCATTCGATATTTCCGTCAATCGCGCCTTTAATGAAGTCATTACCGCCTGCGCCGCCCCTCGTCGCACTGCCGATGGCACCTGGATCAGTCAACCCATGATCGAGGCCTACCAGCAGTTGCACCGGCTGGGTCATGCCCACTCTATCGAGATCTGGCAGGAGGGAGAGCTGCAAGCGGGACTGTATGGCCTCTCTATCGGCCGACTGTTTTGCGGTGAATCCATGTTCAGCCGGATTGATAACGGCGCCAAACTTGCCATGGTGGCACTCTGTCGCCACTTCGCCCGCCATCGCGGCGCCCTCATCGATTGCCAGATGCAAAACCCGTTTCTGGCGACCCTGGGTATCGAGGAGTGGCCACGGGCCCGTTTTCTGGCTGAGCTGGCGCGCCTTGGCCATCAACCACTATTGGCTTCCTGCTGGCAAGAGGGGGAGATCAGCTTATGACTGAAGAAGTGATCCTCAAAGTAGGGCTGACTCCCAAGCATCCCTGCAGTTATCTGGACCATGAACAGGAGCAGTTGCTGGTGCTGATGGATCACAATCTGCTCAACGCCAACGGTTACGAGCGATTGTTGACTGCCGGTTTTCGCCGCAGTGGCAACGACATCTATCGTCCCCACTGCCCGGCGTGCCATGCCTGCCAGTCCCTTCGTATTCACAGCGAACGCTTTCGTCCCAGCCGAGGCCAGAAGCGGATCCGCCAGCTCAACAGGGATATCGAGATCGTCCTGAGCTACGATGACAAGCCCGAGTATTACCTGCTCTACGAACGCTATATCCGCGAACGCCATCACGATGGCAGCATGTATCCCCCCAACCGCAGCCAGTATCGCGGGTTTCTCCATTGTGACTGGATGCCGCCGCTCTACCTGGAGATGCGCAAAGAGGGCCGCCTGATCGGTGTCGCCACCACAGACCTGCTGCCCCACTCCTTGAGCGCCATGTATACCTTCTTCGATCCGGATTATGCCGATCGCTCCCTGGGCACCTTTGCCATCCTCTGCCAGCTAGATCTGGCCAAGCGAACAGGGCGAAGCTGGCTCTATCTTGGCTATCTGGTGGAGGCGTGCCGCAAGATGAATTACAAGCGCAATTATCTCCCTCACGAGCTGTTAATTCAGGGAGAATGGAAAAATATCGACACCAAGCCCGAGTAAACTTTACACATAGCCTTAAATCCGGCATGATCCAGCGGTTTTTTGTTGTGGCTTATCAAGAGGATTCAATGGCTAAAGAAGACAGTATTGAGATGCAGGGCACTATTCTCGAAACCCTGCCCAATACCATGTTCCGTGTGGAACTGGAGAATGGTCACGTGGTTATCGCTCATATTTCAGGCAAGATGCGCAAAAACTACATTCGTATCCTGACTGGAGACAAAGTAACGGTAGCACTGACTCCCTACGATCTCTCCAAGGGACGTATTGTTTTCCGCTCTCGCTAAGCCAGGAATTCAGCAAAAAACCCCAACCTTTCGGTTGGGGTTTTTTGTCGTTTTCTGATCACTGACGCTTAGTGGGAAACAGCTTCAACATTGACCTGAAAATCAAAGCTGAGGCTGTCATTTACCAACTCAACCTTCACTATTCCCCCGTCAACCAGTGAACCGAACAGGATCTCGTTGGCCAGGGGTTTCTTGAGGTGCTCCTGGATAACCCGACCCATCGGTCTGGCGCCCATGGCTCTGTCATACCCCTTCTCCGCCAACCAGTGGCGGGCACGCTCGGACACCTCGAGAGAAACTCCCTTCGCATCCAGTTGAACCTGCAATTCGACAATGAACTTGTCGACCACCTGATGGATCACCGTCATATCCAGATGGTTGAACCAGATGGTGTGATCAAGCCGGTTGCGAAACTCCGGACTGAAGGTCTTGTTGATCACCGCCATGGCATCGTGGCTCAAATCCTGTTGCTGGAAGCCAATCGATTTACGCTGAGTCTCCTGCACACCGGCGTTGGTAGTCATGACCAAAATCACGTTACGGAAATCCGCCTTGCGCCCGTTGTTGTCGGTCAGGGTGCCGTTGTCCATCACCTGCAACAGCAGATTGAATACGTCCGGGTGAGCTTTCTCAATTTCGTCAAGCAACACGACGGAATGAGGATGCTTGATCACCGCATCAGTCAGCAGACCACCCTGCTCAAAACCGACATAGCCGGGAGGCGCACCAATCAGACGAGATACGGTATGGCGTTCCATGTACTCGGACATATCAAAGCGCAGCATCTCGACACCCAGCGCCTTACCAAGCTGCTGGGTGACCTCGGTCTTGCCCACCCCGGTCGGACCAGCGAAGAGGAAGCACCCTACCGGGCGACGCTCGTTACCCAAACCTGAACGAGAGAGGCGAATCGCATCGGTCAGCACCTCGATGGCTTTATCCTGACCAAAAACCACCATCTTGAGATTGCGCTCCAGGTTCTTTAGCACCTCTTTATCCGAGGAAGAAACTGATTTCTCCGGAATGCGGGCGATCTTGGCTACGATGGACTCAATTTCTTGCACATTGATCACTTTCTTGCGCTTGCTCGCCGGCAGCAACCGCTGACCGGCACCCGCTTCGTCGATCACGTCGATCGCCTTGTCGGGTAAATGACGATCATTGATGTACTTGGCAGAGAGCTCGGCAGCTGCACGGATCGCCTTGGCGGTATAGCGCACGCCGTGGTGGGCTTCGTAGCGACTCTTGAGCCCCATCAGGATGCGCGTGGTGTCATCGATAGTCGGCTCAACAATATCGATCTTCTGGAAGCGACGGGCCAACGCACGGTCTTTCTCGAAGATCTGGGCGTACTCCTGATAAGTGGTGGATCCCACACAGCGGAGCAAACCATTGGAGAGCAGCGGCTTGATCAGGTTGGCCGCATCCAGCTGACCACCGGAAGCAGCACCGGCACCAATGATGGTATGGATCTCGTCGATAAAGAGGATGGCCCCTTCCTGACGCTCAATCTGCTTGAGCAGTACTTTGAGGCGCTTCTCGAAATCACCACGGTATTTGGTGCCCGCCAGCAGAGAACCCATATCCAGCGAATAGATGGTACTGCCCGCAATCACCTCGGGCACATCCCCCTTGACGATGCGATAGGCCAACCCTTCGGCAATGGCGGTTTTCCCCACGCCGGCTTCACCTACCAGCAGCGGGTTGTTCTTGCGACGGCGGCAGAGCACCTGAATGGTACGATTGAGCTCCTGATCACGGCCAATCAGCGGATCGATGCGCCCTTCCAGCACCAGCTGGTTCAGGTTGGTGGCAAAGCTCTCGATCTGTGCGGCCGAAACATCATCATCAGACTCGGGATTGTTATTGCTGCCGAGATCCGGCTTGCTGTCCTTGCGCACCCCGTGGGAGAGGAAATTGACGACGTCGAGACGGCTGATCTCGGCTTTTTTCAGGAAATAGGCAGCTTGTGACTCCTGCTCACTGAAGATAGCGACCAGCACGTTGGCGCCGCTGACTTCGGTATTGCCGGAGGATTGCACATGGAAGACGGCACGCTGCAACACGCGCTGGAAGCCCAGTGTCGGCTGGGTTTCACGATCTTCATCGTCGCGCGGTATGAGCGGAGTAGTTTGGGTGATGAATGCGCGGATCTCTTTGCGCATCTGCTCGACATCGGCACCACAGGAGCTCAGCGCCTCATGGGCTGAACTGTTATCCAGAAGGGCTAACAACAGGTGCTCGACGGTCATGAATTCGTGGCGCTCGTCACGGGCCAGTTTGAAAGCCTCGTTCAGCGTCTTTTCTAGATCTTTATTCAACATAGGCACCTCCCCTAGTACAGCTACAATGTGGTGTCACACTCGCCATCAAGTCATCAGATTCAAGCCTTTTCCATAGTACAGAGCAGTGGATGTTCGTTGTTACGTGCATAGGTGTTGACCTGGACAACCTTGGTTTCGGCGATCTCTGCGGTAAACATGCCGCAGACACCCTTACCACTATAATGCACACTCAGCATGACCTGAGTCGCCTTGTCCAAATCCATACCAAAGAACTTTTGCAGCACCTCCACCACAAACTCCATGGGCGTGTAGTCATCGTTGTTCAACACAACCTTATACATGGGTGGCGGCTGCAGCTTTGTTTTCTCTGCTTCTGCAATCTCTTCATTAGCAAAGAGTTCTTTCTGCTTGCTCATAATCGCGCTTTGGTACCTCTAGATTACTACCGTCTAACACAAGGTTGTCAATAGACTTGTTAACCAGATCACATCAGCTGTTAACAACTTCTTGACTCGCTCAAAAGTTAGACTAGATTGGTTACTTGCTAATCTGTGCCCGTCTGCTATGGGCCCATGTCCCTAGTTATAAAGGGCTGGCGCAGGTTACTCAACGACTTCTGGGTAATCAATAAAAGGATGTAGAAGTATGGCAACCGGCACAGTTAAGTGGTTTAACAACGCAAAAGGATTTGGGTTTATCTGTCCGGAAGGGGGCGGTGAGGATATCTTCGCTCACTACTCCACGATTCAAATGGAGGGCTACAAGACCCTGAAAGCGGGTCAGGCTGTCAATTTTGAACTGCAACAGGGGCCGAAAGGAAATCACGCCTCTGTGATTGTGCCAAACGAAGCACAAAATATGTAAATAACACCCGTTGGATAAATAAAAAACCGGTTCCTCTCTGAGCAACCGGTTTTTTATTGTCAGATTTCTGGCGAGTCCTGCCTCCTCACGGGATCACAGAGTTATCGCCAGCCTGATCAGTCGTGATATTCACTACAGGCGATCAGGGTATTTTCCATCAGGCTGGCGACCGTCATCGGGCCCACGCCACCGGGTACCGGGGTAATGAAGGAGGCATGGCTGCGCGCCGTCTCAAACTCCACATCCCCGACCAGCGAGCCATCAGCCAGGCGATTGATGCCTACATCGATTACCAGTGCCCCCGGTTTGATCCACTCGCCAGGAATGAAGTTGGGCTTGCCGACCGCAACAACCAGCAGATCGGCACGGCGAACCTGCTCTTCCAGATCCCGGGTAAAGCGGTGACAGGTCGTGGTTGTGCAGCCAGCCAGCAACAATTCGAGGGTCATGGGACGCCCCACTATGTTGGACGCTCCCACCACGACCGCATGCAGACCATGTGTCTTCACGCCGGTGGTCTCGATCAGTGTCATGATCCCTTTCGGAGTGCAGGGGCGCAGCGCCGGAATACGTTGGGCCAGACGGCCGACGTTATACGGGTGAAATCCATCTACATCCTTGTCAGGCTGGATCCGCTCCAGCACCTGAGTGGTATCAAAGTGATCCGGCAACGGCAACTGAACCAGAATGCCATCTACGTGGCTATCCGCATTCAGCTGGTCGATCAGCGCCAGCAACTCTTCCTGACTGGCAGTGGCACTCAGATCATAGGAGCGGGAGAGAAAACCCACCTCCTCGCACGCCCGACGTTTGCTGCCGACATAGACCTGAGAGGCTGGATCCGCCCCCACCAGAATGACTGCCAGCCCTGGAGCCCGTTTCCCTGCCGCCAACCGCTGTTGGACTTGCGCCGCGACCTGGCTGCGAATCGTTTGCGCAACCTGTTTTCCATCTATGATTTTGGCAGACATCGTTCTCCACTCACCATGTGTTCAACTGCCGCGCATTGTCGCATTTTTTTAGCCGGGATGTTAGCGGCAGACGCACGCCAGACCTGTAGCGGGCAATAAGTAGGCACTTGAATTTACTGGGGGAAAAAGTCGTTGACGCTGGCCCTTACGCTTGGCTATGATGCCCGCCCGTTACCCAGTACGACTCTTGTCGATATGCTGGTCAGGGATTTTCGGTGATTAGCGCAGCCCGGTAGCGCATCTGGTTTGGGACCAGAGGGTCAAAGGTTCGAATCCTTTATCACCGACCATGTTCATCGACTCGTCCCTAAGACGTGTTGATACAAAGCGCCCTTAGCTCAGTTGGATAGAGCAAAACTAACCCCCAAAGTGTTACCACTTTTTGAGGTGACTAGAGTAGGCAAGGGCTGGAGAGATGGTAAGGTTACCTAGTAAAGCCTTGCTGTTACTCCTTACAAAAAAGAGTTACCATTTTGCATAGCTCTTAAGATGTTGTTGATTTGTAAAATTTGTCCCGTTAGCTCAGTCGGATAGAGCATCCGCCTTTAAGTTATTAGGAGCCTGTACAGGGAAACCTATACAGTGGAGAGGGTGAATTCAAGGAAGCCTCAGCGCGTAATGGCGGTGGTAATCTTGAGCCAAGCTCTACAAGCGTGTAGAGAAGGTGCAGAGACTAGATGGTGCAATGCGATCTCATTGCGGAATACATCATTAGCGCCCTCCACCCAAACAGATAATGCTGTGGGTGAAGATATAGTCCAGACCACAAACACCCTCGGGTGGCAGTGAAAGCTGTAGTGGTAAGCTAAGCGGATGGTCGCAGGTTCGAATCCTGCACGGGACGCCATTTTCAGAAGTAAAAAAGCCAGCATTAGCTGGCTTTTTTACTTCTATAACCTCTCAATTAAATCCCCCCCTCCCCCATTGGACAACCAATGACGACCTTATTGGTCTTTGGATGAGTACGCCCTCATCACCTCCTCCACGGCAAAGTGTTGGCTCATGACAACCTTATCGATCGGATCTATGTGTGTATGGCTCTGAGCAAGATAGCGGTCTGTTTTGTGACAGCCAACGGGCGTGGCATTGATGTCGCCAAGCGCCTGCTGGAGTTCTGCACGAGTCTGCGCCTGCTTTGCTGGGCCCATGTACTGCGCAACGTGGCTATTATCGCCCTGAGTGGGGAGCTGTTTCGTCAACGCTTACTTTCGTTGGTTGAGACGACCAAACACTTGGGACATTGACCCCAAGAGTGACTGCATACAATTATCCGAGCCCGCATCGAGAAACGGATTACCCCATTCACTCCGAACTGTGTGCATCAATCCCCTGACGCTGAACGGTTACATCAAGAGGCGCTTCTAAACGCCATCAGCCCCCTCAAAAGCCTCTCCACGGCCTCCAGCCTGCCCCGCAAATCGCGACTTTCTGCAACGGTATGGTTGATGGCCCTTTCAATCGCTAGATCCAATATGGAGAAGTCGGATCTTAACTCCTGGTACTCAGTGAGCATTGAATCACATTCCTGCAACGCTTGACGGTAGTGCTGTGCTCTCGCACTCAGCCCCTCCAAGACAGACTCATACGTTTCCAATTCTCGCTCCTTACCCGATTCCGTTACAAGCGCATCCGGCCCAATAAATTCCTCTTTGAAATGCACTTCATCGAACTTGGGAGTCCTGATGAAATGAGAAAAGCGCCTCCCATCATCAACGTTCTTCCTTTTTAGAAGTCCCTGATTTACGAGCTTAATCAGATGCCGATAAATGAAGGTATAACGCCGCTTACGTATCTGCGATTCTGCTTTGTCACCAAAAATGGCATTTACAAATCCTATCGCAGTGAAGTCATCCATCTGCAATCGAATGAGTGCGGTGTAGAGCGCGGTTGGTAACCACACAGTCTGGGAGCTCATAAGCAATACTCAGCCTCGAACGAAAACATTTAGTGGAAATCTAAACTCGATTGCGGATTATAATCCGTGGTCGTTAGCCAGACAACCAGAGATAGTGCTCGCCAGTGAGAGGCGAGACATGCAAGATCTAGCAAAAAAATTTGGTGATGCTGTGCGTGATAGACGGCTTCAATTGGGCGTATCGCAAGATGCACTCGCATATGCGGCCGAAATTGATAGAAGCTACGTAGGACGAATTGAGCGTGGTGAGGTTAATATCACCCTGGAAAAGGCTTATCGTCTTGCCAGAGTAATGGGGTGTGACATTCGCGAGTTGCTGCCATAGATATATTTGCCAAGTAATTATCTCTTTACCCAGATAAAACCAAATTTCCCTATAATTATTCACAGTGATGGCAATTAGCATCATTGCCATCCTTAGCATTTGTCTATTAGCTATTAATCCCCCGCGTCCATCGATAGAAAGCGTCACAAACTGCCGTTTTCAGAAAATGCCTACATGGTCTCGATTGGCGCATTGATGATAAAGTGATCCTCTCACTACTTTTCATCGAGCCCTCTATACATGCAGAAACCAGACCTCAGAGACATCAGCCAACTCACCAAGGACGAGTTCAAGCGCATTCTAGGCCCTGTGGCAGGAAGCCTTGATGATGGTTCAAAGGTCGTATTGGGGATGCAATCTGATGTGTTTGCTTGCTGTACTATTCAGGGAGACCAAATCTCGGTGAGAGGGACGCCCAGGTTTGAGCAGGCCATCAAGTCGGCATATGCCCAGGCCAAGCCAACAATGTGGTTTGGTTCGGCAGAGAAAGAGCGTCCGAAAACAGAAACCATACCTCCTGCTCTCAAGCCAAAAACCGATACAACGTCAGCCACAACCTATCATGTGCCTGTGCTCATTTACAAGTCGAAGCGTGAGCCAGGTAAGAACGTTGATGGTAGCCCTGCCGAAGATATGACCTATGGTACGATGACGGCTGAGCAGATCAAGGCTATCCCCATGTTCGTAGGGAAGATGGGAGATGACGGCTTTATTGGCGATCTCGAAAAGAGTGACCCCAAGGTGTTCTTTAGTAGCTTCCGCAACATGGCCACATTGTTTGCAACTGGTGACTTGAAGATGAACATTCTGGCCATGATCGCCAAGTTCGAAAAATCTGAGGGGGGTGAATACCGGAACCAAGCATTGACGAGAGCAGCGCGAGCTCACCCGACCACGATCAAGTTCTCAGATACCCTTATCAAGGAAGTGAAGGCAAAGCTGGCCGAAGTTGATGGTGATATGAATAAGCTTGTTCTGAGTGACTTGATGCAGCAATACAGCAAGACCTCCGGCTTTCGGTTACCCATCTTCAACTCTGCGGTAGATAAGGTGCAAGGCCTCACAATTGCGGTGAACGATGTCTGGGCAGGCAAGGCGGAAATCACGACATATGAAAAGTTTGGCGATTTCTACAAGGGCACGATCAAAGTAACGCTATATGACCACTTCGGTCTCGATTATCCTGACATTGGCCCTGACCCCACAACCGGAAGAGTCAAGTTCTAGGGCCTGGCGTCCGGTTTCAGAAGCTGGTTTGTTCTTCAACACTACAAGCGCTTTGCCTACAAGCCATTTTTGACCGTCATTGAACTCAGCTATCCATTCCAAGGGGAACTAAAGTGAGCGCAGCAGTGAAGACAGAGAGAACATGGGTATTCGTGTTGTTCATGCTCTATCACCTCTTGAATGCATCGATCCTGTTCATTCAGCCTGTCTATGACTGGTTTAACGATGAATACTCCCTGACTGGCCTATATGTACTGCTCATGCCCTATCTCTGGGGTTTGATAACAATACTGGGGGCGATTTTGTTCTTGTCAGATCGATCTTGGAAATACCTCGCAGGCAATCTACTCGGTGGTTCAATTCTTCTCTTCTGGTGGCTTAGACTGGCATTCCAATATTAGTGAGTATCGTCAGGCATATGAATGAGTAGACCGAACGGCATTATCTTGGGGGTGGATTCATGCAGCGCAAGCTGCAAGCTCACAAGAACCATTCGAAACGAAAACGAGCTTCCCGCCTCGTCTATCTACTGGTTGCTGTAGCGCCACACAGCAGCAATAAATCCAGTTTTTCGTCAGCTCCGGTCTGAGATTTTCAGCCTGGATCTCCATCCTCATTTCCAGCTCTGCTGGTCTGCTGCATGTGTTATATTCGGCTCAGATGTTGAGCCGAATGATGGGCTGGGTCGGCTCATTATTGAGACCCTAGCACGTTGGATGAGGAAATAATGGAACCATTTTGGATTTGGCAACAAGCAGATTGGCCCCATTTTCGTTGGCGGGATAGCGAGATATTGCCCAGATTACGGCAGGTTCAACGCAGGCAGGGAATTCTAATCGGTCGTCATTCCAGGTTGGGGAACCCCGACCAAACGTTGGACACGTTATTGGCTAACATCATCGCCTCGTCCGCTATCGAAGGCGAACGCCTCAATGCACAATCCGTGCGTTCCTCTCTGGATAGGCGGTTAGGAGGCTCACAAACTCAGTCCTATCCAGTATCAGAGCGCTCAGAGGGGCTCGCGGCCATGATGCTGGATGCCATCGACAATCATGGACAGCCGTTGACGATTGAGCGGCTTTACCAATGGCATCGTTGGTTGTTCCCCGTCAACGAATGGTCGGTGAAGCGGCTGCATGTAGGGCAGTTGCGAGGAGATGCGCCGATGCTGGTTGTCTCTGGACGTGTAGATCGCCCCACCGTGCATTTTGAGGCACCGCCCAGAGCAACTCTGGACGATCAACTGGCCGAGTTCATCCCCTGGTTTAACCAGACTCAGCATGACCCCACGATGGATCCACTGCTTCGTGCGGCGATTTGCCATCTCTGGTTCGTGACCCTGCATCCCGTTGATGATGGTAATGGGCGGCTCACGCGGGCATTGACCGATCTCGCGCTGTCACAGGCTGACAGCCACAGCATCCGGCTGTATGCCATGTCAGTTGCGATTCTAGAGCTGCGGGGTGACTACTATCGAGCGCTTGAGTCAGCGCAGAGGGGCTCGCTAGATATTACCTCCTGGATCTGTTGGTTCCTCGACACACTGGATTACGCCATAGAGCTGGCATTACAGGTTATTGAGCGTTCTCTTGCCAAAAAACATTTCTGGTTGCAGCACTGTCATGATGGTCTGAGTCCAGAGCAAACCAAGGTTATTAACCGTTTATTGGATGGCGGCCAACAAGGTTTTGAAAATGGCATCAACGCCAGCCAATATCAAAAAGTCACCGGAGTCAGCAAGGCGACGGCTACACGCCATCTGGCCGAATTGGTGGGTAGGGGGTGCATTGAGAAATTACCTGGTGGCGGACGCAATACACGCTATCAGATCCGCTTGCACACCGAGGGAGTTTGAAAAAGCATCGCCATGGGGTGTTATTTTTATTTGGTAGATAAAATCTGCGATTAACGTACCAATGACGATCTTTAGTTAAATATTGACGCCATGATTAGTTCCGTCAGGCATATGAACGAATAAACTTAGCCGACAGTCATTACTCTCAACAGACCTTTTGAGCGACAATAAACCATCGAGAACATCGGGATCTATTTCAGGAACATCACCAGCCATGAGATTTGAAAGCAATTTGGTCAGAGCGATACGGACTCTCAGCACTTCGGCAAGCTCCTTTGTGCTCTGAGCTACCTCAAATGGTTGTGATTCGATTAAATCTTCAAATTTTTTACTCATAGACATCAGATACCTTATAATAAATGGCTAGGCCATTTGGCAGAAAATGCTATCCATTAACAGTAGAAAAGGCATCTCTTACATGTTTCACTATCACAGCATCTTGAGAAACTAGATGATTTAGACTCGATAACTTAATATATACCGGATTGTTTATTAAGTCAGAGTTGCGAGTATACATTTCAAGTGCTTTAATCGCCCATCCACCCAGTGATATATAGCCAGCCCCCATAACATTTGAGTATTCCATTACAGCCCCAGCAGCTGCGGGAATAAATGCACCAGCAAAATCCAGAGATGCTACTCTCGTTTGATTTTTTTCAATCCTTTGTATTTCTTTGTTTAAGCAGTAGAGCTTTTCTGTTCTTTGTTCCTCACTAAGCCTAGAAAATTCACCTATTATTTTTGGTAGAGTTCTAATAAGACTGCGTGATAATGCATCATCGAGTTCCAGTACGCTCATGTCATTATTAACTGCAAACACTTTACTCAAAATTGTCGATATCTCAGACTCTCGTATGGTTTGTGATGTACTAACAACTCCGTTATATAAGCCACTAATTATTTGGCAAGCATTAACCTCTGAGTAGCCACTAGAGTCGAATGGAAAGTGATGGGCTTTTAATCCTTGGGAAAACTCGTAGCTAGAGCTCGCACTAGATAATTCTATAGTATAGTCTTTTCCTTTTTCTTTAAATCCCATTATGGCCATTTCAGATAGGCCCAAATAATGTGCACCTACTGCGCCTTCTTTATTTACAATATACTCTCCGAATTGCCATTGTGCCGAAAGCATATCCGCTAATCGCTGCAATCCTAGATTTCCAGAACGAGAGCAGTGGTGAACAAAATTATATTGCTCATCACTCGAAAAAGTAGTCCCAACAACACCACTCTTTTCTTGGATACCTTGAATGGTTGCTGCGGCTAAACGTCTAGAGAAAATAATAGAATTAGGATTAACTGAAATAATGTCAAGGAGCAAAGATTGAGAATACCTAGCTAGATTTTGTGGGACAACAAATAATAATCGCCCACGAAAAATCAATTCACGCAACTCAAACCTATTAATTTTAAACATTTCATAGAAATGCTCATTGGACTGCTCAAGCGGCAATGCGATAACCACCTGTTCATATAGCGTCAAATAGACCCTAATATTTAGACGAGAGAAAACTGATGCATCAACAAAACAGCGTGTTCCGATTTTATCAAAACCAGGCAATAAGTAACTCGCTGCTGAATCAGAATGATTCCCACTAAAAATAAAATGTCGATTCTCAAGCCAAAAATCTTCATCTTCTTCATAGCATGCAAGTAATTCTTTTGGGAATTGCTTATGAATCAGTCCGCTAGCAGCCAATAATAAGTTGCCATTTTGATTTGGTTTATAGTGAACTTCGCCAGGGTAGTCCTTTATTCTATCATTGTGTATAAATACGTAATCATACCCTTGATAACCAAGAGACTCACATATCAACTGAATTTCTTCCTTGTCACTTTCTGTAAAATTACATTTTAAGGTAATCTGGAACTTGTTAGTCCCATACTTAAAATCAACGTAGAATGGATGATATTTTTTAGGAATATGCAAATTCAGTTCATTAATTGTTTCGTGCATATTCATAGGATGACCATGAAGATGACTTTTCTCAATTGAATTTCGCAGCGCTATAGGCTTATAGCTATCTAAGATCTCCCCAACAATTTTTGCGGCTGGAATTCCGGCTGTTTTAAAATGATGATACTGCTGACTTAGCTCCTCTAGAAGCTCCTTGTTACTGTTTACTTCTAGTATCACAGCAAATAATAAATCACCATCTGTAAACAATCCCTTATGTGTATATTTATGAGTGTCAAACCTAAATCTCTCATAGTCATGACGGATCACATCCATTATTGGAAGACTATAAGGAAAGCTATCACTCATAATTAACCTCTACACATATCTATGGTAGCTAGAAAGAGCCCATGCCACACAGGCATGGGCTCTCAGCACTAGATCAAGAACTCTTCCAATGCTCGACCACTCGCAACAGCTTCTGCGATGGCCTTGGGCATACGACCTTGGCCAGTCCAGGTTTTCTCCTGACCGTCCTCGTTATACTTGTATTTGGCAGGACGAGGAGCGCGTTTGGCTTTGTTGGCTGAACCATCAGCTTTCGCTGGAGCCGCAGTACCAACCAGCTCGCTCGGATCGATGCCAGCCTCTTTCAACATCTCGGTAAACTCTGCCAACTTTTGCAGGCGCTCGGCAGACTCGGCTTTGATTTTGTTTTCTTGCTGCTCACGCTCAGCAAAAATCTCTTCGAATTTTTCTCTGATTTCGACCAACTGCTCAAATGACAACTCACGCAATGCAGCTCGCAGACTACGAATATTCATCAGTATTTTCAAAAAATCGTTCATTTTTATCCTCATGTATCACATTTTTATATCAGGAAAATTATCTCTCAATCCCAGCATCAGCTCCACTGTTTTTGGCACCAAGATGATTCGAAAAAGCATCATTTAAAAATCCTGAGCTAAATTGCGTTTGGATCTGCTTAGTGACCTGGCTCCAATCTTCTATGAAACTGTGTAGCCAAAAAATTAATCTATGTAGTAGCTAGCGTTGAGACCACCTCACCAGATGAGCCGATGAATGATCTTGATCGGCTCACGAAATGAGCCGATAGGACAATATCATTGGCTCACAGAATGAGTCGATGATAAGAAATTTTAGATTTGCCCCTTGAGGATCCAGACACTTCGCCCCTCTTAACTTAAGAGGAAGTCTTGGATGACTAGGCCACTACACATCCATGTCTCCAGAAAGCAAAAAACCCCGCAACGAGGCAGGGTTTCAGCATTTTTTCAACTTCGCACTCAGGGTAGCGACTCTCCCTTGTTTCAACTTCGCACTTAGGGTAGCGAATCTCCCTGTGCCTTGATTCTATGAAAGGTGAAGCCGCTAGTCAACATTATTACTGGCATAACCAGCATTGAACTCTCATTTGTTATTTTTGGATGTCTTTGCACTCAAATTTTGGAGGTGTTTTCCAACCTGTAACGCGCCCGCTGCGTTTGTTGACCCTTCGGTATTCATTACCCAACAGGATTTCCCATTCAGAGCCGTTCTCCGATAGAACCTGAAAAGTAGTCCCCAGCTCAATGCCTAAACCTGGTTCAGTACAGACCAACTCGGTCATCAGCCCTCCTCAATGCAGGGGCATTTGGTTGTTAATTTTCCACTCAAAACGACAGTTTGGGGTAGGATAGCTCATGAGAGGTCGTGTTTGTACAATGAGGAGTGCTACATGATGCCCTATGCAACCTATCATCCTAGTAGTGACGCAGTTACTCCGAACCGTCTCCTAGAAGGTCTTGGTATTCCTCGTGACCCACTAGGAGCACATCTATGGATCGTGGCTGGCGTTGCTCCTGGCATCATTCATCGACTGGCTGAATTGATGAGTGCAGACATAGGTTTGATATGCCGCTTAGCAGGCATTAGTCGCCACACTGTTGCTCGCAAGCTGAGGATTGGGGCTCCCCTATCAATCTCGCAGGGTGCCAGGGTATACGGCGTTGTACAGGCACTCGAAGCTGTTCTCTTCCTCCACAGAAACAATACCGCCAGAGCATTGTCATGGTTACATCGCCCAGCTTGGGGCTTAGGTGGTAAACGGCCAGCAGAGGTGCTGTCGACAGCTTTAGGGGCTCAGGCAGTAATAGTACTTGTAGGACGAATCCAACATGGGGTGCGCACCTAGAGCGAGGTAGCTGATAGGCTAACTCCCCCTTAAGAACGCTTCAAAAATAACCAACCTCATCTTTTTTCGAACTTTTTTCATTTACCCCACTTGAAAAAATCGAAAAACTGTCCATTTACTATTATTGAGAACAATTAAAAAATTTAAGAATTTCAACATTCCGCTGCTTCGCAGCGAAGATAATCCAGATTTTTAATTCCTTCGAGCTAGCTTTCCTTAAAGGAAGAAAATTGCACTTACAATAAGAAATTACTAGAATATAGTGTGTCAACACTCATCTTTTGTGTGAATTATCTTTTATTAAAGTAATTAGCACACCTAACTCAGCAAGATCTAAATGTAGTGCGTGAGAGGCAATGATTATTTTCACGTTTTAACACGCCTCTCACACTGTCGACAGCTGTCGATTACAAATAAAAACTCAACACAAAAGATAAAAAATATCTTTTCTAGTTAATTCCGCCTTAGTCATATGAGCCGTGATCTTCAAATACGATTCCATCATCAAAATGTTCTTGACATAGCTTATCTACGACTCGCTGAGCCTTGTGATGCAAGACCATCTCTAGAGCTGGTAATGTCAGTGCAGGAAAAGTCTGCCCTTGGATAGTGAATGTATGCTTGTCACTACCCGCATGCATATCATAAGTTGTGGATGTATCGACCTCATTTAGGAGATCATACCCAATACTCTCTGCAAGAAGTACCCATATCCAACAACGATATAAGTCTTCCTTTTCATAGTTGCTAATCAACTTGTGCATTGCGTTAATAGACCCTTGTAATGCAGCTCTAATCCACCAGTAATATGCATGTTGCATATACCTAGCATCTTCGCATTTGACTGCTACATTTTCATGATACGTGTAGTCTTTTAATTCATTCATATATAAAGAAACATCAAGCCGATAGGTTGACAATAACTCTATAGCCTCTATGTCAAATCTCATAGCTGATTTTTTCAAGTGCTGGAGCCAAAGCGAGTATCGTTCTCTATCATTATCAACTAATCCGCCTACATCTGTATCATTAAACTCACCAGCCAGTTTATAAAACTCTTGATGAAGCTCGTATTGTGGGAACGATGAAGCATTTCGGTCTGCAAATGCACTTAACTGGACCAACCCCTGGTGTACTAATGGCGAGTTAAATTCATTCTGTTTAAACATACTCATTAATTCCCCAGCATAATGGTCTGAGGAGCTAAAGCGGCTAGCAGTAGTCGAATTAGGAGGAAGTTGATTACTCTTAATATAAAGCTGAGTAATGTAATCGTCGTTTAGGCGATTCCTCAAAATCTCTTTTACGCGTAGGCTTATAATACCATCTTGCACTAACAATGTGGCCAACTTCTGAGCGATAAGCTCAGGAATACTAATACCCAGAATATTAGCTCTAGCCTCAATTGCACTTACATCCAACGCAACCTGCCATTTCGTATTACTGAGCAGAATCGCATCAGCTTGCAATGACGCGTAAGTACTGTAGCCATAGGCCGCAGCAATCATCTCGTAGATATGACTACGTTTGAGGGAGATGCCTAGTACATCTTTGAGCTCAAGTTGGGTTGTGTGGACGAACGCTTTGATGGTCATGATCCAATCTCCTAGTCCTACCCTGGGGTATACATCGCACGTTTAATCCATCCAAGGTGAGGATTTGAGGTTGAGATCATGTGGCTTGAGAGTAGTAACCATTTTGACTCGTGCGAAAGTCTGGCTGGTCAGCCACGACAAATCATATCCGAATTGACAGAACAGTCCAAGAGAATCATGGACTACGGGCGTAGCCAGTTCTACACCGATCAGATCATCGTCACTTTCCTGATGGTTAAGGGGATTTTCAACCTCACTATGCGGGCTACTCAGGGACTATACTGTCAACGCCCTGTTAGAGCTGATGAATGTGCCACTGTTCACAACGGGTATAGCTATGTCAGCAGGCTAGCACGCACGGTGACGGTGGCTTATCGACAAGCCGCATTACCGTCTTGGTTATCGACTCAACCGGGTTGAAGGTGTTTGGTGAAGGCGAGTAGAAGATCAGAAAACATGGTGGAGAGTCTGGCGCAAGTTGCATCTGGCAGTAGACCCGGTGACCCACGATATCGTGACGGCGGAAGTCTCGTTGGAAAATGTCCATGATGCCGAGGTGTTGCCCACCTTGCTCAACCCTCTGCGGCGTGCATATTCCGGTCGAAAATGAACACCTATTCCGGTTTAAAATGAACGCTGATTCCGGCTTGCGTGTACACCGATTCCGGACACCTCAGAGCACGTACTCTGATGTCAGATGAACCGTCCTGTTCCAACGTCTTGGATCCACAACTGCCGCGCTGCGCTTGGCTGCTGGCTTGTTCGGTGAGTCGAAAAGATGTCTCCCCTCAAAGCTCAGCTTCTGCTCGAAGAATCTCTGTCCGCATACTTTCCGGAAATGGTGTTCACAGATTCCGGAATCACTGTTCAACTTCACCGGAATACGCACGGCGCAAGCTGGGGCGTATCAAACACCTAATGCACTCCGCTAAAGCTTACCATGAGACAACTCCTTGCAACCCCAGCAGGGGCAATCAACAGGCGGATAGTAAGAAACCACGAACAGGCGGAGCAGTTTCAGTCCTGACACTGGAGGGGGCTCGGAAGAATTGCCGCTGTGCTGGTTGAAGCGATCCTCCAACTTAGTAATACGGCCTGGCAGCTTATTTATGAACTCGTCGGTCTGCTCGAGGGCCAGAGAGTTAACTGCCTGTGTCGGATGCTTTATGGTCATGCCAGAAAGCAATACGGGAGGGACCATCTGCAAGCAGAATACGCCGCCTTCACAATATTGTTACTTTTTCCATCGTCGCTAATTACAAAGCTGACTGTGAGCTGAATGTAACTCATATTTATCGGCAGTTATAAACACGCTACTCCACTGTGTAATAAAAACTTAAGATTGCAGTCTTATTCTCGCACTCACCAAACCAAAATTAATCATCAAAGAGTAATTATGTTGCATTTTAAAAAACTAGCATTGAGTGTTGTAGTTAGCTCCATTTTATTAGCAGGCTGTAATGACAATCACAGTCAAACTGACCAATATATTGACAGCGAAAATGTTCAAACACTAAAGATTTCGATTGTTACCGATACACATCTATATGATGGTAGTATGGGGGATGATATTAATGGCGAGATGTTTCAAGCCGCTATTAGTAGCGACCGCAAGGCGTTTTTGCAAAGTCAAGAATTACTTGATCATGCAATTCAAGAAATGATTAAAAACGGTACCAACGTTATTTTAGTACCAGGTGATTTGACCAAGGATGGGGAACGAATTAACCATAAAAAAGTACGTACAAGCTTGCAGCGTGCTAGAGAACAAGGAATCAAAGTCTATGTGGTGCCGGGTAACCACGATATGAATAACCCCTATGGTTATAAAGAATCCCTGACCCAAACCCTGACCGCCAAAGGAGCTGTCTATCTGGAAGGAAATGAGCAGAATGTTGTCCCTGGCAGCATGGCGCCGCATATGACTAACACCACTGGCGAACCTATGTTTATGGAGAACTGGGATAATTTCTACCAAGATTTTGGTTTTAATGAAGCCATTGCCCGAGACCCTAACTCTTTCTCCTTTGTTGCCGAACCAACAGAGGGCGTGCGAATCCTCGCAATAGACTCCATTACCTCCTCCATCAAAGATGTGCAACAGCACTGGCAAGCTAATAGTCCGGATTATAGTAAAACTGGCGGATCTCTGCTGACGCCTGAGCGTTTGAGCACTCTGGAGTGGATTAAACAGCAGGCACAGGAAGCCAAAGATCAAGGAAAGATATTGCTGGCAATGAACCATGCTGGTGTTATTGAACATTTCCCTAGCAAGAGTGCTTTAATCCCTGGTTATGTCATCGATGGTGAAAAAACCTCATTTCATGATAGTATCGATGTACCCACCTATATAGAAGAATTTACCAACACATACACTGGTAAGAAGAGCAAAACCCTCTATACCAGCACCAGTGAGTATATATCAAAAATCTTGGCGCAAGCAGGTGTGAACATTGTGTTTACTGGTCACTTCCACGCTAATGATATTACCAAACGTCAATATGAGGATGGTAGTTGGATCTATGATATTCAAACAGGTGCCTCAGTGAGCTATCCCGCACCTTATCGCTCGGTATTGGTCGATATTAAAAACAAATTGATAACCACAGATGTTGACAACACAACGGTTATGGAATCAGTTCCTGATGCAAATTTAGTTGGTTTGGTCGATGGTTTGAGCCAAAATATTTTCGCGGCACTCGGTGTTGATATTGATGGACCATTGCTGGAGATCCTTGACAATTCACTAACAAAAAAACCTGTGGCCAAAACCATGCTGGATGTCTATAAGCGTGAGAATTGCCAAAAATTTATCTGTCAAGATTCGGAATGGCAACCCCTGTTTGAAGCAGATGTGTTAGCTGATTCAGGGCTTACCTGGAATGAGCTGTATAAGACAACCCTCAGCCAGTTGATCGGTGCGGTGCTCAAAGCCCATTACCATGGTGATGAAGAGAACTCAGAACAAATCGATGATAAAATGCGCTTTGTTTTAAACTGGGCTCGTGAATATGGCCAAAAACATAATGTTAGCAAACAGGAATTGGCAGACGAAGTCACCAAACTTAAGACTTTGACGCTTTCCCAAGAGTGGGACCCTAGCAAGGATCTCAGCAACCTCCTTGGCGATAAAATGCTGGCGCCAATTTATGGCCTACTAGGTACCGTCGGTGAAGGGATTATCTATGATCCGGTACCAGACCTGAATATCCAGATTGACATGACAAACGGCCAATTTGAAAACCTAAAATAATTAGGCCTATCGTACCAGCCGAACCGCTCCCCCTTATGGTGAGCGGTTTTTTTATTAACTGTGGCCATCAAACACAATGCATAAGTGTAATACTCATTATTAATCTGCTATTTGGACACAACACTGATGTCCATACTACCTATTTATGCCGAACTACTCTTCCTACTATTTGTCTTGCTGAACATTCGTATAATCCACACCCACCTTCATGTTAATCGTTCACCGACCGGAGCTTGACGCACACACTCGACAGATATGGGGTAATCCATTTCTCGATGCAGACACGGACGACAACGCGCTGCATCTCCTGAGGACAACGCCCCACTCGCTTGGCCAGCTCCACCAATGACAGTATTCGCTGGCGAAACAACTCCCCACGATGTGAGTATACCCCGCAGCCCCCTTTGTGCTTCAGCACATAGCCACGCCTAGCGAGCGCCCGGCCTCATTGTTGAGCAGCGGAATATCGTCATCGATCATAAACCGCCAAAGCATCTCATCATCCTTGATGAACAACTCGCAGCGGCCACGATAGCACTTGGGGCATAACATGGCCTATGACCACTATAAACTATTATTATCTACCCAATTGTAGGGTAAAGATACATTCATACAGTCCGTGTTCAGCATTTTGATATAAAATGTCCGACCACTTTATACTAGATGTACCACATAGTTAGCTCAGTGAGAACTACAGACTTGAACAAAAATCCGCATGTATCAAATAAATTCGCTAAAGCTATAACCATATATCATACAGCATTATATATTTTTGCAATGATTATTATTGGGTCGACCTCTGGTTGAACTGATTATTACATTTAGATAATGTTACTCCATTGAAACATTGGTGATTACTTTACAAATTCCAACAACCTAAAAACAGGTTACACAATAACTTACTATATATAATTTCAGTCAATGAATGGTTGGTTGGTTGGTTGGTTGGTTGGTTGGTTGGTTGGTTGGTATAGGCAACCTATTGAACTTTGATAATTCAAAATTTTTTAAATACAGTCTGTATGGAGATGGTATTCACCTGACAGTTGCCCACAAAAGGGAGTGGTCATACGGCTTCAAACCGGATAACAAAACGGTACCCCTACCGTGTTATCCGGAGTCACCGTATGACCACCAACGAGAAAGTAGCACGTCGTAAACTCAGCCTGCTAGAGCTCGCCAAAGAGCTCAATAACGTCAGAAAAGCCTGCAAGCTCATCGGCTACAGCCGCCAGCAGTTCTACGAGATTCGCCGTAACTACCAGACCTATGGCGCCGAGGGCTTGCTCGACAAACTCCCCGGCTGTAAAGGCGCTCATCCCAACCGGGTCGCTCCCGAGATTGAGCAAGCCATCCTCGATTACTCTCTCACCAGACCAACCCATGGCCCGCTGCGGGTCGAGCAAGAACTGGCTCTGCAAGGCATCAACGTCAGTGCGGGCGGTGTGCGTGGCGTGTGGCAACGTCACGACTTGCTCTCCAAGCATGACCGCTTGTTGCGCCTCGAGAAAACCCATAGGGAACAGACGATTGAGCTCAATGACGAGCAGATCCGCCTGCTCGAGCGCTTCAGCCCCGAGTTTCGCGAACGCCAAATTGAGGTTCACTACACCGGGGAACTGGTGGCGGTCTACACCTTCTTCGTCGGCGCGCTCAAAGGGGTTGGCAAGGTGTATCTGCAAACCGTGCTGGACTGCTACAGCCGCCACGCCTGGGGACGGCTCTACACCAGCAAGCTGCCGGTGACCTCGGTTCATGTGCTCAACGAAACGGTCCTGCCGTTCTTCGAAGCCCATGAGGCTCGGGTCTATACAATCTTGTCGAACAACGGGCGCGAGTTCTGTGGGCGCCCTGACCATCATCCCTACGAGCTGTTCCTGCAACTGGAGGGGATTGAGCACCGGACCACCAAGGTACGCAGACCGCAGAGCAACGGCTTTATCGAGCGGCTACATCGTACCCTGCTGGATGAACACTTCCGTATCAAGGGGAGGACAACCTGGTATGAGTCGGTAGAGCAGATGCAGACAGACCTGGATAGCTACCTGGAGCACTACAACATCCAGCGGCCACATCAGGGCAGGATGATGGAAGGACAGACTCCCTACAGCATGTTCAAAAAGGGTCTGAAATTGATACCGAAGGAAGTGCGCACTAAAGTAGCGTAAACAAGACACCGGTTTGAGGCCGGTGTCAGGTGATAACTAGATCTGTACAGCTCCGCTCAGTTCACTTGTCGCCTGACAGGGGATCTCCTGTTGGGACTTGCCCATCTGACTCTCTAGGTTGGTTGAGTCAGAGGATCAGCTCCCCGGATTCGCTGAAAATTTCGGATTTAGTCAATAACCCACTAAAATTCCACAATAATTAAATTTTTTCCTACACTCAGACTAACGCTCACAGGGATGTCACTATGAACTTATCCATTAAAAACAAGCTGGTCTTGGCTATCGGGATCATCATCCTGGTGATCACCGGCCTGCAAGTCTGGTACAACACCTCACAACTGCGCACTGAAACCCAGAGACTGGTCTGGAGCATCATTGACGAAAGCTCCATGGCCAACGTCAAGGGTATCTCCAACTGGGTCGATGCCCGCATCAGCATGGTCAGTACCACCAAGGAAGCATTCACCAAAGAAGATGAACCCATCAGCCATCTGGCCCAAGCCATGAATGCCGGTGGCTTTGAGGGGGTCTATGCCGGTACTGCTGACGGCAAGATGCTCGAGAGTACCCCCTCCGGCCTGCCAGCCGATTATGACCCCCGTCAACGCACCTGGTACAAGGATGCAGTTGCCGCCGGTAAACTGGTCATCACTGCGCCCTACGCCGATGTCTCTAACGGCAGTTTGATCGTCACCATCGCCGAGCCATTCCAGCGTGGCAACACCCAGGGGGTTATCGCCGGAGATGTCTCTATCAGCGCCCTTATCTCGGATATTCTGACGGTCACTACCGAGGGGACTTACGCCATTCTGGTCGACAGCAACGGCACCATCATCGCCCACCCCGATGCCTCCCTGAGTCTGAAACCCGCCACAACGCTAGCCCCCGAGTTGACCGCGTCTTACATCAATCAGATCGCTCATGACGGTACGATCAACGAGCTGGTGATCAGCGGTAAGAAAGAGGTCTTTGACTTTAACGCGATCCCCAACACCAATTGGTATTACGGCATGATGGTGGATGACGAAACCGCTTACCAGTCGGTACGCCGCATGGTCACCTCCTCACTTATTCAGGGACTTATCACCATATTGATCGTGGCTGGCTTCTCCTATGTCGCCATCAACAGCTCGCTAGCGCCTCTGAAAACCCTGGGCGAGGCAATTGCCGATCTCTCCCGTGGCAACGGCGATTTGACCCGCCGCCTCAAGATCGAGCGTGAAGATGAGGTGAGCGCGGTTGCCAAACACGTCAATACCTTCATTGAGCGGCTCCATGCGATGGTGCAGGACATTTCCAACTCCTCCGGCCAACTCAACCAGCAGGCCAAGTCCTCCCACAGCATGGCGGAGAAGGCCAATGAGGGGCTGGCTCGCCAGCAAAACGAGATCACTCAGATCGCCACTGCGGTCCATGAGATGTCGGCAACTGCGGTCGATGTTGCCAGCAACGCCGAGCAAACTGCCGAAGCGGCCCGCAGCTCCTCCAGCAGTTGCGAGCATGGCAAACAGGTGATCGCCCGCAACCAGCGCTCCATCACCGATCTGGCCACCCAGGTGGAACAGGCCTCCAACATCATTCAGGAACTGGAGAAAAACGCTCAGGAGATCAACACCATCCTCTCCACCATTCAGGGCATCGCCGAGCAGACCAACCTGCTGGCGCTCAACGCTGCCATTGAAGCGGCGCGTGCCGGTGAACAGGGCCGTGGCTTTGCGGTAGTGGCCGACGAGGTGCGCGTTTTGTCACAGCGTACCCACAGCTCGACTGTCGAGATCCGCAGCATGATCGAAACCCTGCAACGCAATACCCAGGGAGCGGTCAGCACCATGCACGAAGGCCAGCAGCTGGCCCAGAACAGCGTGGATGACGCCAACAACGCCACCCATGCGCTGGAGCAGATCACCACCTCGATCAACCAGATCTCCGACATGGCGACCCAGATCTCCAGCGCAGCCGAAGAGCAACGAGCCGTCACCGACGAGGTAAGCCGCAACATTCAGGCGGTCAAAGATGTCTCGGACGAACTGGCGTTGGATGCAGACAGTTCACGTCATCTCTCTGAACAACTTAAAAATATTTCGGATGAACTGAGTAATCAGGTCGGTATGTTCCGCATTTGAGTATGAGTAAAGGGGGCGTATATGCCAAATGCCACTCAGTTAAGGCTCCAGAGGCCGCTCCCCTGATGTGTAAAAATCCGAAACCTTTTGATTTGGTTTCGGATTTTTTATGCTTATCGACTAAGGAAGAGGCGAACAAGTTGATTGCTCCTTCATCATAATCAGCCTACTCACGTTTATAATTTCATTACTCCATTCGCACCGTCCTAAAAACATCCGATTACATCTCTATCTTGTTGATATGAAACTGATATATCCATAGCTTACATTAAGTAACGTTAAAAACGTTTGCCATAGTTCTTACATGTGGTTGAATATTCGCCGCTCAATTTTTGAGCATGCAAAGGTTATGGATATTAGAATGGATAGTGCAATGTTGTTGCCTGCGGAAAATGCGGGTCATACGAGCCCACCTCGTATGACCCTTTTATTATCTCGTCTGCAATTTGGGGCGAAGATGAATGTTTTGATGGGACTTATGTTGTTGTTAAGGAAGGTGCGAATAAGCGGGGAAATTCTTCTCGGCTGACGCAGTCATTTCATTTCTTCATGTTTGAGCCGATTTTTT